>UQXB01000027.1:0-28184 GCA_900544935.1 uncultured Collinsella sp.
ACGCTGCGCGGGCCGCATTTGGACAATCTGACGTTCAACTTCAAGGGCGCGACCAAAAGGTCAGCGCCCTTTCGTTTCACGTCACCTTGTCACAAATGCGACCCGCTCGCTGTCGTTACCAAAGCATCGGCATTGCCGTGGTTGGCACTTGGGGACGTTCCTTTTCTGCCGGCAGTTGGGGACAGTCCTTGTTTTGATAGTCGTCTCTTTTATGTTTCCTTTAGCCGTTGCTGCCTAGGATGGGGGTTAGTCGGTAGGAAGGGAGCGTCTATATGGACGACGCGAGCGAGCGTGCAATCGAAGAGGACATGCTCGATCAGTTCAATTACTTTGATGATGAGGATGAGGAGCTAATCGATCGTCGCGAGCCAGCGCCGCTTGATTCCTTTGATCTGGTCGATGAAGAGACTGATGAGGACGAGGTCGGATCAACGGAGCCCCCACAGCCTTCGCGCCTTGACTCGCTGCTTTCGAGAGCCCCCATGCACCACGGCGTTCGTGCCGGCGCGCTCCATATGAAAACTGACTGGCACCAGATCGTGACGGCAGGCGATGAGCTTGCCGTCGATGCGCCGCTCACCGATAAATCATCCATCATCTGCCGCACCGGCATGCTTATGCTGGCAAGCGGAACGGGTGCCTGGCGCGTGCGCGATACCATGAATCGTGTTGCCGCCGTACTCGGTGTCACCATCCACGTTGACTTAAGTCTTCTGTCGTTTGAGTGCACCTGCATCGAAGATGGCCACTGCTTTAACGAGGTTGTCAGCCTGCCCACAACGGGAGTCAATACCCATCGCATTTGGATGATGGAGAGCTTCTTAAAGGAAATCGAGACGTATGGGCGCCGGTTTACCGTGCACGAATACCACGAGATGCTCAAGACCGTTGAGAGTTCAAAACCCGATTACTCTCCCTGGCAACAGGGCCTTGCGGCAGCTTGTGCTTGCGGCGCCTTCGTCTTTTTGCTCGGCGGCGGCCCTATCGAGATGGCCTGCGCGTTTGTGGGCGCGGGTGTCGGCAACTTTGCCCGCTCCCATATTCTCAAGCAAGGCCTTGGTCAGTTCAGCGCGCTGACGACCGGCGTTGCGCTCGCTTGCGTTTCGTATCTGCTGGCATTGCTCGGCCTTGGCCAGGTCATACCGGGGGCAATGTCGCACCAAGAAGGCTATATCGGCGCCATGCTCTTTGTGATTCCCGGCTTTCCGCTCATTACGGCGGGCCTCGACATCGCCAAGCTCGACATGCGAAGCGGTATCGAGCGCCTTTCATATGCCGTATCGATTATTGTGATGGCGACGCTCGTAGGTTGGATGGTTGCCGAGTGTGTTGGCCTGGCGCCGGACGACTTTGCCCCACTGGGCCTTTCGCCGCTTGCCCTTACGCTCCTGCGCGTGGTGATGAGCTTCGTTGGCGTATTCGGCTTCTCGGTGATGTTCAACAGCCCGGTAAAGATGGCCGCGGCAGCTGGGTTGATCGGCGCCGTGTCCAATACCCTGCGTCTGACCCTTGTCGATGCGCCGACGATGATTCCCTTCCTGGGCCTCAGCACGGGAATGCCTCCCGAGGCAGCAGCGTTTATCGGCGCGCTGGTATCGGGTCTGCTGGCAAGCTTGGCCGAAGTCAAGCTCACCTACCCGCGCATCGCCCTCACGGTGCCTTCGATTGTCATTATGGTGCCCGGTCTGTATCTCTATCGCTCTATGTATTACATGTGCACCTTCGACACGGTCAACATGCTCGGCTGGTTTGTGCGCGCAGTGCTCATCGTGGCGTTTCTGCCCGTTGGCTTGGGCGTGGCGAGAACCCTCACCGACCCTCGCTGGCGCCATACCAGCTAATTGGCGCAAGGGGGACAGGTTACTTTGCACCAAATGAGTTGCGGTGAAATAGGGACTGAATTGCTGCTTAAAGGGTCAAAACAGTCCGTATTCCACCGCAACTTATGGGGTCGGGGGATTATCGGTGCCCTGCATCTTCATAAACTCAACGCTTACGAAGCGCGCGCCGTTCGTGTTAGGGTAGTTCCACCACATAAGTAGTCGCAGACGCACGTATCGCGGGCGGGCGAGATGAAGTTCCAACAGCTCCATCTTGCCCGCCCGTTTTTGTTGCGTGGCGCCGCGGTACAACACAGAGAGGAATCTGCCCTTTATGCCTATCAACAAACGAGAGAGCCTGCTGTTCACCTTTATCATGTGCTTTTGCATGGTGCTCTGGATGAGCATCTACAACGTTGCCCTGCAGCACGGGGCCATCAACGGCGAGGTCGTTGCCACTGCGTGGCTCGGCTTCCCCGTTGCCTACATTTTTGCCATGTGCTGCGACTGGTTCGTCGCCAGCCCGCTCGCCAAGGGTTTCGCCTTTAAGTACTTGGTCACGCCGGGCAAGAGCTCGCCACTTGCCATGACGCTCGCCGTCAGCTCCTGCATGGTCGTTCCCATGGTCATCATCATGTCGCTGTACGGTGCCTGTGAGGGTCTGACGCACATGCCCGGCGGCATCCTTGCGAACCTGTATTCCGTGCCCGCGATCTGGATGATCAACATCCCGCATAATTTTGTGATGGCGCTGCCGTGGAACCTTTTGGTAGCCGGTCCGATTTCCCGCTTCGTCTTCCGTCGCGCCTTCCCTGTGGGGACGGTTTTCGAGGAGGAGCATGCCGAGCTCTTGGAGCAGGCTATGGCTCCTGAGTGCGAGTAGCTCGCTTAGGGATCTGCTGAGCGCGGGCGACTTGCTTGGTTGGAGCCCTAAGCGTGGATAGCTCTCTCGGCGACATCGCGGGCGTGAGCGGTGCACATGACCGGAGGGCCCGTGCTGCTCCGTTGCCCGACGTGCTAGCGCGCAGAACAATCTGTTGGTGCATTCGGCGGCTGCTGAAGCGTTTCGGCAGCCGCTTTTTATACGGAGTTTAAATACAACAGTCTGTTGTATTACGTAGAGTGGTATATCTCTAGCGGGAAAAATGCGAGAGACGGAGCATTATGGCGTTGCTAGTAGGACTGGACGTAGGGTCGACGACGACCAAAGTTTACGCGATGCACGAGGATATGACCGAGGCGTGGTGGGGATATCGCCGCCACGGGGCGTGTCAGACAGCGAGCGTGCGCGCCATGCTCGGCGAGCTCGCCGAGCGCTTTCCCCATGAGTCACTGCGCGTTGCGGTGACCGGCTCGGGTGCGCGCGATATCGCGACCGCGCTGGGCGCCTCGTACGTTCAGGAGGTGGTCGCCAACGCGCTCGCGATCAGCAGGTTCTATCCGCAGACGCGCTGCGCCATCGAGCTGGGCGGCCAAGACGCCAAGATGATCTTCTTCCGCACCAACGATAAGGGAGACATCGAGGTTGCCGACATGCGCATGAACGGCTCGTGCGCAGGCGGTACCGGTGCATTTATCGACGAGATGGCAAAGCTCATGGGGGTCGGCACCGAATCGGGCGAGTTCGAGCAGCTCGCAAGCCGGGGAACGACCGTCCACGAGGTCTCGGGCCGCTGCGGCGTGTACGCAAAGACCGATATCCAGCCGCTGCTCAACGAGGGCATTCCTACCACCGACCTGGCGCTTTCGGCGCTTCACGCGGTCGCCCGCCAAACGATCGGCGGTCTGGCCCAGGGTATCGACATCGAGCCGCCGGTAATCTTCGAGGGCGGTACGCTCGCCTACAACCCCACACTGGTCCGCGTGTTCCGGGAGCAACTGAATCTATCGGACGATCAGGTTATCGTCCCGCGCGATCCGCAGATCATGGTCGCGCGCGGTGCCGCCCTGTCGCTGACCGACATGTTCGCATCGTCCCAACCGATCGACCTTCCCGACGCTTTTGTCCGGCTGGATAAGCTCGAGACGGTCGCGCCCGCAAGCGGGGAGGGACGTCTTGCCCAGCCCTTTTTTGCCACACCTGCCGAGCAGGCGGATTTTACGGCACGCCATGGCAAAGAGACGCCGGCAAAGGGTCCGGATGCGTATGCGCCCGGAGAGACGGTGCGTGTGGCGCTCGGTATCGATTCGGGGAGCACGACGACCAAGTTCGCCCTGGTCGATGAGGCGGGTGAGCTTGTCGATTCGTTCTACGCGTCTAATAACGGCAGACCGCTCGACGTCGCCCAACAGGGTCTTGTCAGCTTGAAGAACCGCTGGGAGACAGCGGGAGTCACGCTTGCGATCGATGCCGTGGGCACCACGGGATACGGCGAGGAGCTTTTCGCGCGCGCGTTCCACGCCGACTACCATACGGTCGAGACGGTCGCGCACGCCCGCGCCGCGTGCGCATGCGTTCCCGATGCGACCTTCGTGCTCGACATCGGCGGACAGGATATGAAGGCCATCTGGCTCAACCACGGCGTGCTGACCGATATCGTCGTCAACGAGGCGTGCTCTGCGGGCTGCGGCTCGTTCCTCGAGGGTTTTGCCAAAAACCTCGGAATAGCCGTTGAGGATATCGCGACCGAGGCATTTTCGTCCAAAGCCCCCGCCGTTCTCGGCAGCCGCTGCACGGTGTTCATGAACAGCAGCGTCGTTTCCGAGCAGCGGCGCGGTAAGGGTCCGGGCGACATCATGGCCGGTCTCTGCCGTTCGATTATCGAGAACGTGTTCACCAAGGTCATTCGCGTTTCAAATCTCAACCGTCTGGGCGACAAAGTCGTCGTCCAGGGCGGCACGTTCCGAAACGACGCGGTGCTGCGCGCATTCGAGCAGTATCTGGGCAAACCCGTCACGCGTGCGCCCCACCCGGGGCTGATGGGCGCTATCGGTATCGCCCTGCTCGCGCGCGAGGAATGCCGCAAGGGCGACGCCGGCACGTCGTTTATCGGGCTCGATGCCGTGGAGCGCTTCGAGCATCGCGAGTTCGGCGGCGTTACCTGCCGTCGGTGCAACAACCGCTGCCAGCGCGCGGTCGTGGCATTTGGCGACGGCTCGCTTTACGTCACGGGCAATCGCTGCCCGCGCGGCGGCGCCATCTCATGGGATGAGCTCGTGCGCGAGGTTCCCGCGGCGGAGGAGCTGCGTCCGCAGGGTGCTTGCGAGGCACAGGCACCCGGCACGGGGCGCGACCGGACCGCGGCTGCCCCCAATCTCTTTGTCGACCGCGAGAAGCTGCTGTTCGAGTCGTACCCCACGGTTCCCGTCAGCGGGGGGCGCGATGTCACGATCGGCATTCCCCGTGTGCTCGAGTTCTGGGACACCATGCCGTTCTGGTCGACGTTCTTCAGCACGCTCGGCTTTAAGGTGCGCGTCTCGGGACGCAGCACCAAGGCGATGTACGAGCGCGGTCTGGCGCACGTCACATCCGACACCGTGTGCTTCCCGGCCAAGCTCGTCCACGGGCACATCCGCAATCTCGTCGACGCCGGCGTCGACCGCATCTTCATGCCCATCATCACGACGGTGCCCACCGAAAACACCGCCTCTACCAGCGAGTGGATGTGCGCCGTCGTAAAGGGATACCCCTACGTGATGCGCAATTCCGATAACCCGGAGGAGCGTTTCGGCGTTCCGTTCGATACGCCGCTGTTCCACTGGTACGACGAGGGCGACCGAAACCGCCAGCTCAAGGCGTGGTGCAAGGAGACCTTCGATATCGATGCCGACCTGGTTGCCAAGGCGACCGAGCAGGCGGACCGCGCGCAGGAGACGTTTGAGAACCAGCTGCAGCTGCGCGGCAGGCAGGTGCTCGAGAACGTGCACGAGGACGGCGGCTACGCGGTGGTGATCGCTTCGCGCCCGTACCACAACGACCCGCTGGTCAACCACGGGCTGCCCAAGCTCTTCTCTGAGCGCGGCATCCCCGTGCTGACGCCCGATGCGGTGCCGGGGGTCTGCAACGTCGATCTTTCCAACAGCCGCATCGACATCGTGAACAACTACCATGCGCGCATGCTGTCGTGCGCGGTCATCGTCGCATCGACGCCCGAGCTCGAGCTCGTGCAGATGGGCAGCTTCGGCTGCGGCCACGATGCGTATCTCACCGACGAGATCGCGCGCATGATGGGCGAGATGGGCTCCAAGGTTCCGATGATGATCAAGCTCGATGAGAGCGACGTCGCCGGTCCCATGGGCATTCGCGTGCGTTCGTTTATCGAGTCGGTCAACCGTCGTCGCGCGGAGGAGCGTGCCGAGGGCGCCCGGGTGCACGCGGTCCATCCGCTCGACGACCCGTATAAGGTCAAGTACACCAAGCGCGACCGGCACGACAAGATCGCGCTGGTCCCCAACACCTCCCATGCGTTCTGCAGGCTCATGACCGCGGCGATGCGCAATCAGGGCGTGCGCGCCGAGGCCCTTGATATCGGGCGCGAGGATGCCATCCGCCTGGGCAAACGCTATGTGCACAACGACATCTGCTTCCCCGCGCAAATCGTGATCGGCGAGGCGCTCGCGGCGCTCGAGAGCGGTAAGTACGACCCGCACGACGTCGCCGTGGTGACTGGCAAGTATATCGGCGACTGCCGCCTGACGCACTACATGCCCCTGCTGCGCCGCGCGCTCGACGACGCGGGATACGACTATGTCCCGGTGCTCACCAACGACGACGTCGATGCCCACAATGCGCATCCGGGCTTCAAGCTCGGCCTTGGCCCGAGCATCCAGATCGCCTACGGTCTTCCCATGATCGATGCCCTCGAGGCCATGCTTAGGCGCATCCGTCCCTACGAGCTCGAGAAGGGCGCGGCGGACGCTGCGTTCGACCGCGCGCTCGATGAGGTTATCGAGGGCATGGAGCGCTCCGGGCTGAGAGGCCAGGCGACGGGCTTCAAACGCGCGCTTGCGATCATGGACGCCGTTCCGTACGACCGCTCGAACCCGCATCCGACCGTTCTCATCGTGGGCGAGTACCTGCTCAATTTCCATCTCGGCGCCAACCACGAGATCGAGCGCTACCTCGAGGACAACGGGCTCGAGGTCATCGAGGCGCGCATGACCGACGTGATCCGCAAGACCTATTTCTACAAGCATGCGCAGTCGCGCGAGTTCCACGTCGACCTGTCGCTGCCCGAAAAGGCCTGGTACGCCACGGCGGACAACCTGTTCGAGCTCGCGCACGACCGTTGCGACCGCCTGGGCGCGGCGAGCCCGCTCTACGAGCCGCCGACGCGCATGCCCGAGCTCGTGCGCGCGAGCGATAAGATCCTGCACCATACGTTCGATGCGGGCGAGGGCGTGCTGATTCCGGCGGAGATTCTCGAGCACGCCAAGCGCGGCTGCCGCAACTTCGTGATCCTGCAGCCGTTCGGGTGTCTGCCCAACCATGTCGTGGGGCGCGGGCTCATCCATGCGCTCAAGGAGCAGTATCCCACGGCGCAGTTCCTGCCGCTCGACTACGATCCCGACGTGAGCTTCGCCAACGTGGAGAACCGTCTTCAGATGCTCATCATGAACGCCAAGGCGCAGGGGTGCGGTGAGGCGCATGGCGAGACCGCGTAAGGACGCCGATGCGCCCGATGCACGCACCCGTATCATCGAGGCGTTTTGGGAGCTCATCGAGAACAACAGCATCTTCGAGCTGTCGGTTGGCGAGGTGACCCGCGCCGCCCAGTGCAATCGCGGAACGTTTTACTACTATTTTCACGATTTCGATGAACTCGTCGCCATCGCCATAGCCCAGCTGCTGCAGGATAACGAGCTCATCACCGATGCCCTCTGGCATTTTTCGAGCGAGGGCGACCTTTCGGCGTTCGACCGGCGCGACGTCCGCTGCCTGCTGCGGCGCATCGTCATCACCATGAGGGCGGGTGCCGCCGAGCAGGTCGTGCAGGGCATCCATACGATCATCATCGACCGCGTGAGAGAGATCGTCCACCCCGACGGAGAAGAGCTCAAGGCAGATTCGAGCTTTGCGGTGGGCTTTCTGGTCTCGGGCATCATGGGCTTTGTGATGGCGGTCGGCTTTGCCCGGGAGGGCGGCGAGGAGATAGACCTCGAGCAGCCGGGGGACAGCGCGTGCGCGTACCTGAGGGCGGTCGCCATGCAGACGGTGGAAACGGTCGCGCAAGTCGAGGGCGTCGATACATCCGAGCTGCTCGAACGCGTCTCCAAGGAGGCCGATGCCTATCGCGCATCGCGTGCGACGAGTCCCGACGTGGTGAAAGACGCCTAGGGTTTCTCTTGCGGGGCGCCTGTCGCGCATCGCGCGGTGAGTCCCGCGATGCGGTCATAACCTGCATTCATGTGAGCCGGGTTTATAGATATTCCTCCAGCTGTTAACATAGACAACCTGTGGGTAAAGAGACAAAAGCGCCGCCGACGGGCGGGCGTTTTGATTTCGATGAACTCATGTAAGGAAACGAGCATGTTAGATAGATTTACCGATCGAGCGCGCAAGGTCATGTCGATGGCCAAACAGGAGGCGCTCGATCTGCACTCAAATAAGGTGGGCACCGAGCACCTGCTGCTCGCACTCGCCAAGGAGGACGAGGGCATCGCTGCCGAGGCGCTGCGCTCGCTTGATATCTCCTACGACGACATCATGGACACCCTCAAGGAGGTCCAGACCACGGTTCCCGAGCCCAGCGAGGAGACCGAGGCGGCCAAGCTCGCCTTTACGCCGCTCGTCATTAGCGTGATGGAGCGTTCATTCCGCGTGGCGCGTGAGAACAACCAGACCTACGTGTCGACCGAGCACCTGCTCATCGGTATCGTCGAAGAGGGCAACGGCATGGCCATGGACATCCTCATGCGCCTGGGTGTGTCGTCCGCCTCCATCAAAAAGGCTATCGAGAAACTCACCGCCAAGGACCAGGACAAGAAGCGTCCGCTCGCCGGCGCCGGTGCTGGTCGTCCCGGTGCGGGCCTGCCGTTCTTTAGCGGCTCGGATGCCTCTCAGCAAAAGGGGAGCGGCACCGACACGCTCAAGCAGTTCGCCACCAACCTCACTCAAAAGGCGCGCGACGGCGAGCTCGATCCCGTGATTGGCCGCGAAAAGGAAGTCCAGCGCATGATGGAGATCCTTTCGCGCCGCACCAAGAACAACCCGCTTATCCTGGGCGACCCCGGCGTGGGCAAGACGGCCATCGTCGAGGGCCTGGCGCAGCAGATCGCTGCCGGCAACGTGCCCGAGAATCTCATGAACCAGAACATCTGGACGCTCGACCTGCCGGGCCTCGTTGCGGGCGCCAAGTATCGCGGTGAGTTTGAGGAGCGCCTCAAGAACGTGATCCAGGAGGCCACCGAGGCTGACGACGTCATCCTGTTTATTGACGAGATGCACACCATCATCGGTGCCGGTTCTGCCGAGGGCTCCATCGACGCGAGCTCCATGCTCAAGCCCGTGCTTGCACGCGGTGCCTTCCAGATTATTGGCGCCACCACGGCCGAGGAATTCCGCAAGTACCTCACCAAAGACCCAGCCTTCGAGCGTCGCTTCCAGACTATCGATGTCGAGGAGCCGAGCGTCGAGGACACCGTCAAGATCCTGACCGCGCTTAAGCCGCGCTACGAGGAGCACCACCATGTGCGCTACACGCAGGGCGCTATCGAGGCTGCCGCGAACCTTTCCAACCGCTACATCCAGGATCGCTTCCTGCCCGATAAGGCCATCGACCTCATCGACGAGGCCGGTGCCCGCGCTCGCATCGCCGCGAATCGTGCGCCCGAGCCGGTGCGCGAGGCCGAGCATCGCATAGAGGAGCTCAAGGCCGCCGCGCAGGAGGCCACCGAGAGCGACGACATGAACAAGGCCGCCGAGATCACCGAGCAGCAGAAGGCCGCCGAGATTGAGCTCGCCGAGGCCAAGGCCGCCTGGACCGCCGAGCTCGACGCCAGCCCGCTCACCATCGACGTGAGTCAGATTGCCGACATCGTGTCCGTGACCTCTGGCGTGCCGGTTTCCTCGCTCACCGAGAGCGAGAGCCGTCGCCTGCTGCAGACCGAAAGCGTGCTCAAGACCCGCATTATCGGCCAGGACGAGGCCGTCGAGGCCGTCGCCAAGGCCGTGCGCCGCAGCCGCTCGCCGCTCAAGGACCCGCGTCGTCCCGGTGGTAGCTTTATCTTCCTTGGTCCCACCGGCACAGGCAAGACCGAGCTCGCCAAGACGCTCGCCGAGTACCTCTTTGGCAGTAAGGACGCGCTCATCAGCTTCGACATGTCCGAGTTCGGCAGCGAGTTCGAGGTCTCCAAGCTTATCGGTAGCCCTCCGGGTTACGTGGGCCACGACGAGGGCGGTCAGCTTACCAAGGCCGTTCGTCGTCACCCGTACTCGGTCGTGCTGTTCGACGAGATCGAGAAGGCGCACCCCGACATCTTCAACATTTTGTTGCAGGTGCTGGAGGAGGGTCGCCTGACTGATAGCCAGGGCAAGACGGTCGACTTCCGCAATACCGTGATCATCATGACGTCCAACGTGGGCGCCCGCGAGATCGCGCAGGATGCGAGCGTTGGCTTTGGCACCACCGGCGAGCAGGGCCTCACCTCGAGTGAGATCAAGGGCCGTGCGATGGGCGAGCTCAAGCGCCTGTTCCGCCCCGAGCTGCTCAACCGTATCGACGACATTGTGGTGTTCCAGAAGCTCTCGGGCGAGAACCTGACCAAGATCGCGCACCTGCTGGTGGACGACCTGCGTCAGCGCCTGATTGCCAACGGCATGAACATCAAGCTCACCGATGCGGCCTATGACAAGATCGTGGCCGAGGGCACCGACCTCACCAACGGCGCGCGTCCGCTGCGCCGTGCTATCCAAAAGCTCATCGAGGATCCGCTGTCCGAGGAACTGCTGGCTGGCGAGTGGGGCGAGGGCGATACCGTCCTGTGCGACGTGGCCGATGGCAAGTTTGTCTTTAGCCACGGCACGGGCGAGATCCCGGCACCGCGTCCGGTGGGCACGCTCGGTGGCGATACCGCCCCGGCGGCGCCGCACACCGGCAACGCCGCGCCCGTGAGCGGCGGCGTGACCTCGGGCCCCGGCGGCATGATGCAAGCCGGTTCCGGCGCGCTGTAGGGCGTGGCGACAATTTGATACGCGCAATCGAGGCGCTCCGGAAAGGGCGCCTCGATTTGTAGAGCTGCGGAAGTTGTGACCGTTACGCTATACGGTCCACCGTTAGCCGATGATGCGAGGGCGCTCGGCGTTTTCGACTGGTTTATGCACGCAAAGTCTGGGAATATACAAGTCGCACGTCTTACTGTCTAACCAGTTGCGCCAAGGAGGCACCATGGACTACAAGATTACCGGCTACGAGCCCGCCCAGCTGTTCCATTTCTTTGAGGAGGTCAGCGCGATCCCCCGTGGGTCTGGCAACGAGAAAGGCATCAGCGATTTCCTGGTCGCGTTTGCCAAGGAGCGCGGTCTCGATGTGTATCAGGACGAGGTCTACAACGTCATCATTCGCAAGCCCGCATCTGCCGGCGCCGAGAATGCCCCGACCGTAATGCTGCAGGGCCACATCGATATGGTGTGCGACAAGTTGGGCTCCGTTGAGCACGACTTTACGACTGATGGTATCGACCTGGTCGTCAAGGACGGCGTCCTCACCGCTAACGGCACCACTCTGGGCGCCGACAACGGTATTGCCGTCGCTCTGATGCTCACTGTTCTCGATGACGATTCGATCGTTCACCCCGCCCTCGAGTGCGTATTCACCACCGACGAGGAGACTGGCCTGGTCGGCGCCGAGACGCTCGACAAGTCCCAGATTAGCGCCCGCACCATGATTAACCTTGACTCCGAGGAAGAGGGCGTTGCTACCGTCAGCTGCGCCGGCGGTGTCGTCGTTACCTACACCTGCCCGATCGCGCGCGAGCACAAGACCGGTAGCACCCTCACGCTCGACATCTCCGGCCTGCTGGGCGGCCACTCCGGCAGCGATATCAACCTGGAGCGCGGCAACGGCAACCTCATCATGGCCCGCATCATCGACCGCCTGATGGTCGCTGGCGAGCCCGCCATCGTTAGCTTTAACGGCGGCACCAAGGACAACGCCATCAACCGTGAGTGCAAGGCTGTTCTGGTCTACGCCGACCACGCTGCCGCCGAGGCCGCGGCCCAGATCGCAAAGGGCGTCATCGCCGACGTTACTGCCGAGCTCGAGGTCTTCGACCCCGGCTTTACCTGCACCGTCGAGATTGCCGACGACGCCGAGGTTGAGGCCATGGACCAGAAGTCCGCGCTTGCCCTCATCCGCGCCCTGCGCCTTGCCCCTAACGGCGTGATTCGCCGCAACGTCGCCACCGACGGCTCCGTCGAGGTTTCCTCCAACATCGGCGTGGTCGCCACCTCCGATGACGAGGTCAAGATTATGCTGTCCCCGCGCTCTTCGATCACCTCGCTGCAGAACGAGTTCAAGGACCGTCTGCAGACGCTGGCCGATGTCCTGGGCTTCGACGCCAAGTTTGAGTTTGAGTATCCCGGCTGGAGCTATGCCGAGCATTCGCCGGTCCGCGAAGTCTTTGTCGAGAGCTATCGAGAGCTCTTTGGCTCCGAGCTGCGCATCGAGTCCATTCACGCCGGCCTTGAGTGCGGCCTGTTTGCCGAGGCTCTGCACGGCCTGGACGCCATCGCCGTGGGCCCGACGCTCTCCGATGTCCATACCCCGGACGAGAGCATGGAGCTCGCTTCTGCCGAGCGCTTCTACGAGCTGCTCATCGACGTCCTCAAGCGCCTCGCTGCGTAAAGGTTGCGCTAGCAGCAGTCCGAGTCACGTGCTAGCGGATTGCAAATGACATTATGAGAGGGGGCACCCGGTCTTTTGCGACGGGTGCCCCCTCTCTTTTGTTTGATAATTGCGAAATTACGGCCACCTAGTCCATTTCTGCCCTGATGAGGTCGAGGGCGCGCCGGCAGTTTTCGCGGACGGGGCCGAGCATATGCTCGCGCAGGTCCGCCATGCCGGGCAGGTCGGCGTATTCGTCCATGACCTCTTCCATGCAAATGGGTACCTCGTAGGCGAGGTCCATCATGGTCGCAAAGCAAAACTTCTCGGATAGCCCGGCATCGGTGAGCGTCGCCTCCAGCGTGGGGTCGCCCATACCGTGGTATCGGCGGATAGCGCCTGGACCGATGCACCCCACACGATTTTCGCCGCCAACGCTCATGGCAAGGCGCGCCCGGCGGCGCATGCGCTCATACGCCAAACCCGACGCGACATCGTACATTCGAGCCATCATGGCTGTGCCGTCGTTTCCAAGGAGCAGGGAATAGTTTTTCGCGTGCGCATCCGGTGCGCCGATAATGGCGTTGAAGAACAGTATCTGCGTAAACAGATACAGGTTAAGTTGATGGTGGCTCGTATTTACGAGGAGCTCTTGAATGTCGCGTGTGGTCGGGCCGCCGTCTGCCGTGTACTTTTGGGCGGGCATCACCCCAAGTGCCTGACAGAGGTCTTCTTGATGTAGACGCCTGATTGTCCCGTCTTTGACTTTCATGCGGTCATAGCGCTCAACAATGAGGGCGGGTTCGTCCTCAAACATACGATATTCGACGTTTGCCGTTGCGATACCGGCGCGCTGGGCGCTTTTCATGCAGACAAACTCATTGAGAGCCTCGAGTTTAAATCCGATAACGCCATTTTTGAAAATATGCGTCGTGGGCGAGGAGCCCATGCATTCGCACCAGCGGCCGTTTATGAACGCGAGCGCGAACTTGCCCTGGTTGCCTCCAAGTGACCAACTTTCATCTAGACCCATCCACGATGCATCGCGGTCATCTCTGATCGACTTGAGACGAAGAGCAATTTCGTGGTTGTCTATAGGGCGGTATTCGCCAGCGCGATGCAGGACGGCGTCGGTATCTTCTTCGGCACAAAACTGCACGCCGCCCGGACAGTCGAGTCCGATATGGCTGAGCAACGCAACGGGATTGTTGGGCCTAACGTCGAATTCGGCGGCAATCGCTTTTCGTTGGTCCTCGCTGTCGGGTAGAAGGCCAAACAGGTACGGATTCATGACCTGTTGTCCGTATGTGCGATTCGATACGGGTATGTTGGTCGATAGGGCTGGCCCGTCATAGTCATGATCGTAGGTAAAGCTGATAAGACCGTTCTCATCTTGCGTGAGCGTTCCAGCAGGCACGCCGCAAATAATGGTCCGAAGTGATGTTCTGGCCATTGGCTATTTCCCTTCGGGCATGGCTTGGCTAGATGCGTTTGTGGCAATCGAGACTCCGAGATTGGACATGGCGAAATCGGCGAAGACCTCGTCGTAGAGTGCGGATGTAAAGGGGGCATCTGCAAGAGCCGGAATGGTTGTGCTGCGACGGTTGCGATGATGAAGACGTTGGGCGTGATGGCGTCTGGAGGTGCTGCAAGGTTGATCAGCATGCGGGGCGTCGACTGGTTGCTCATTTTTCGTTTCGCCTATATCCCCTTGAGCGGCGAGCGCCAGTCCAAGAGCACCGAAAACTGCCAGCAGCTTGTCGAGCCGAATGCCCGTGGCATCTCCCAGCTCGAGCGATGCGAGCAGGCGCTCCGAAACACCGGCTTTTTTAGCGAGGGCCGCACGGGTGATTCCCTGCGCCTCGCGTGCCTGGCGCACGTAGATGCCAGCTTGGCGCGGTGTGGTGATGGGAAGGGTATCCACGGCGATCTCCTAACGTGCAGACTTTTGCATCCTAGTATGACATGCAAAAGTCTGCATGAAAAGGCCTCATGCAAAACTCTGCATGAGGCCTTGCCCGGACGTTTAGTTATGAAGGGTGTTTTACAGCACCAAAATCCCCAGGTGCTCCAGCAAGATCTTAAGCCCGATAAGGATAAGCACAACGCCGCCCACGATGGTGGCGGGTTTTTCGTAGCGCGCGCCAAAGGTGTGGCCGATCGCTACGCCGGCGACGGAGAAGATAAACGTTGTGATGCCAATGAGCGATACGGCGGGAACGATGTCGACGGAAAGCGCGGCGAACGAGATGCCCACGGCCAGGGCGTCAATCGAGGTGGCGATGGCGAGGATCAGGTACTCGCCCAGGTCAATCTTTTCGGCATCCTTGCCGTCGCCTTCATCCTCGTCTTCGGTAAAGGCCTCCCACAACATTTTGCCGCCGATAAAGGCGAGCAGGATAAAGGCGATCCAATGGTCGATGGGTCCGATGATGCCCATGAATTGACTGCCGAGCGCCCATCCGATTACGGGCATGCCGGCCTGAAAGCCGCCAAAGAACAGGCCGAGCACCACGGCAACTTTAAGGTTGATCTTCTTCATGCCAAGGCCCTTGCAGATGGAAACGGCAAAGGCGTCCATCGAAAGGCCAACGGCGAGCAACACGAGCTCTGCGAGTCCCATAGTCTGGCTCCCTCTCTGCGGGCGGGCCCGCGTGTACCTTTTGGGGGAGTAACAAAAAGACCCGTGGCGTACGCGTTGCGCGCACAACCACGAGTCTCGTTCATTAAGGCAAGCCAGGCCGCATCGGCCAGTATGTTGACTTGCCGCGCCACCGGAGGCGAAACCGGCCACGCGACTACTCCCTCATTTATGCGAATCCCGATGCTACCACATAAGCAGCTCATTTGGATTGGGGCTCTCAGCTGTGTTCGCTCATTCTGTAAGCATCGGATTTTGCGGGCGTCACAGGGGCAAACCGTGAGAAACTTATTGACGTTTATGGAGCGTATACGATGGGAGCGATGCCTTGGATAAGAACGAGCTGCAAAAGCGTATGGAACAGGCCATCCGCCTGACTGCCCCCGGTCAGCCGATCCGCACCGCCCTCGACATGATCATTGCCGGTCACCTGGGCGCCCTTATCTGCGTCGGCGACACCGAAAACGTGCTCGCCGCCGGTAACGACGGCTTCCCGCTCAACATTTCGTTTACCTCGAACCGCCTGTTCGAGCTCTCCAAGATGGACGGTGCCATCGTTATCGATGGCGACCTCACCCAGATCCTGCGTGCCAACTTCCACCTCAATCCCGATCCCTCGCTCGCCACGAGTGAGACGGGCATGCGTCACCGTACTGCCGCTCGCATGTCGGTGCTCACCGACGCCATCGTGATCTCGGTTTCGGCTCGTCGTGCCGTCGTCAACGTGTACGTCCACGGCAAGAGCTACGAGATCCAGCCCGTCACCACCATCATGAGCTCGGTCAACCAGCTCGTCGCCACGCTCCAGACTACCCGTCAGTCGCTCGATCGCTCCCTGCTGCGCCTGACGGCACTCGAGCTGGACGACTACGTCACGCTCGCCGACATCACTGGCATCTTCTCGAGCTTCGAGATCATGCAGCAGGCAAAGACCGAGCTTAAGGATTGCATCGTCAAGCTGGGCAACCAGGGCAAGCTCGTGCAGATGCAGCTCGAACAACTCGCCGGCTCCAGCATGGATACCGAGTACGACCTGATGATTCGCGACTATGCGAGCGATTCCTCCGAGGCAAACGCCGAGAAGATTCGCGCCGAGCTTAGCCGCATGACGCCTAAGGACCTGTCCGACCCGCAGCACGTGGCGGCAGTTCTGGGCTATGACGACTTGGACGAGGACTCCGTCATGACGCCGCTGGGCCTGCGCACGCTTTCGCGTGTGTCCGTCGTGCGCGACGGCGTGGCCGAGAAGATCGTCGACGAGTATGGCTCGCTGCAGGAGCTCATGGACGACATCAGCGAGGATCCGGAGCGCTTGGGCGACTTTGGCGTCAACAACCCTGCCATTCTTGCGGACTCGCTGTACCGCATGAAGGGCACCAAACAGGGGAACGCATAATGGCGCCCGTATGCGCCGTGGTCGTTGCCGGCGGCAGCGGCCAGCGCTTTGGAAATCCCGGCGGCAAGCAGCTCGTTAACGTGGCGGGCCGTCCGCTCATGAGCTGGTCCATCCGCGCGTTCGATCGTAGCGACAAGGTCGGCCATATCGTCGTGGTTTGCCCTGCCGAGCGCCGTGCCGAGATGCGCCGCTTGGCTATCGACCCGTTTGACTATGACACGCCCATCAGCTTTGCCGATGCCGGCGATACTCGTCAGGATTCCACCCGCGCCGGCGTGCACGCGGTGCCGGCGGGTTTCGAATATGTCGCTATCCACGACGGCGCCCGTCCGCTCATTACGACCGAGGCCATCGACCACGCGATCGACGTGCTTGTGGGCGACCGCGCCCTCGACGGTGTCGTGTGCGGCCAGCCCGCGATCGACACGCTCAAGATCGTCGATGGCGACAATATCGTCGAGACGCCGCCGCGTGAGCTCTACTGGGCAGCGCAGACGCCGCAGATCTTTAGCGTCGATGCTATGAAGCGCGCCCATGCTGCAGCCATTGCCGAGGGCTTTATCGGCACCGATGATTCGTCGCTGGTCGAGCGCATGGGTGGGCGCGTCCGCTGCGTCCAGAGCCCGCGCGATAACCTTAAGGTGACGGTGCCCGAGGACCTGCGTCCCGTAACCGCGATTCTGCTTGGCCGCATGGCCGAGGGAGAGGACCTTCCCCATGTTCAGTAACCTGCGCATTGGCCATGGCTACGACGTTCACCGTCTGGTGGAGGGGCGTCGATGTATCATCGGCGGTGTCGACATTCCCTACGAGCGCGGCCTGCTGGGCCACTCGGATGCCGATGTGCTCGCGCACGCCTTGGCCGACGCCATTCTGGGCGCCTGCCGTGGGGGAGACATCGGCAAGCTATTCCCCGATACCGACCCCGCCTATGAGGGTGCCGATTCGATGGTGCTGCTCGCTCGCGTGATGGACTACGCGCGCGAGCTGGGCTTCGAGTTTGTCGATGCCGATTGCACCATTGCCTGCCAGCAGCCTAAGATCACCCCGCACCGCGATGCCATGCGTGCCAACCTTGCCCATGCCCTGGGCGTTGACGTCGAAAACGTGGGCGTCGCCGCCACTACGACCGAAAAGCTCGGTTGGGAAGGCCAGGGCGAGGGAATCGGCGCCTGGGCCGTCTGCCTGCTACAGAAAACCGTTAAGGAGTAACGAATGCGTATCTACAACAGCGCTACCCATAAAAAGGAAGAGTTCCAGCCCATCGAGTCCGGCAAGGTCCGCATGTACGTGTGCGGCCCCACGGTCTACGACAACATCCACATCGGCAACGCCCGTACGTTCATCAGCTTTGACGTGATTCGCCGCTGGCTCATCGCGAGCGGTTACGAGGTCACGTTCGCCCAGAACCTCACCGATGTCGACGACAAGATCATCAAGCGCGCCAACGAGCAGGGCCGTACGGCCGCCGAGGTCGCGACGGAGTTCTCCGACAAGTTCATCGGCGTCATGCGCGCCGCCAACGTGCTCGATCCCGATGTGCGCCCCCGCGCCACCAAGGAGATCGGCCCCATGATCGCCATGATCAAGACGCTTATCGAGCAGGGCCACGCTTACGCAGCCGATAACGGCGACGTGTACTTTGCCGTGCGCAGCGATCCCAACTATGGTCAGGTCTCGGGCCGCAACATCGACGACCTTATGGTTGGCGCGCGCATCGAGGAGAACGAGGACAAGAACGACCCGCTCGACTTTGCCCTGTGGAAGGCCGCCAAGCCCGGCGAGCCCAGCTGGCCGAGCCCCTGGGGCGAGGGCCGTCCCGGTTGGCACACCGAGTGCGCCGCCATGGTGCATCGCTACCTGGGCACTCCGATCGACATCCACGGCGGTGGCTCCGACCTTGCCTTCCCGCATCACGAGAACGAGTGCGCCCAGGCCACCTGCGCCTGGCACCAGGGTTTCTCCAACACCTGGATGCACACGGGCATGCTGCTGGTCGACGGCGAGAAGATGTCCAAGTCGCTCGGCAACTTCTTTACGCTGGCCGAGGTCCTCGAGCAGCACTCTGCCGCGGCCCTGCGTCTGCTGATGTTGCAGACGAGCTATCGCTCGCCGCTCGACTTTTCTTGGGAGCGCCTGGAGGGTGCCGAGAACTCGCTCACGCGTATCGCCGGTACGGTCGAGAACCTGCGCTGGGCCGCGAACCATGCGACGGCCGATGCCGATGAGGCAGCATCCAAGGCGTTTGCCGCCAAGGCCGCCGAGACCCGTGCCACCTTTAAGGAGTGCATGGACGACGACTTTAACTCCGCCGGTGCCATGGGTGCTGTCTTTGGCTTTGTGACCGAGTGCAACCAGTACCTGGAGCAGGCGGGCGATGCTGCCGACAAGGCCGCAGTCCTGGCTGCCGCCGATACGCTGGCCGAGCTGCTCGATACGTTTGGCGTCGAGCTTCCCGAGCCCAAGGTCGAGCTGCCGCTGGGCCTGCTGGGCGTTGCCGCCGGCCTGGTTGCCTACACGGGTGACGACGTGGACGAGGCTGCTGCCAAGATTCTCGAGGCCCGCGCCGAGGCCCGTGCCGCCAAGAACTGGGATCTGGCAGATGCCATCCGCGACCAGCTCAAGGACCTGGGCCTGACGATTGAAGATACCGCCGCCGGCACTCGTATCAAATCTCTCTAATCCCCGCGGGTTTCCCAAGCACCCGACCTTGCCGTTCAAACCGTCGCTCGCGTACTCAAGTACGCGTCGCTCCTCTTTCACGGCAATCTCGGGCACTTGGAAAACCCGTACCGACCGCCCGAATTAATATTCATGGGCGGTCGTTTATTTTGTTTCGTTTGATAGTTGTATTTAGGAGGTCACTTTATGGCCGACAATCGCAAGCGTGCGCCTCGTGGCGGCAAGCAGGCTGCTTCTGGCTCGCGTCCGATTCGCCGCAATGACCGCGCTGCCGCTCCCAAGGGCCAGCGCGATCGCACCCAGGCCGCACGTCCGCAGCGCGATCGCAACCGCGACGCTGTCCAGGCTCCCAAGGGCGAGTTTATCGAAGGTCGTCGTGCAGCCGCCGAGGCGCTGCGCACTGGTTTTCCCATCAAGTGCGCGCTCATTGCCGAGGGCGGGGAGCGCGATGCCGCCTTGTCGCGCCTGGTCGACGACCTCAACGCCGTGGGTGTCCGCATTAAGTATGTGCCGCGCGCGCAGCTCGACGCACTGTCGAGCCACGGCGCTCACCAGGGCATCGCGCTCGAGGTTGGCAACTTCCCCTATGCCGATGTCGCCGATATTCTCGACCGCGCAGGCGAGGGCCCGGCACTTGTCGTGGTGCTCGACCACGTGACTGACGACGGCAACTTTGGCGCCATCGTGCGCTCCGCCGAGGTTGTGGGCGCGGCGGGCGTCGTCATTGCCAATAAGCGTGCCGCCGGCGTGACCGTGGGCAGCTATAAGACCTCAGCCGGTGCCGTCATGCATCTGCCTATCGCGCAGGTTCCCAATATCGCCCGTGCGCTCGACGATTTTAAGGCCGCTGGTTTTTGGGTGGGCGGTGCTTCCGAGCACGCCGAAGGCAGTTGCTGGGATGCTCCTTTCGAGGGCCGCGTGGCGCTCGTCATGGGCTCCGAGGGCGACGGCATCTCGCGTCTGGTGCTCGAGAAATGCGACTTTTTGACCAAGCTTCCCCAGCGCGGTATGACCGAGAGCCTCAATGTTGCCCAGGCGACCACGGCGCTGTGCTTTGAGTGGCTGCGCCGCAACGCCGGCGAGCTGATGGGGGAGGAGTAGCGCATGTCCAAAAAGAACCGTGCCAAGTCCAAGGCCAAGCGCTTTGGCGAGGGCTCGGCCAAGCCGATTGTTTCGGCCGCGACCTATGGCGTGGGCGGCAATGCGTTTGCGCAGGCTATCGCCGACCCAGTCTCGACGGTGCACTCCAACAAGCCCGAGCTGCTGGTGGTCGACGGTTACAACGTGATCCACTGCACGCCGCGCTACGAAAAGCTCGTGTACGACCATTCCGACGATCCGTATTCCAGCGACGTTCACGATATGGCGCGCACGGCGCTCATTAATGACGTAGCTGCGTTTGCCCAGGGCCGCTACGAGGCCGTGATCGTATTTGACGGCGCGGGCAATATCTCCAGCGAGCGCCCCAACCTACCGGCCCGCGGTGTGCGCATTGAGTTTTCGCCGACGGGTGTTTCGGCCGATACCGTGGTGCAGAAGCTCTGCATCGAGGCGCGCGAGGAAGGCCGCGCGTGTTCTGTAGTGTCGAGCGACGGCACGATCCAGGCCGTCGTCATGGGCAAGGGCGTTACGCGCATCTCGAGCCGTATGCTGGTGGACGAGATCAAACAGATCGACAACGACGTGCACGAGGCCGAGGAAGCTCCACAAATCAAGATGACTCTGGGCAGTCGCCTGAGCCCCGATGCCCTGGCCAAGCTCAAGGCCCTGCGCGGGAGGTAGGGAAGTTGGCGGGGCAATGCTGCCTCGCTAACTCCATTCAGCGATGTCGATCATTCTTTCGAGGCGCCACGTTAGCGCCTCTTTTAGATATGGCAGCCTTGCCGTGAGCGCGTCGTTTCTGGAAAGAATCTCGATTGCCTCGTCAACGAAGCCTTCGAGTTTGTCGCAGTCAAACCAGCCCATGTCCTCGACGAGCAACATTTGTTTGGCGGGGCTTGAATGAAATTGTGCGCTGGTAAAACTGTGCTCTCCCGCCCTAAGCTCCTCTAGTGATATGTTGCACCAGAGCGATGAGCCCGAATCGAAGATGGGGGCAGGTCTGCAAGCTTGCGTGTTTACGTTTCGCACGAGGCCGAAGTTGCGCCAATGACGATCGTAGTTGGCAATGATGTCGTCACATACGATCATGCGGTCAAGGGCATCCTTGACGCCTGTCACCCCGAGCTCCTCGCAGTTTGCTACATATCGCTCGTAGTCGGTTAGCCGTTCATCTGCGTTTGCGTGCTGGTTTACATAGAACGCAGGGACATACTCTTCTTCATCAGTTAAGAAGACATCGCATGTGCTCAGGGCGGAAGTGCCCGTGCCCTCGAGCGAGTAAGGCACATAATCGCAGGCGTTTAGGATGCGACGGTGGAGCGCGGTCGCCACCAGCTCGTTATAAGGTTCCTGGTCCAGGTGCGCTCCTGCCTTATGCAGAATTCGACGTTCGCCCTCGCACGTCCAGTACTTTTGAAGATTGCCGTCCGAGGTGTTATCGGGCTTTGCGGCAGCCGCTTTTCCCTCTGGGGCAAAGGGTGCAATGGACAGCGAGACGTCATCAAAGGCGTTATTGAAGAAGTTGATATCCTCCCAGGTGAGACCGGAACCTTGGGGCCTAATCCAATACTGGTCGGATAAGGAGAGGCCGAGATTTCGCTGGACGAGTTCATCGGGAACATCGACTGCGGCTTCTGCAAGCAGGGAGGCTAGCCCAATGCGTGCGAGCGGGATACCGCGGCCGCGCCACCAGATGCGGAAGGAGTCTAGCGATATGGGGCTATTAGGGCCAAATACTCCAATAGGGGCGTGGGCGTAATCGATGTCGGCACCGATGTGGGTAAAGTCTTTTCGCGATGTACTGTAGACCAGCTGAGCGACTTCGTACGTGCGGTTCATGAGGGTGAACGCGATCTCGCTCTTACCGTGGCCGCGGCGGGGACGTCCCCCCGTTTTGGTCACAGAGCGGAGTCGCGTGTCGACGCTGTCTTTGTCGATGAGCCATACACCAGAAGCCTTGCGGGCCTCAAGTGCTCCGTTTTTTATGAGCTCCTGCACCCTGCGCGGAGTGATGCCGAGCAGCTCGGCGGTTTCTTTGGTAGTAAGCATCGCGAAACCCTTCGCCAGAACGAATAGTTTTATATATAGCAATTGTAATTAAAACTATTCGTTCTGGCGAATGGTTTTAAGATTGAGGGCGCACTGACAGAAATGAACGGGCCTGGTACGCGTTGTTGCTGGATTTTGCATATTTGTATAACGCCGTGCGGCCTGTTGCGCCCCGTCCGCAATTCCTTTATTCTTAACTCGCTTCGCGTGAAAGCGCCAAGTGTGCCAGTGTGGCGCAACGGTAGCGCAACTGATTTGTAATCAGTGGGTTGCAGGTTCGATTCCTGTCACTGGCTCCATGAGAGTTTCGGGCTCTGTTTCCTTGTGGGACAGGGCCCGTTTCTATTTATGTCGATAAGTCAGCGTGTTTGGCGCCAACCAAGCTTCAGGTTTGTCTCGATCCGTAACACGAGTGGGCTGAAGACCCTCCTTATAGTTACAGATCGAAACATTGCCAAGGGAAGGCCGATAACATCTCGATCCGTAACACGAAGAGGCTGAAAACCGTTCTTACTGTTACAGAATGAGACGTAAGCGGGGGTTTCTGCGAAACATCTCGATCTGTAACAGATAGGGGAGGAATAACCCTCTTACTGTTACAGGTCGAGACATAGGCCGGGGCGAGGTTGGTCATCGTCATCGAGCGTGGATTATCGGACACACGAGCGTGGAAAATCTTCCGCCTAGTGAATGAGCGTGGATAATCTGCCACTTTGGATTCGATGGCACGGCAAAGCGGGAGATTATCCACGCTCGATTTCAAACGGAAGAAAATCCACGCTCGATTTTGCCTGGGAAGAGCAATCTTCTGTCTGGGCAGCCCCGATCTCGACCTATATATAGGTGCAAATAAGCTGGTATCGAAGTTCGATACTGAAGGTGTACTCCACTACAGCAAAGTGTTACCTTGGGAAACGTCACCTCAGTATCCAAAACCACTGTCCTTCATATCCAAACTCAATAAAACCGCAGGTCACGGCTATATAGATACGCCCGGCACCGTGTATCTAGAGGTTTTCGTTGACAGCCCCCAAGGTGGCATCGTATTATCTTCTTCGTTCGCGGGGGCGGCGGTCCAAAAGACCAAAGGACCTGCGGATACTTGAACGATTGGGAGTTTGCCCGAGTGGTTAATGGGGACGGGCTGTAAACCCGTTGGCTCTGCCTACATAGGTTCGAATCCTATAGCTCCCACCCGTCAAGTGCCTGTATAGCTCAGTCGGTAGAGCACTTCGTTGGTAACGAAGAGGTCACCAGTTCAAGTCTGGTTGCAGGCTCCATCCGGCGGTGTAGCTCAGTTGGTTAGAGCACACGGTTCATACCCGTGGCGTCACTGGTTCGAATCCAGTCACCGCTACCATAGGTAACACGGTGGCTTCTCAATAGTATGTTGAGAGGCCACTATGGTATAAAGGCAAAGTCCCGTCCGGGGACGACCTGTTAAGAGGAGGGCTTTATGGCCAAAGAGAAGTTTGAGCGCACTAAGCCGCATGTTAACATCGGCACCATTGGTCACGTCGACCACGGCAAGACCACGCTGACCGCTGCCATCACCAAGGTTCTCTCCGAGACCGAGGGCTGCAAGGCTGACTTCACTGCGTTCGAGAACATCGACAAGGCTCCCGAGGAGCGCGAGCGCGGCATTACGATTTCCGTCTCCCACGTTGAGTACGAGACCGCTGCCCGTCACTACGCTCACGTTGACTGCCCGGGCCACGCTGACTACGTCAAGAACATGATCTCCGGCGCTGCTCAGATGGACGGCGCTATCCTGGTCATCGCTGCTACCGACGGCCCCATGGCTCAGACCCGCGAGCACATCCTGCTCGCCCGTCAGGTCGGCGTTCCCTACATCGTCGTCTTCCTGAACAAGTGCGACATGGTCGACGATGACGAGCTCATCGACCTCGTCGAGATGGAGACCCGTGAGCTCCTCTCCGAGTACGATTTCCCCGGCGACGACATCCCCGTCATCCGTGGCTCCGCTCTGGGCGCTCTCGAGGGCGACGCCAAGTGGATGGACGCCATTCGCGAGCTCATGAAGGCCGTCGACGAGTACATCCCGACGCCTGCTCGTAACAACGACCTCCCGTTCCTGATGGCCGTTGAGGACGTTATGACCATCTCCGGCCGTGGTACCGTTGCTACTGGCCGTGTCGAGCGCGGTGAGCTCAAGCTCAACGAGCCCGTCGAGATCGTCGGCATCAAGGATACCCAGAACACCGTCGTTACCGGTATCGAGATGTTCCGTAAGTCCATGGACTTCTGCGAGGCTGGCGACAACGTCGGTCTGCTGCTCCGCGGCATCAAGCGTGAGGACATCGAGCGCGGCCAGGTTCTCTGCAAGCCCGGTTCGGTTACCCCGCACACCAAGTTCACCGGCGAGATCTACGTTCTGACCAAGGAGGAGGGCGGCCGTCACACCCCGTTCTTCGATGGTTATCGTCCTCAGTTCTACTTCCGTACCACCGACGTTACCGGTACGGTCAAGCTCCCCGAGGGCACCGAGATGGCTATGCCTGGTGACCACATCACCATCGAGGGCGACCTCATCCACCCGATCGCCATGGAGGAGGGCCTGCGCTTCGCTATCCGCGAGGGTGGCCACACCGTCGGTTCGGGCATCGTCTCCACGATCATTGAGTAAATTAGCTCTTTGATATAGCTGACTTAGAGAACCCGGCACTTATATGGGTGCCGGGTTCTTTTCTGCAATGGATATTGAGCCGTTGCTGGTGTCGAGAGGATCGATAATGGTCCTGGATGCACCGTCGATTAGCTCTCGATGGCTTCATTGATGTGTTCCAAATATGAATGGATCCACCGAGAACCAATTGACTCGAGGTTTTCATTGACAGCACTTACGTGGAGCTGATAAAGTAACAACTCGTGCCCGTACGGGGCGGAAATGAAAGGTTCAGGATACATGCGTACTCTAGTTACTCTTGCGTGCACTGAGTGCAAGCGCCGCAACTATACGACCACCAAGAACAAGTCGACCATGCCTGATCGTATGGAGATCAAGAAGTATTGCCCCTGGTGCCGTCACCACACGCTGCACAAAGAGACTCGCTAGTCTCTAGTCACATACGCCAGTAGTTCAATTGGTAGAGCATCGGTCTCCAAAACCGAGTGTTGAGGGTTCGAGTCCTTCCTGGCGTGCCAGTCATTATTCCGTAAGCTCCCACTTGGGGGCTTACGGTTTACTCATGTATAAGCGCATTGCGCGGAGGTAACCCAAATGGCCAACAAGAAGAACAAGAAGAAGGCTCAGCAGCCGGCACCTGCCAACAAAGCTGCCGCCAACTCCAAGGTTGAGGCCAAGAAGGCCGTTGCCAAGAAGAACGAGAAGGCTGCGAAGTCCAAGAAGAACGAGAAGCCTGGTTTCTTCGCCCGCACCAAGAAGTATTTCGCTTCGGTCAAGTCCGAGATGAAGCGTGTCACGTGGCCCGATAAGAAGGAGCTCGTGAACTACTCGGTTGTTGTTTGCGCTTCTCTGATCGTCGTCGGCGTCGTCATCGCTCTGCTCGATGCTGGCTTTGGCGAGGCTCTTGCTCTGTTCTCTGGATTGAGGGGCTAAACCATGTCTAAGCGTTGGTACGTCGTTCACACTTACTCTGGATACGAGAACCGCGTTAAGTCCGATCTCGAGCATCGCATCGAGACTATGGGCATGCAGGACCGTATCTTTGATATCGAGATTCCTATGGAGCGCGTCACCGAGATTAAAGAGGGTGGCAAGCGTGAGACCAAGGATTCCAAGATCTTCCCGGGTTATGTCCTGGTCCGCATGGAGATGGATGACGATGCTTGGACGTGTGTTCGTAACACGCCTGGCGTCACCGGTTTCCTAGGCGGCAACGGCAAGCCCGCTCCGCTTTCCCGCGACGAGTACAACAAGATGACTCGTCGTCCCGGTAAGGGCGATTCGCCCAAGCGCACCTCGGTTGATATTGAGGTCGGTACGTCCGTCCGCGTCACCGATGGCCCGCTTACCGACTTTGATGGCAAGGTCTCCGAGGTTAACACCGAGGCTGGCAAGCTCAAGGTCACGCTGATGATCTTTGGCCGCGAGACGCCGGTCGAGCTCGACTTTAACCAGGTCGCTGTCATCGCTTAAGTTTTCGTCCGTTCGCGCGAGCGTGCTTCTTCTGTGACTGCTCATCTCAGGAGTGCTTCTAACACGTGCGTGCTTACGATATAGCAAGTACTTCACACTCGTGATTCGAAAGGAATGACCATGGCTGAGAAGAAGGTTGCCAACGTCATTAAGCTCCAGATTCCTGCTGGTGCAGCAAACCCCGCTCCTCCCGTCGGCCCCGCCCTGGGCGCTGCTGGCGTGAACATCATGCAGTTCTGCCAGGCCTTTAACGCCGAGACGCAGGACAAGAAGGGTGACATCATCCCCGTTGAGATCTCTGTCTACGAGGACAAGTCCTTCTCCTTCATCACCAAGACCCCGCCGGCGGCTCACCTCATCAAGAAGGAGCTGAACCTCAAGTCTGGTTCCGCTAAGCCCCAGGCTGACAAGGTTGGTCAGCTCTCCCAGGAGCAGCTCACCAAGATCGCCGAGATCAAGATGCCGGACCTCAATGCCAACGACATTGACGCCGCCAAGAAGATCATCGCCGGTACCGCCCGTTCCATGGGCGTCACCATCGCTGAGTAGCGATTTCTTTAGGTAATGACGGGTGCTCCGACCGGGGCGCCCGTTATATGTGTGCAATAGGGCACACGATACGATGTGGGAGGGCTCACGCCCGTTTAACCACAGGAGGTAATGCACATGGCTAAGCATGGTAAGAGCTATAACGCCGCTGCCGAGAAGATCGACCGCGCCACGCTCTACACCCCCCTTCAGGCTGCTAAGCTCCTCAAGGAGCTCGACACCGCCAAGTTCGACGAGACCGTCGAGGCCCACTTCCGTCTGGGTATCGATACTCGTAAGGCTGACCAGAACATCCGTGGTTCCATCTCCCTGCCCCACGGCACCGGCAAGACCGTTCGTGTTGCCGTCTTCGCCGAGGGCGAGAAGGCCCGCGAGGCTGAGGCTGCCGGCGCCGACATCATCGGTTCCGACGAGCTCGTCGCCCAGATTCAGAAGGGCGAGATCAACTTCGACGCCGCTATCGCTACGCCGAACATGATGGCCAAGGTTGGCCGCATCGGTAAGATCCTTGGTCCCCGTGGCCTCATGCCGAACCCCAAGCTCGGCACCGTGACCATGGACGTCGCCAAGATGGTCTCCGAGCTCAAGGCTGGCCGCGTTGAGTACCGCGCTGACCGCTATGGCATCTGCCACGTGCCCCTGGGCAAGAAGTCCTTCTCTGAGCAGCAGCTCGTCGAGAACTACGCTGCCCTGTACACCGAGATTCTGCGCGTCAAGCCCTCTTCTGCTAAGGGCAAGTACGTCAAGTCCATCTCCGTGTCTTCCACCATGGGCCCTGGCGTCAAGGTCGATCCCGCTGTCCAGCGTGACTTCCTGGCTGAGTAACTGCTAGTTACTGCCTGAGTACAGCAAGCATTGCTAAAGAAACCCGGTTCTGCCTTGTGCAGGACCGGGTTTCTTGCTATCGCGTCAAAGGCACCACAAAGGGGACAGTGTCCTCTTTGTGGTGGTTACCAGGGTGTTCTGGCCGTTGAGGGCTCGATGGCTTCGTGGCGTTTGAGCTCGCGGCGCATGGTTTGTGAGTTGAGCCAAGCTGCTTGCAAGCAACTTGAGATCGGAAGAG
>UQXB01000028.1:0-26733 GCA_900544935.1 uncultured Collinsella sp.
TGCGGAACTCGCGATAAATCTCACAGGCCGCGCACGGGCCCCTGTGGGCGAGCAAGCTGCGGAAACCCAGTCGGACCAGAGTAATGTCGGCTGAAAGGAATTCTGGCTGATAACCTGTTCGCGACAAAGACTCGATAGGCAGCCCCCTCTATGCCCTTTTGTAAGTTGCGGTGAAATAGGGATTGAATTTGGGGCTGAATCGTTTAAACAGTCCCTATTTCACCGCAACTTATGGGTGGGGTAGAAAAAGGCGGAGGCCCTGGAGAGGGGCTCCGCCTTTTTCTACAGGGGGCGATTGAAACCGCTGTCTGTGGGGCTAGACCAGGCGGGCGTTGATCGTCTTGGCGATCTCGGCGGCGTCGGTAGAACCCTTGACGGTGGCACGGAAGTCCTCGTCCATGAGCGCCTCGGCGACCTTGGACAGGATCTTGAGGTGCGTGGTACCGGCCTGGGCACCGGGGATGAGCAGGGCGATAGCCACGTTGACGGGAGCGCCGTCCATGGTGTCCCAACCGGTCACGCCGGACTCGTCCTTGACGACGATGACGGCAGCCTCGGTAATGGCATCGGACTTGGCATGCGGGATGGCGAAGCCCTCCATCATGCCCGTGGTGCCCTCGGCCTCGCGGGCCAGGAAGGCGTTCATCACGGCGTCGGCGTCGCTGGCGATACCGGCCTTGACGGCCTGGTTGGAAACGAAGCTCAGAGCCTCGTCACGAGAAGCGAAGTCCTCGGCGACAAAGACATTCTCGACCTTCACGAAGTCGGCAGCCTCGGCCTTGGGGGCCTCGACGGCAGCGGCCTTGGGAGCCTCAACCGGCTTGGCTGCAGGAGCGGCCTTCTGGTTCTTCTCGAAGTCGTACTTCTTGAAGGCCACGAACAGGATGCCACCGACCACAGCGCCGATGAGGATCGCGAGGACCCACAGCGGACCGTTCTCGACAACGGGCAGGACCAGGAAGCCACCGTGAGGCGCCGGATCGTGAACGTTGAACATAATGGTCAGGATCGAAGCTATAGAGGAACCGAGCATCATGATGGGCATGACGGGCCAGATGTTCTTGGTCATGAACGGAATGGCGCCCTCGGTGATGTGGGTGCAACCAAGGATGAGGTTGACGACACCGGCGTCGTGATCCTCCTGGCTGAAATACTTCTTGCCGACAACGACGGCGAAGGTGGTGATCAGCGGCGGAACGATGCAGGCGGCGGAGACGGCAGCCATGAAGTTGGTGCCGAAGTTGTAGGTATCGGTGCCAACACCGGCGGCCAGAGCCTCGGTGAGCATAGCGGTACCGGTGACGTAAGCAGCCTTGTTGACCGGGCCACCCATGTCAAAGGCGCACATGCAGCCGATGGCAAGACCCAGGACAACGGCGCCAGAGGCGGACAGGCCCTTGAGGAAGTCCATCATGGCGGTGTTGATGGCAGCCATGGGGCCAGAGATGCCGAGCATGACCAGACCGACGATAGCGGTAGAGAACAGCGGGTACAGGAAGATAGCCTTGAGGCCGTCCAGGTTCTTGGGCAGACCGGCAAAGACCTTCTCGAGTAGCAGGATGACATAACCGGCGAGGAAGCCGCCGACGATGCCGCCCAGGAAGCCGAAGCCCACGCCGGCGCCACCGGCGTCGATCATGCCGGTCTCGGCGTTAACAGGCAGGCCCTGGATGGCGATCATACCAGCAACAAAGCCGGGGACGAGCGCCGGGCGCTTGCCGATGGACTCGGCGATGTAGGCGGAAAGCACCGGAACCATAAGGTTCATGGCGATGCCGCCGATGATCTTGAGCATCGCAGCAAAGCTGTTGTAGTCAGACGCCGTCGAATCGAAGGACGTAATGCCCCACAGGAACGAAACGGCGGTCAGGACACCACCAGCAACGACGAAGACCAGCATGTGGCTGACGCCGTTCATGAGGTGCTTGTAGATGATGTGGCCGATGGACTCCTTCTCCTCGACCTCGTCCTCGACATCGGCAGCAGCCGCAACCGTGTCGTCACCCTTGGCGGCGAGAGCGCGGTCGATTAGCTTACCGGCGGCCTCAACGGACAGGGCCTTGGAAACACCAACGGAAACCATGGGCTTGCCGGCGAAACGCTCAGCCTGGACATCCTTGTCGGCTGCGACGACGACGGCCTTGGCACCAGCGATCTCACTCTTGGTGAGCTCGTTCTCGACACCGACCTGGCCATGAGTCTCGACCTTAATGGTCAGACCGCGCTCGGCAGCTGCCTTCTCCAGCGCCTCCTTAGCCATGAAGGTGTGCGCAATGCCGGTCGGGCAACCGGTCGCGGAGATGATGTCAAACTTAGCCATGTGTCCCTCCTTCTTGAGTACAGCGCCCGCGGGCGCTCCCCTACACGCGCTTCGATGCGCGTTTTTCCACAACTGAAAGATACCAACCTACCGTCCGCGTGAGAAGAGACAAGGTGCAATTCTCCGGTGAAAGGTTCTTTCATAACCGTAAACGGCAGGTGAAAGTTTACCATCAACACTTGAAACGGCAAGGTGTATCTTGTATTGAAAATCCCCCTATACTATGGCATTACAAAACGAGTCCGATTTTCATGCCAACCAGGAGCCATCCATGACCGATAGTAGCAAGAGCGCACTTTCCCTCATTAGTACCCATCAGGGATACAGCGAGTCCGAGCAGCGCATTGTCGACTATATATTGGAGCACCAGTCCGAGGCGCCACGCCTCACGGCGGCTCAGCTCTCGCGCGCCGCTGCCACGTCCGAGGCGACCGTTTCGCGCTTCTGCCGCAAGCTTGGCTTTGGCAGCTTCCGCAGCTTTCAGTTTTCGTTGGCGAGGGATTTGGAAAGCCAGCGCAACGAGGGCCTGACCGACGAGGTCTCGCTCGACAATATGGAGCAGAGCCTCAAGAACATCCTGGCTGCCAAGGTGAGCGAGCTTAATGCGACCATCGACGGAATCGACCACGATACGCTGGCGGCTGTTGTGCATGCCTTTAAGCATGCAGGGGTTATTGAGTTTGCAGCTGTGGGCAATACGAACGCGGTCGCGCTCGATGCGACATTTAAGTTTTCGCAGCTGGGCCTGCGCTGCATGGCGAGCACCATTAGCGAGACATCAATCGGCTTTGCGCTCACGTTACGCCCGGGTGACGTCATCGTGCTCATCTCAAACTCCGGCAAATCGCGCCGACTGAATCGCATGGCAAAAGCGGCTCGCGACTGCGGCGCAACCGTAGTCGTCATCAGCAGCGACAGCAAATCCCCGCTCGCGCGCCTGGCAGACTACACGTTTAATACCGTCAACCACGAAGCGCTGCTGACGACGGGCGACTTTGCGTTCTCCAAGATCAGCGCCACGATGATCATCGAAGTCATCTACAACTTCCTGCTGCCCGAGATTAAAGACGCGCGTGAGCATATCAGCTACTACGAGGAGCTCATCCAGCCGGATAAGGTTGTGGAGTAAAACGCGTAGTGGGACAAAAATTTCAGTCTATTTTGTCCCACCAACACCGCTGATACGACCTAACCTCGAGCTTCTTCGAGCATCTGCTTTGCGTGGGCCAAGCTTGCCTCGGACTGATCGCCGCTCAACATGCGGGCGATCTCGGCAGTACGCGCTTCGCCGGTTACCTCGTCCAAATGCGTCTGGGGAACATCGCCCGGTTCCTTGCTGACGACATAATGCTTGTCAGCCATGACGGCGACCTGCGCCAAGTGGGTTACGACAATCACCTGATGCGTAGCGGCGAGATCTGCCAGCACGCCCGCGAGCGCACGCGCCGTGGAGCCACCGACACCAGCATCGACCTCGTCAAACACCAGCGTATCGACACCGTCCGCGTTACCGAGGACAACCTTACTTGCCAGCATGACGCGGCTGAGCTCGCCGCCCGACGCAATTCGACGCAGGGGGCGCGGCGTCAAACCGGCACCGCTGCGGTATAGCAGCTCGTAGCTCGAAGGACCAACGGGCGTCCACTCAGCACGGGGAAGATCACGCGACTCCCAGACGAGCTCGGCGCTGCCCATCTCCAGGCGAGCCATCTGGCGGCCCACCTCGTGGCAGAAGCGCGGAGCCGCCGTATTGCGTGCACGCTTAAGCGCCTTGGCGGCGGCGAACAGTTCATGCTCTGCTGCGCCAAGCGCTTCACGCGCCTTCTTGATCTGCTCATCACCATCGTCTACCAGCGACAACAGCTCTTGCGAGCGATCGCGCATGGCAAAAACATCGTCCATAGTGGGACCCCACTGACGCAACAGACCCTTGAGGTCGGAATACCGCTCACGCATGCGAGCGAGCTCGCGCGGGTCGAAGGCGATGCCATCGCGATAGGCACGAAGCTCGTTCGCGCAATCCTCAAGGGAGATACAGGCATCCGATAGTGCATCGGCAATGTCGCCGAGTTTGCGATCGACGGTAGCCATTCGGGAAAGCTCTGCCACGGCGCTGTTCACGGCATCGAGCGCTCCCCCTTCGGCGGCAAGCGATGCATGGGCATCGTTAGCCGTGGCAACCAGTACCTCGGCATGTTCGGAGCGCGGCAGCAGCTTCTCGAGTTCCTCATACTCACCCGGCTTGGGATCGACCTCGCCGATGCGCTCGAGGGCAAAGCGCGCCTCCTCGACGCGGCTCCCCTGCGCACGCGAGGCCTCTTCGACACGTCGAACCTCCTTGGCGGCAGCGCGCGAGGCTTTAAAGCAGGCCCGGTACGCATCCAGCGCCTCGAGTGCCGGGCGCCCTGCCCATGCATCGACCATCGCAACGTGATGCGCCGGATCGAGCAAGCGCTGGTGCTCGTGCTGGCCGCACAGATCCATCATCACACCGACGCGCTCCGAAAGCTCGCGCACGCTGGCGATGCGGCCGTCAATCTTCACGCGGCTGCGGCCCTCGGCAGAAAGGCTGCGCTGGACCGTGAAGCCTTCCGTGTCGTGCGGGCCGTCAAACAGCCGCGCCTCGACGCTCGCCAGCGCCTCGCCCTCGCGCACCGTCGACGAATCCGCGCGCTCACCCAAAATAAGCTTGAGGGCCGAGAGCAGCGCGGTCTTGCCGGCGCCGGTCTCGCCGGTCAGGACAGTCAGACCGGCACTCGGCACCAGCGTCGCCTCGCGAATGAGTGCAATGTTAGAAACCTGCAGCTCATCGATCATGACGGACTCCGTAGAATACGCGGCTCACCGAGTTATAGAAGCTCTCGGGGCCGTAATCCAGCAGCAACACATCTCCGGACCCGCGGCGCACCGCCACGCTCTCAACGGTGCCATCGCAGGTAATAAACTGTCCATCGATAGCGATCGCCGGAACGCTCGGGCGATCATCGGACATAAAGATTTCGACGACATCACTCGGCGAGGTCAAAAAGGCACGAGCCTGAATGGTGTGCGGCGCAATGGGTACGCAGACCATGCCCGTATAGTCAGGGCTCACGATGGGGCCACCGGCGCTGAGCGCGTAACCCGTAGAACCAGTCGCCGTCGAAACGACGACACCGTCACCGCGTAGGCGGTCGATATGGTGACCGGACACCGTGATGTCAAACTCGACCATATCGGACAGGGGGCCGCGCGTAAGCGCCATGTCGTTGAGGGCGAAGGTGCGCACAACATCCTTCGTACCATCTTCGCGCACGGACACGATATCCGCGGCGATGGTAGCGCGACGGCTCACATGCAGCTCGCCGGACAGGGCGTCGCTCACGACCTGCAGAATGTCGCGCTCCTCGGGACTCGCAGCAGTTAAAAAACCCAGGTGACCATAGGAAAGACCGAGGATAGGAATCTCACGATGGTTGAGGATGCGGGCAGCGCGCAGCAACGTGCCGTCGCCGCCGAGCGTAATGACCAGATCGGAGCCGTCAATATCAGGCGTGCTTTGAATCTTCGATCGCTGGTCGGCAGCCCATGCGACCTCATAGCCCTGGCGCGTCAGCCAAAGCTCGAGCATCAGGCCGCTCTCGACCGCCTCTTGCTTGTAGTAATTGGGAACCAGAAAGACCTTCATAGCGTTGCAGCTTTCTCGCTCATAACCGATACCTGGGATTGCAGCTCGTCTTGCGAGCGATCGCCGGGGTCAAATCTCGTGCCGTACAGGAAAAACTCAACGTTGCCCTTGGCACCATGAATGGGCGACACGCACACATCGACCGGGAACAGGCCCTTGGCAGCAAAGAGTTCAACCGCCGCCACGAGTGTATCGCGGCGCACGGCGGGATCGGTCACAATGCCGCCCTCGCCCACCAGCGCCGCCGGAGCCTCAAACTGCGGCTTTACGAGCGTGCAGAATGCACCCGTAGGCGCCAGGCACGCCAGTACCGCATCGATAATGTTCGCGATGCTGGTAAACGAGACATCACACACAGCCAGGTCGATAGTGCCGGCATAGCCAAGCTCAGGCAGCTGCGTCACGTTTGTGCGCTCATGCAGCGTCACGCGATCGTCCTGGCGCAACGACCAATCGAACTGGGCGCGACCCACGTCCACCGAGACAACGGTCGCAGCTCCGCGCTTGAGCAGACAATCGGTAAAGCCGCCGGTAGAGCAGCCCACATCCAGACAGGCAAGGCCCGTCGGATTGATGCCAAACGCATCAAGCGCGCCTTCGAGCTTAAGACCGCCGCGGCCAACATAGGGAATGCGCCCCTTCACATGCAGCGGCAGCCCCGGGATCACCTTAAGGCCCGGCGAAGTCAAGCGCTCACCGCCACTCGAGACCAAGCCGGCCATAAGAGTGCGAAGGGCATCCGCGCGATCGGCGCAGATGCCCTGTGAAATCAGTTCGTCATCAAGACGCACGCGTTTCATGAATGCCATCAACCATTCGTATCCGGAGATGCGGCCTAGCTATCCTGGGATTCGTTTGCCGCATCCTCATCGTATTCCTGCTCGAGCTTGTCGGCCTCACGCGGCGTCAACTCAAACTTGTCGACCATATCGACCGCGCGGGAGCCCAGCTCAATCGCTTCGTCAAACAAATCGAGCGAACGCTCCAAGGAGGTATCCTTGGAGCGAACGGTAGCGATGATCTGATCCAAGCGGTCCGAGATCTCGTCGAAGTTACGGACAGAACCCTCTGGCATGGCTACTCCTCGACGGAGTCGATGTCAGCCTCGGCGGCGTCCGCATCCTCGGCCAGCACGCCAGCCTCAGCCTGAGCAACCGCAACCTTGGCGGCAGCCTCGGCAGCCTGCGCCTCCTCGCGAGCGCGATCTTCGGCCAGCAGCTCCTGGTACAGGCCCTCGCCCGGCAGCTCCTCGCTGCGAGCGATCTTGCCCAGCACGCCGTTGACGAACGATGCGGACTGGTCGGTGCCATAGGCCTTGGCAAGCTCGACAGCCTCGTTGATCACGATGGCGTCCGAGACCTCCTCGTCGGTGAGGAAACGCATCTCGTAAACAGCGATACGCAGCAGATTGCGGTCGGCGCCGGGCATGCGCATAAGATCCCAGTTCTTGGCAACGGATCGCAGAGCGCAGTCGATGCGGTCGATATGCTCGTAGGCACCGCGGCACAGCTCCAACGCATAGGGGTCGAGGGGACCCTTCGAGATCAGGAAATCACCCTCGAGGACGCGCTCGAGCGGGCTGTCCGTGGCCTCGGCCTGGAACAGCAGCTGCAGCGCCTGACTGCGGGCAAGCGTACGCCCGCGATAAACCTTAAGGCTCAAAGGTTACTCCTTGGGGAAAACGAGGCCGTCGATGCAAACGTCAACACGCTCGACCTCAACGCCCACCTGGGCATCGATAGCGGCGACCACGGCGGCGCGAACAGCCTCGGCGAGTTTCTTGAACGGATAGCCAAAGAACACCACGACACGCACGGTGAGTGCGAGCTTGTCGCCGACGACCTCGGCCTCGACCGCCGGCTCGGAAGCCGGGGCCTTGGACGAGAGCATCATGGAGACAAGGTTGGTGGCAAGGTCCTTGACGCCAACGGAGGCGATGCCCTCGACATCGGACACGGCGCGCGAGACGATGGCGGTCAGAACATCGGGCGAAATGCCGATGCCGTCAATCTTGATTTCCTGGGGCATGAGTCCTCCTAGAAGATTTGGTTGCTAGACGCGGGAGACGAACTTTCCGTCGCGGGTGTCAACCTTGATGACCTCGCCCTCGTTGAGGTACATGGGAACCTGGATGACAGCGCCGGTATCGATCGTGGCCGGCTTGGTGGAACCCTGGACGGTGTCGCCCTTAAAGCCCGGGTCGGTCTGGACGATGGTGGTCTCGATGAACATCGGCGGGGTCACGCCCATGAGCTCATCGTCGGCGAAGAGCAGCTGGCAGACGTCGTTCTCGCGCAGCCACTTGGAGTTCTCGCCCACCATGTCCTCGGGAACGGGAACCTGCTCATAGGACTCGTTGTCCATGAAGATGTAGTCGGTGCCATCGTTGTAGAGGTACTGGAACTCACGGGTGGTGAGCATGACGCTCTCGAACTTGGTGCCGGCGTTGCAGGTGTTCTCGACGACGCGGCCGCTCTTGATGTCGCGGGTCTTGTAGCGCACAAACGCGCCGCCCTTGCCCGGCTTGACATGCTGGAACTCGACGATGGTGTAGACCTTGTCCTTGATGCGGAGACCGAGGCCGTTCTTGAAGTCGGCGGTAGAAATGGTAGGCATAGCGACCTTTCTTGTTATGGGCAGAACGCACAAGCGTCCAAATTACATACGACAGAAATTATACACTTGCAGACGGCGCCTGCGGCGAGCGCATAAAAAGAGAACGCGGGCGTCCGAATCGATCCGGACGCCCCGCCCCAAAAAATCTATCGAAATGGGCTAGCAATCGATGATGTGCAGGTCATGTGGCGTCTTGGTGAAGGGCTCGTAGCCGTTCTCGGTGACCACGCCGTAGTCCTCCAGGCGCACGCCACCCACACCGGGCAGGTACACGCCGGGCTCCATGGTGACAACCGAGCCGACCTCGATGGTGTTCTTGCTGCGGTTGAAGTTGGGCAGCTCGTGGATGTCGATACCAACGCCGTGGCCCAAGCCATGGTTATAGTAATCGCCATAGCCGGCATCGCCGATGATCTTCTTGGAGAGCTTGAAGATATCGTTACCCTCGACGCCCGGATGGATAGCGGCGACGCATTCCTCGTGCGTGCGGCGCACGAGTGCGTACAGGTCGACCTGCTCCTGCGTGGGCTCGCCCATCACGACGGTGCGTGTCATGTCGGAGCGGTAATCACAGTAGCCCGCGCCGTAATCCATAAGAACGAAATCGCCCTTCTCGATCACGCGGTCGCTCGGCACGGCATGCGGGTTGGCGGTGTTGGGACCGCTCGCCACGATGGAGCCGAAAGCAAGGCTGTCAGCGCCGTTGGCGAACATAAAGTTCTCGAGCTCGTTGCGAACCTGCTTCTCGGTCATACCAGTCTTAATAAAGCCGAGCATGTGCTGGAAGGCGGCATCGGTGATCGACTGTGCATGCCGCATGAGCTCGATCTCCTCGGCATCCTTGATGGCGCGCATCTTGCGGATGTCGTCGTGCATCAGCGGCAGCATGCAGGCAACGGAGCGGTCCTCCAGGCCGCGCTGAATACCCTGGTAGAAGTTAATCTGCATATCGTCCTCGACAGCGCAGACGCGGCACTTGTTGGCCGCGATCTTGCCGGCGACCCAACCGGGGATGGTGCCCTCATCCATGTCGTAGACCCAGGGGCTGCCGGCGGGCGTGTTCTCCTCAAAGCTGTTGAGGTAGCGCGAGTCGGTGTGGAACAGGCACTGGTCGACCGTAATAAACGCAGCGTGCGGGAACTCGAAGGTGTAGTCGAAGACGCCCTTCACGCCCGTAAGCCAACGAAGGTTGGCCTCGTCGCGCACCACGATGGCATCGTAGCCACGCTCGGCCATCAGGGCACGGACACGCTCGATACGACCGGCAGGACCGGCAGCAAACTCAGACATGCAGATTCCTTTCTTGTTGTCTCTATATAGACGGGACGGGTCTCAATCGAACGACGGAAACGCATGCGATCCGCAACCGATTGAAAACCCGCCCCTCAACATGATACGAAAGACAATGGATGTCAATAAATCTTAGAGAAGTTCTTTGCGTGAAGCCAAGTAGGCGTGAGCATGGCGCTCAAGAACCTCGTCCTCAACGCTCGTTAGACGAATGGCGCCGAGTGCCGCGGGCAGCGGCAACATACTGCGGTTCGAGCGGACAAACTGCTGCCTGCGGAACTCCTCGATATATGCGGCAGGCTCCAGATCGAAGGCAAGCTCCTCGATACCAAAGTCCTCCAAGCAGTCATCGACCTCAAAGACGTAATCAATATCGAAGTCGCAGGCATCATGTGCTAGGCGCGCCTCAAAGCGCATGCCCTCGGACACCAGCTGGTAGGCAGGGACCTGCGAAGCGGCATCGCCCAAGCAAGCGCGCAGGGTACGCTCCCCCGTCTTGCCAAAATCGAGCGCATGGCGAGCGCTCGGGTTCGTGGCCATCAGTACGTCCTTGCGGGCAGTCTGAGACCATTGAACGGCATTGACGAGCGCGACCTCCTCGCCCGCGAGAATCTCGGGGACGGTCTCAGTAAACTGATTCCAACGGGACTTACTGCTCGAAAGCATGGTGCCAACAAGTACCACATAGCCGAGCTTGAGGTCCTCGGGGTCCGCCTCGCGAACAAGGTCGAGGTCACACACGACCAAGCCCGGTTCGGGACGGAACGCGATAGCGGGAAGCGCATTCGACGACGAGGCAATGAGCGGCTTCATGGTCGTCGCGACCGTGAGCATGGCGTCGAAGGTCGTCGGCAGCAGCGCGCACTCGGTTCGGCCACACCACTGGTTGGCGCACCAGCTAACAACCGAGCAGGTTGCGGCATCGCCAACGGCGACAACCAGATCGTCGCAGGTAATGCCGTTGGCAGACAAGGCGCCAAAGATAGCATCGGCATCGGCCAGCGTGGCACCAGCAGGCGAAACCTCAAGGGGAAGCTGTGACATGACAAAACCGGCGTCGACCAGCGCATGCTCGACGACCTCACCAAAACGCTCGGATGTGGCGTCGTTCCAAACGACCATCGCGCGCTTAGGCTTGCCCACAGCCGAGGCAAACATGCGCGACAACTCATCGAACGCGCCCAATCCGACACGGACATCGACGCTGCGGTTTTGGAAATTGATCAGTTGACGGCGAATCATAGCAGCCCACGCTCCAAAAGCATCTCGGCACAAAGGTAGGAAACGTCCTCGAAGGACTTGTTGCGAATATCAAGGGTAATATCGGCGGCTTGGCGATACAGCGGACGGCGATGCTCAAACAAGCGCGCAGCATGCTCGGGCGAACGGAAATCGGGCCGCGTGTCGGACCGACGAATCTGGCGAATCGAATCCTCGAAGTCGCCCTCGAGGTACACACACGTACCCATTTCGTGCATCAGCTCAATATTCACCGGCGTCTCGACGATACCGCCACCGCACGAAACCAACAGGCTACGCTCGCTTTGGAGCGAACGGAGCGCCGAGGTCTCGAGCTCGCGAAAACGATCCTCACCCTCGGTCTCAAAAATCTCGGTTACCGACTTACCGCAACGGCGCACGACCAGGCGGTCGGTATCGATAAAACGCCGCTTGAACATAGTGCCGACGTTGCGCGCGAGCGTCGATTTGCCCGCGCCCAAAAAGCCGATAAAGAAGATATGGTCGCAGCCGTGTTTGCTGTGCTGAGACATGGCGAAACCTATTCCTCGCAGGGAAGGTCGCGCAGGGCCCGGCGCTCAAAGATACGGAAGATCTGCGTGTACCACAGATCCTGGGTTGCCTGCGGCTTAACCAGGATAGTATCGACGCCGGCGAAGTTGCCACTCCACACGTCCGTGTAGAGCTGATCACCGATCAGCACCGCCTCGTCGGCCGTGGCGCCGAGGCGCTTAAGACCCGCCTTGAGGGCAAACGGCGCCGGCTTCATGGCGTGGCTGATGGCCTCGAGTCCCAGCTCGCGTGCAGAGCTCATGACCTGGTCGCGATGCCAGTTGTTGGACACCATGCACAGCTTAAAGCCTTTGGCGCGGGCGACATCGAGCCAAGCGGAAACCGCGGCGGGAACCTGCTCGGTGTCGCGCGGCACCAGGGTGTTATCGCGATCGAGCAGAATGGCGCGTTTGCCGTCGGCCCAAAGGGTATCAAGGTCGATGCGATCGACCGAGGCAACGTAACGTTTGGGGCTAAAAATCCTCATGCTAATTCCAAGACTGTTGATGCTCTTCGTAGGTTTGCGAGAAGTACTCCTCGTCCTGCGTAATGTAGAAATACAGGTCATCGGAGTCGGTCGGCTCAAGCGTGGCCTTGAGTGCCTCGAGCGACGGAGAGCAGATGGGCGTGGGCGGCAGGCCCTCGTGCTTATAGGTGTTATACGGACTATCGCTCTGCAGGTCGTCGGCGGTAACCTCGCCACCGGTGACATACATCATGGTCGCATCGCTGTTGAGATAGCGCAGACCATCGAGCTTGCCGGCAAGACGGTTGTAGAAGACCGAGGCCACGTGCGCGCGCTGGTCGGCGTTGAGGCCCTCGCGCTCAACGATAGAGGCCAAGTTGACGATGTCGTAGTCGGACATCTCCACACCGTAGCGTTCCTTGATCTTGGCTTCGCAGCTCGCAAAGTCAAGCGACTTGTACTCGGTCTTAAACTGATCGAGCATAGCGCGAATCACGCCATCGGCCGTCGGCAAATCACCCAACGAATAGGTCTTGGGGAACAAGAAACCCTCGAGCGAATCGTTGGCGGCGCCCTTAAGGAAGCTATAGTCGTCCACGTAGTTGGAGGCCTTGGCCTGGTTGAGGAAGTCTTCCTTAGAGATGCTGTCGTAGGCCTGGGCCACACGGTCGGCGACTTGATCGACCGTCAGGCCCTCAGGGATAGTCAGCGCACTGGAGCCCGCGTTGGGGCCTTCCATGAGCTGCTGAACAACCTTGGTCGCATCCATGAGTGTGGTGAACGAATAATCACCGGGCTTGAGCGACATATCGGCGTTGAGCTTTTTCACCGCCGCATAGTAATCCTTGGGATTTTCTACGATATGGTTCTCGGAGAGAATCGAGGCGATCGTATCGCCTGAAGCACCATCGGGAATGGTCACCGTAACCTGCTGACCAGCCGTGACCTTCGTATCCTCACCGGCAAAGAAGCCCTTGACGGCCGGCACGACAAAGAAAGCGATCGCAGCAAGCGCGAGCACCGCCACCACAACGCCGATAATCATAGGCACCGGGGAGCTTTTCTTTTGAGCACCGCGACGAGCATGCGTGTTGTAGCTCGAGCGGGTCGCCGGAGCAACGCCATGCGAACCGCGAGCGTGATGCGAATGCGATTGAGGGGCCTGAGTTCGCTGGGTAGGTGCCTGCTGCTTAAAGCGGGTACCGCCTGCAGGCTGGGCCGTACGAGCAGTGGGCTGTTGAGCCGCGTGAGAAGCCGAATGCTGAACCGAACGAGCAGAAGGCTGCTGACCCGTCCGTTGAACAGGTTGGGCCGAATGAGAGAAGGACTGCACCGAGCGCGCGGCAGACTGAGCTGCGCGCTGCGTCGGCTGTGCCGGACGCTGGCCAGGCTGGGCAGGGCGCGACGCCGGCTGCCGTGTACGATTCTGCTGGCGCGGATCGGAAGCGCTAGACATGCGAAACCTCCTCGTTTTTACGATCGAGCCACGTCTGCAAAAACAGGCTGGCGGCAATCATGTCGATCTTGCCCCTCATCTGCTTTTCGTTGAGGCCCTGCTCGCGCAGGATACGCTTGGCCTCTTGCGAAGACAGACGTTCGTCCTCAAACTCCAGCGGAAGATCGAGCTCGTCGGCAATCTTTTGCGCCACGGCGGCAACGCGCTCGGCCTGGGGGCCGGGCTCACCGGCCATGGTCAGGGGGCGTCCGCTTACCAGGATGTCGGGCTCATAGTCCTCAACCAGGTAGCGGAACGTCTTGGCCATACCGGTGACCTCGGCAGCCGGAAGCACCTTGACAGGCATCGCCATCTTGCCATCACGGCTCGAGACGGCGATGCCAATCCTGGTCTCCCCTATGTCCAGCGCGAGCGCAACCACAGCGACTTCTTAGATTCTTAGGCGCCGAGCGCGGTCTTAGCGGCCGCGAGGGCATCGGCGATGCCGGCAGCATTCTTGCCACCGGCCTGGGCCATGTTGGGACGACCGCCACCGCGACCGTCGACCAGACCCGCGATCTGCTTGATCACGTTACCGGCGTGGAAACCGGCCTTGACGGCGTCATCGGAGCCGGCAGCGAGCAGGGCCGGAGTGCCCTTCTCAGTCACGCTGGCGACGACACAAGCGACAGGGCCGGCGACCTTCTGATGCACGGTATCCCATACGTTGCGCAGGTCGGCAGCCTCAAGGCCCTGGAGCTCAGCGACAACGAGCTTATAGCCGTCGAGCTCGACGGCGCCCTCGATGGCGCTGGAGATGGCGTCGGAGGAGCCACCGGTCAGAGCCTTTTTGAGCTTGTTGGACGTCTCGCGCAGCTCAGCCTGCAGGTTCTCCACGCGGGCGGGAACCTCGTCGACGCGGCACTTGAGCGCAGCGGCGGCGGCGTCAACGAGCGCCAGGCGGTCGGCCATGTAGTCGAGGGCACCCTTAGAGGTCACGGCCTCGATACGGCGGACATTGGAGCCCGTGGAGGACTCGGAAATGATCTTGAACAGACCAATCTCTGCGGTATTGGCGGCATGGGTGCCACCACAGAGCTCGCGGGAGAACGGCTGGTCCTCGGCGCCCACGGAGACGACGCGGACGACATCGCCGTACTTCTCTCCAAACAGAGCGACAGCGCCGGCAGCCTTAGCCTCGTCGATGCCCATGACACGGGTCACGACCGGCTTGGAAGCGAAGATCTGCTGGTTGACCAGGTCCTCGACAGCCTTGAGCTGCTCGGAGGACAGGGCCTCGAAGTGCGTGAAGTCAAAGCGTAGGTGCTCGGGCGTCACCAGAGAGCCGGCCTGGGAGACGTGCTCGCCCAGGACCTGCTTAAGGGCAGCGTCGAGCAGGTGCGTGGCGGTGTGGTTGCGGCGCAGGAAGCCACGGCGCTCGGCGTCGAGCGCGGCGGTAACAGCGGCACCGACAGCCAGCGTGCCCTCGGCAACGTGCGCGACGTGGGCATACAGGCCGTTGTGGTTCTTGGTGTCGGCAACGGTCAGAACAACGCCCTCGGCGGAAAGCTTGCCGGCATCGCCCTGCTGGCCACCCATCTCGGCATAGAACGGGGTGCGGTCGAGCACAACCTCGACATCCTCGCCGGCGGCAGCGGACTCGACGGACTCGCCGTTGCGCACGATGGCGACAACCTTGGCGCCCTCGATCACATCGTTGTCATAGCCGTCGAACTCGGTCGCTGCGACCTTGTCCGAAAGCTCGACCCACACGTCGTTGAAGCTGCCCCAGGCGTCGCCCTTGGCATTGGCGCGGGCGCGGGCCTTCTGGTCCTCCATGCAGGCAGTGAAGCCGTCCATATCGACGTCGTGGCCAGCGGTGCCGGCGATCTCGACGGTCAGATCGATGGGGAAACCAAAGGTGTCGTGCAGTTTAAAGGCGACATCGCCCGGAAGCACGGCGCCCTCGGCAAGCGCTGCCAGGGCCTCGTCCAGATAGACGCGGCCGTTGTCGAGCGTCGTGGAGAAGCGCTCCTCCTCGGAGGCGACGATACCCTTGACGAGCGCGACATTCTTGAGCAGCTCGGGATAAGCCTCACCCATCTGAGCGTTAACCTCGTCGATGAACTTGGTCAGGAAGGCGCCCTCGATGCCCAGCAGGCGACCGTGGAACACGGCACGACGGAGCAGGCGGCGAAGGACGTACTCGCGACCCTCGTTACCGGGAAGGATGCCGTCCGAAATCATAAAGTCGACGGCACGGGAGTGGTCGGCGATGATACGCAGGGAGCGGCTGGCGCCAGAGTAATCGTCGGCGTCATAGGTCTTGCCGCTAATCTTCTCGCCCAGCTTGATGAGGTGCTGCATCAGATCGCCGTCGTAGTTAGCGGTCTTGTGCTGCATGATGGCGGCCATGCGCTCCAGGCCCATGCCCGTATCGAGGTTGCGGTGCGGCAGCTCCGGCATGGAGCCGTCCTCCTGGCGGTCGTACTGGGTAAAGACGAGGTTCCAGAACTCCAGGAAGCGGTCGCAGTCGCAGCCAGGCTTGCAGTCGGGGCTGCCGCAGCCGACCTCCTCGCCCATGTCAAAGTAGATCTCTGAGCACGGACCGCAGGGACCGGTGGGGCCAGCGGCCCAGAAGTTATCGTCCTCGCCCAGGCGGGAGATGTGGTCCTCAGCAACGCCCAGAGAACGCCACACGTCGTGGGTCTCGTCGTCCTCGGTAAAGACGGTGAAGTACAGGCGGTCGAGCGGCAGCTTGAACTCCTTGGTGATGAGCTCAAAGGCCCAGGCGCAAGCCTGCTGCTTGGAGACGCCGCCAAAGGAGAAGTCGCCGAGCATCTCAAAGAAGGACAGGTGACGGCCGTCCTCGCCGATGCAATCGATGTCGTTGGTGCGGACGCACTTCTGGCAGGAGATAGCGCCGATCTCCTTCATGGTCTTCTTGCCCTGGTAGTACTCCTTAAACTGGTTCATGCCGGCGTTGGCAAGCAGCAGCGAAGGATCGTCAGGGACGAGGGACGAAGAAGGATAGAGCTTAAGACCGCGCTCCTCAAAGAAGTTGAGGAACTTGGAGCGAATCTCGGCCGTAGTCATTGACGGGTAGTCAGCACTCATAGAGGGAATCTCCTCGGTTTCACATCGAAACAGTTCAAACGTAACGATATTACCATCCCGCCGCGCCTGTGCAAAAAAGAGGGTCGCCAAACAGCGACCCTCCAGCGAAAGTGCACGTTATTTAGTACTGCGCGATCCTTTGAAAAAGGACTGCTGTATAATTGCATATAAGATTCACCCGGAAGGAGCGATCGATGAAAAGCAAACGATTTGTCCTGAATGCACTTCTGGTTGTAGCACTTTTAGCGCTCTTAGCCTTCTCATGCTGGTACGCAAACCAACCATCATTTGGATACGTATTGTATACAGTAACGTCCGGCGATAAGGCTTATTACACTCTACGCGCAATTGACGTTCTCTTTTTCTATGTAGCCGGCCCCTTATCAATCGCTTTGGTCGCGTTTCTTGTCATTTACAACTTCAAGAAACGTTAATAGAACCTATTTAGAATCCGAATCGTCCATGGAGCCGTCGATGCCGGTTTTGGTTTCGTCGTTCATATTAAAATCGTCGTCTTTGGCGAAGGGATTCTTGAAAAAGCCCGTAGCATCGGGCTGAAGGCCCGAGAGCTTCATCCAGGGATTATCGAGCTCGGGTTCTGGCATGGCCTGGGCCTCGGGCGCGGTCTCGTTGCCGATGAGCTCGGACTCGTAGATGAAGGTGTCGTCGCCGAGCGCGTCGCAGGCGGCGACCGGGTTGCCATCGGCATCGCGGTACGGTGTGCCCTTAAACACGGCGCCGTCATAGGCCACAAGCTGGCGGCCGGTCTCATTCTCGAAGTAGTACACGAAGATACCCTTGAGGGCCGCACATAGCGGGATGGCAATAATCATGCCGATGGGGCCCATGAGTGCCGAGCCAATAACGAGCGCCGTGAGGCTCATGATGGGATGCACCTGCACCGAGCTCTGCATAACCTTAGGCGAAATCACGTTATCGGTGACGTTTTGCGCGACCATCGTCACGATGAGCGTCCATAACGCCAACATGGGACTGAACATGAAGCCGAGTACCGTGGCGATTGCTGCGCTCACCCAGGGACCGACGACCGGAACCAAATGCATGATGCCGGTAAAGATAGCCATGAGCGCCGCATACGGATGACCGATGATCAAAAAACCGATAAAGGCGAGGAAACCACCGCAGATGGACGTCACGACCATACCGCGCATGTAGCCGCCGACAGAGCGAGAAAGGATGGCGGCCATAAAGCGGTACGAGGTCTCCTTCTCCTGACCGATGATGGTGCAAATCTCGTGATGCATGCGAGGGTAGTCGCAGGCCATCCAGTAGGCAAGCACCAGACCAAGGAAGATCACGAACAACTGCGAGGCCGTATTGGTGATGAGCGGGAACACACCGCGACCAAGCTCGGCAGCAATCTGAGACACATACTTCGATGCCACGGTAACCAGGGACGAAAGATTATCGTCCAAATACTCCTTGAGCGGCGTGTTGTTGAGCGTCTTGGCATGCGAGATCATCTCATTGAGATCGCCACCCGCAACACGAAGCTGCTCGGGCAGGCGGCTCAGGACTTCCATGATCTGACCAAAGAGAATCGGCGACAAGATGCAAACGACACCGACGAGCACGGCAACAACAACAATAAGCGCGATAAGCGAACCGATGCCGCGATTCACGCCATGGTGCTCGAGCCAGTTGGTGATCGGGGACATCACAAAAGCAATGATGGAGCCGACGGCAAGAAACTCAATAACCGGTGCCAGGATGCCCATAAGGTTAAAGATGACAGCAGCAATAACAATGCAGCCGACAACAGCCCAAATGCGCAGCGTCAGAATGCGGGTGTCGCGCAGCACGCGATCGGTTTGTTGGGGGTGCTCACTCATGAACGAATCATCACTCCGTCGGGGTCGATCTTGTCCTGAATCTTCTTAAGCGTGCGGCGCAGCAGACGCGAAACCTGTACCTGAGAAATACCCAGCTTCTTGGCGATCTCGATCTGGGTCATGCCCTTCACAAAGCGCAGCTCAATCACCTCGCGCTCGCGCGGCGAGAAATCACGGATGGCTTCCTCGATCACTAGGCGGTCATCGGTAAAGTCGAGCTCGTTGTCGTCGTCGGCGTAACGGTCGAGAATCGAGGGGGCATCGTCCGAATCGGACGCACCAGGAGCCTCGATGGGCACCGAGGTATAGGCCGAAGACGATTCCATGGCCTCCAGCACCTCATCGACCGTCACGTCCAAGTACTCAGCGATTTCCTCAACCTTAGGCGAGCGCTGTAGCTCGTTGGTGAGCTTATCGGTAGCCTGGTTGACCTTGGCCGAGAGCTCCTGCAAGCGACGGGGCACGCGCACGCTCCAGCCCTTGTCGCGGAAGTGACGCTTAATCTCGCCCAAGATGGTAGGCGTGGCAAACGTGGTGAACTCGAGTCCGCGCTCAGGGTCAAAGCGGTCGATAGCCTTGAGCAGGCCCAAATAACCAACCTGCATCAGGTCATCGAGCGGCTCGCCGCGGTTCTTAAACTTGTTGGCAAGAAACCTTACCAGGTTCATGTGGGACATGACGAGCTGCTCGCGTGCGTCCGGGTCACCGGTCTCTTTATAGCGACGAAACAGCTCGCGGGTTTTCTCCTTGTCCCAAGCGGTCTTACCGCTCCGGGAACGTTCGGTCATATTAGATATCCGCCTTGAGGTCGAGGGAAAGCGTCAGGGGCGCCGTAGTCTTTTCGTAGGAGTCGCACACGCTCGCGAGGATGAGCTCGGCATACACCGCAGCCTGGTCGTCTTCATCGACCGTAGCCTGGTCGCCAAAGGTAATAGTCATGCCAACGTGGGTCTCATCGACATCGAATTTGATGGTGATGTCATCGCAGTCGACCGCGGTGCAACCAAAGATGAAAGCCTCCTCAGCAGCCATGCGGATGTCCTCGATGCGATCGACAGACATAGAGCACAGGGCACCAACGTTGGCTGCCGTCATGCGCACAAGGCGAGCGAGACGCGGGTCACCGGCAACGGTCAGCGTGATAGGGCAGTTTGCTTCGCTACTCATCGCAGGACTCCTCAGAGGTCTCGGCGGGCGTATAGGTGTAATACTGAGCCGGCTTGGAAACAGACTTCTGACCATCATCGTCGCCCGCGGCGGCCTCGTCCTCGCCAATTAGGACGCGCTCGGTAGGCTGCTCGGCCTCCGCAGCGGCAGCGGCGAGCTTGCGATCGGCGTCGGCTGCAGGAGCCTTCACCTTATTGAAGAGCTTCTGCACAGCACCGGCGGCAGAGTCGGTCACGCTCGACACAGCATTGCTGGCCTCGGCCATGCTGCCCGTAACCTCGGAAATGTCGCGAACCACGGCTTCGACCTCTACGAGATTGGAGGTAAGGGCATCAACTGCCGTCTTGCTCGACTTAAGCAGCGGCTCCATCTGGGCAAGCGCCGGCGTAAGCTCATCGACAGCGCCATCGAGCTTTGCCACCACAGGCTGAGCCTCGGCGATGGTGTTGTTGAGGTCGTTCACGGTCTTATCGAGCGAGTCGACAACATTGCGGGTCTTGCGCAGGGTAAGCGCGAGCTCAGCGATGGCCCACACGCCGGCAACGGCGAGCAGCAGCAGGGCGATTTGAATGGGACTCATACAAGCCTCCCGGAAGAATCGAAATACAGACGCTTTTCATGGTACCCCAAAGGGGACCGAACATGCCAAGAGCAGCAACGTGGGACAAAATTATCAGCAGCTACCTCGGTGCATTCCCGCTGCGGTCTCGTTCGCTTTGCTCTACGCGCCACTCTTCCCAGCCGCGCCCGGCAGGCTGCCAAAATGCACCGCGTTCCAAGCCTTCGGGCAAATAGCGCTGATCGACCCAGCCTTCGGGATAATCATGTGGATACTTATACACACCGTATTCATCGCTGCCCGGGCGATGGCGATCGCGCAGATAACTCGGCACCTCGCGAAGCCCACTAGAATGGATATCGGCCAGCGCCGCATCGATCGAAGCCTCACACGCGTTGGATTTTGGCGCCAAGCACACATAGAGTGCAGCCTGAGCCAGGTTAATGCGGCACTCGGGATAGCCAATGACCTCGGCAGACTTAAACGCGGCATGCGCCACCAAAAGCGCCTGCGGGTCGGCGTTGCCAACATCCTCAGAAGCCTGAATCATAATACGGCGAGCGATAAACTTGGGATCCTCCCCCGCATCAATCATGCGCGCGAGCCAATAGATCGTGGCATCGGGGTCGCTACCGCGCATGGACTTAATAAACGCACTGATGATGTCGTAGTGCATGTCGCCGTTTTTGTCATACGAAAATCCACGACGCGGGTTGGCGATCTTCACGTCATCCACGGTGATGGGATAGCGCTCCCCCGCCGCGGGCGCTGGCGTTCCCTCGGTATCGGGACGCGTGACGGCAATCTCGCTCGCAAGTTCGAGCGTCGTGAGCGCCGAGCGAGCGTCACCCGCTGCCAGCGTGCAAATGGTCTTGACCGTATCCTCATCGGCCGAGAACTTACCGTTCAAACCCTGCGGTGCCTCAAGCGCACGTTCAATAAGCGTGGCGATATCCTCATCCTTCAGATGCTCAAGCTCCACGACGCGACCACGTGAGAGCAGTGCCGAGTTGACCTCGAAGTACGGGTTCTCTGTCGTAGCGCCAATCATAATGACGGTACGGTTCTCAACTGCATGCAGCAAGGCATCCTGCTGCGACTTAGAGAAGCGGTGAATCTCATCGATGAATAGAATGGTGCGGCGGTCGTACGTATTCAGGCGCGTCTTGGCCTCATCAATCACACGACGCAGGTCCTTCACGGTACCCGTGACGGCGCTGACCTCGACAAACTCGCTCTTGGTATGGTTGGCGATAATGTGGGCCAGCGTCGTCTTGCCCGTACCGGCAGGCCCGTACAGAATCACGCTCGAAAGCACGTCGTGCTCGATCGCGGCACGCAGCCATGAACCCTTACCGACGGCCTTTTGCTGGCCCACGTACTCGTCGAGCGAATTGGGACGCATGCGCACCGCAAGCGGCGCATTCTGAAAGGAACGCTCGCGCGTCGAAGCAGAAAAAAGGTCGTCCATAGCCATCCCGTGTATTAATCAAATACGTTTTCCACTAACAGTATACCGAATTAATACGAACTACCGTTCGTTAATATAGGTACGATGCGGAAACTTTAGACCCGGGAACAGCTTGCTCGTCAGTTCGCAGAAATAACCGTCCGTCATGCTCGCGATATAATCCACCACGGCTTGATCCTTGTCGTCCTGCCAGGCATAGGTGCGATCGTAGTAGGAAAGCTGCTGCTCAATGCGCGAAATATGGTGCTTAAAGATGTAAGAGGACTCGTCACCACTGTTTAGATCCCGCAGGCAACGGTCGTAGAGCTTTTCGAACGCCTCGCGCAGCTCCACCTCGGAATCGCCTTCGATACCGCCCTTGCTATAGATCTTCTCGTAGTTCTCGCGCTTGGCTCGGCGGATTTCCTCAAACAGGTCCTCGCTCATCTCGATGCGCGGCTTACCATAGCTGTGCTCAACGATATCGATGGAAGCGTGCGTAAGGATCCAGCTGTTGTAGGCACCGCCCCGGCCATCATCAAAAGCGTCGGGTGACAGCAGGCCCGCCGCGATCGCATCCTGACGGTCACGACCGACGTAGGCAAGAATATCCGAGATGCGAACGACGCAGCCCTCGAGCGTCATGGGACGCAGATGCCCAATTGCGCTATAGCCCGTGGCAATGCAATCCTCAACCGTCTGGTCAAACTGGTCAAAGGAGCTCATGTCCGAGAGCTCAAACACACGTTGCTCGTACTCGCCGTTATGGCATAGCACGCCGTCGAGCGTCTGGAGCGACACGTTGCGGCCGTACAGTGCGTCGAGCACGCGGACCGACTGCACGTTATGGAAAAAATAACGCCCAGTACGCTCATGATAGATATCGTTGAGGAAGCGCTCGCCGGCATGGCCGAAAGGCGTGTGTCCCAAGTCGTGACCCAGGCCAATCGCCTCGATTAGATCGCAATTGAGCCCCAGGGCGCGACCGATATCGCGCGCAATGCGGGAGACGAGCTGCACGTGCAAACCGCGGCGTGACAGATCGTCATTGCTACGGAAGCTAAAGACCTGCGTTTTGCCTGCATAACGGGTGTACGCCGGAAGATGAAGTATCTTTTCGGTATCGCGCATAAACGCCGGACGCATAAGCGTGCCTTTGTCGGCGGCGCGATCAATACGACGAATGACCTGATCGTCGTTGCAACGATACGGGTTGACATAGCCCGAAGCACGATCGGCGGCAATGCGCTCGACAAGCTCGGGCGACAACGCCGAGGGAATACGGTCCATGCGCGCCTTAATGACGGCCGTTTCTTGATTAGTTGCCATGGCATGCTCCTTAAGAAGGATGCGCAATCGGTTACAAAGTGCAGCCCACGACCTCGATTATGGCAAAAATCGGCACCAAAAACGGGAGCAATGGCAGGGAGCGCGATTTTGCGATGAGGCAAGCGACGGCAAGGGTCAGGAGCGCAACCGCAAACGCGACAACGCCGCCCAGGGGATCGAAGGTACAAAGGGCAAAGAGTGCCTTGACGTCCCCCATGCCAATGCCAGGAGCGTGGCGAACTCTACGCCAGAGCGACTCGGTAAGCACAAGGCCAAGGTAGACGATGACCGCAAGACCGGCGTGGTCAAGCGCTGTGTTCAAACCGAGGTCGAGCCAAACGCCCGCCAACGCCGCCACGGCACATGCGCCGGCAAGCCCATTGGGAAACCGTCGCTCTCGGGCATCAATTGCCACGCCGGCAAAGATGCAAATCCAAAACGGGATATAGACCATCGGACTCCTCCTCGAGCTGCATCGCAAAAGCAAAAACCACCACAAAGGTGCCTGTCCCCTTTGCGGTGGTTTTGGTGGTGGTTATTTGGCGCCTTGCATGACCTCGTCAAGGGTAACGTTGACGGCGTGCTGCGTCGGCACCCAGTCGACCTTCAGGAACAGCGCGGCCACCGTGATGGGGATATAGCTGAACATAAAGATCGGGAAGGTAAACAGGTTAGTCACCAGACGCCACTTTTGCGCGCAGTGAATGTGCTTATACTCAAAGATAGTCGTGAGCAGCGCCAGGATAAAGAAGGTCTGATACATCATGGCGAAGGTCATAATGAGCGAAGCGGCGCACGCCTGCATCTCGACTTCGGTAGCCAAGAAACCATGCGAAAGGCCACCCACAATCAAGAACGTCGCATTAGCGAGCATCGAGATCAGCGATAGCAGCATACCCGGGGCGATCGTCATGAACATGTCGTAGGCGGCAAAGCGATGATAGCGGAACGTCGACTTGACCAGATGCTTACCGTAGGTAAAGAACACCTGGTAAAAGCCCTTGGTCCAGCGCATACGCTGCTTCCAGGATGCCTTGAACGTCACGGGTTGCTCGTCAAAGAACTCCGCCGGCGCATAGCCAATGCGAATACCGTGAATAGCGCAGAACGTAGTGAACTGAATGTCCTCGGTCAGCGTGTGGAACTGCCAACCGTGCATGCCCTCGATAACGCTTGACGAGATAAGGTAACCCGAACCCGAAACAGCGCAGGACGTCTTGCAGATATTACGCGCGTTGTTGAGGAAGCGCGCCTCGCGTAGATACCACGTGGCATTAGCAGCCGAGATCCACGAGCTGCCGAAGTTCTTGGAATTGCGATAGCTCGTGACCACATGGAAGCCCTGGTCAAAGGCATCATTCATCTTGGAAACGTAATCGCGGGAGATAACGTTATCGGCATCGAAGATAAAGTAGCCCTCAAACGTGTCGGGATACTCGTTGAGAATGCGGTCGAAGCCAAAGTCCATGACCCAGCTCTTGCCCTTGCGGGCCAGGTCATTGCGCTCGTAAACAATGGCACCGGCCTCGCGCGCGAGCTGCGCCGTGTTGTCGGTGCAGGCATCGGCAACGACAAAGACCTCGATAAGCTCGGACGGATAGTCCTGGTCCTTGATGGAGCGTACGAGATTGGCAATTACGGCTTCCTCGTTATGCGCCGCGATAAAGAAGGCATAGCGATGGAGTTTTTTGGCCTTGGGAGGCGCGACCTCGCCACGAAGAGCGCCAATGACAAAGAAGACCACCTGGTACAGAAAGCAGACCGTGAGCAGCGTGACGACAATCTGGTTGAAGATCACGATGGGTGTGTTGGTTTGTAAAAAGGCGAGCATGCAGGCTCCCAGCAACGTGTAACGTAAACAATCGTATATCTTACCGCAGGCTTACCGAGTTCAAGAAACCACCTAATACTGGCTAGGCTTCGAGAAGACCGAGCTGCGGAACGATGTCGTCGCCGGCGGCAGTGCGACCAAGCGAACGCGGGGCCAGATCGTCCAGAACCGCGGCAAGATCCCACGGCAGCTCATCACGGCACTCAATGCGCTTCCCCGTTACGGGATGATCGAACGCAACGCGCCAAGAATGCAGGAACTGCCTGGTCAGGCCCTGATCGGCACGCGCATCGCACTTGCCGTAGAGCGGATCGCCCACGCAGGCGTGGTTGATATGGCGCATATGCACGCGAATCTGATGTGTGCGGCCCGTAAACAGGTGGCACTCAACGAGCGTATAGCCGTCGTCAAAACGCGTGGAATCAAAGCGCTCGAGGACCTTAAAGGTCGTAATGGCCTGACGGGCAAAGGGGTCATCCGAAACCGCCATCTTGACGCGGTCGCGCGTAGAACGGGCGATACCGGTATTGATGGTGCCCTCGTCCATGGCGATGTGCCCGTGGACAAGCGTGATATAGCGGCGGTCGAGCGTGCGCGTGCGGATGAGATTCTGAAGCGCGCGCTGGGTGTCGTCATCTTTTGCCGCGAGCATAAGGCCCGAGGTATCGCGATCCAGGCGATGCACGATGCCGGGGCGGTCCTCACCCTGCACAGTACCAAGATGATCGATGCCGCAGTGGTAGACCAGAGCGTTCGCAAGGGTGCCGCTCTCGTGGCCATGGGCGGGATGGCACACCAGGCCCCGCTGCTTGGAGAGCACGATAAGGTAGTCGTCCTCGTAGCGGATATCGAGGGGAATGGCCTCGGGAATCACGTCGGTCGGGTCGTGCGGCTCGGGCAAGTCGACCGAGATGCGATCGCCGGCGCGTACGGCGTACTTTTTAGAGAGACAAGTCTCACCGTTGACGGCAACGGCGCCTCCCTCGATCAGATGCGCGCAGGCAGAGCGCGTGGGACAGCCATCGTTGGCGCCCAAATAGGCGTCAAGACGCTGACCAGCGGAATCGTCGGCAACAAGAATATGGATGTCGGCCATTAACGCTCATTCCTTTCGCGAATCTTGCGGGCACGCTCCCCACGCTGCTTGGCTTTGCGCTTAGCGCGGGCCTCATCACGGGCATTGAGCTCGGCAGTCGCATCAACCTCGCGGGCCGCGGGACTCAAGAACATGTAGCCGAAGAGGGCGAGCACAACGCCCACGGTAATGCCGATATCGGCCACGTTAAAGACAGGAAAGTCGATGAAGGTGGTGGCAATAAAATCGGTCACGAAGCCAAAGGCCAGACGGTCGATCGCGTTGCCAATGGCGCCGCCCGCGACCATAGCCATGCCCACAACCTCCAAGCGAGCAAGCTGGGGCGCGCGAAGCAAGTACACGGCAATGGCGACAATGACCGCAAGCGCCAGCAAAGCAAACGCAACGCCATGCCCCTCGCCCATGCTAAAGGCAGCACCGATATTGCGGACAAATAGAAAGTCGATCACACCGGGGATGACGGTCACATGCAAAGCGTCGCCCACGGCACGAACCGCAAGCTTGGTCATCTGGTCAACAAGCAGCACAACCAGCGCCACCCCACCAGCAACACCCAACCGCCAACGCAAAGGCGGCGTCATATCCCCAGTACGACCCAAATCAATCCCCTACCCTCAAGAACATCGAATAACGTTTAACGCAAAGCAATATCTTATATTGACCAGCAACGAAATAGCCGATGATTCGTTACCGACAGACACTATGACCCAATCCGAGGGCACTAAAAAGATAGGAGCCCCCGCTCG
>UQXB01000029.1:0-24746 GCA_900544935.1 uncultured Collinsella sp.
GACACTCTTACACCACGTCTGCGCGCGCGACCACGACCCTCCAGAATAGTCGCTGAGAACGACACTAAATGACAAAATCCGACACTTGGACGTTCTTATATGAGTAGCCATTGAAGGACACCTAACGACTACTTCCATTCGCGACACACTGTGTCGCGAATTAAGCTGGTCCCATTACCGAAGACCAGTGAGAGTTCCTGCCCAGAATCTCGATACCTTAATAAAACGCTCCCCTCCGGAAGTTCAACGAGCATCCAAATTCCAAGCTGAAAAGCAAAGGAGTATCGAAGCCGTCAATGCTCATTTCCTATCGAGCAGGCGGATCAAAACAAGCTAATTAGCCTGATAAACTGCTTGTATTTTTGTCTACAAAATTGTATACAAAAAAAGAAATCCGAGAACCAGCGCTCGACATTATGTCGATCGATAGGAGGCGCTATGAATGCTGAGCAGCTTGAAAAAATGATGGGATTTGCCCCTGGAGAGTTAGAGAAAGCTGCGGAAGCTTACGAAAAAGATGAATGGCCGAAAGGCCGCACCGTTAAGCTGGGAAGGCCACCGATCTCTGATGAGCGGAGCGCTGTCTTGTCGGCACGTGTGGGCGAATCGGTTCTTGAGGCGTTTGACGAAAAAGCCAAACGCCATAGGCAAACGCGCACGGAACGGCTCAGGGAACTCATAACACTTGATGCAATGATTGTCTAGGCACCGCTCCCCCGCCGAACCCAAACATGTACGCCAGCATCCAAAGTCGATCATTTTCGACATCTTTGGATGCTGGCGTACAGCTTTTTGCAGGTAGTCATCGGGAACGTTCTTAAATGACTAGTCGTTAAAGAACGTCCCCTACGACTAGCTAGCCGTGGAAGCGGGCTGTGGGTGCGAGTGGCTGCTCGCGGAAGACGCGGTCGACGGCAGCGCGGTATTCGTCGACCTTTTTGGTCTTGCGTACGATCTTGTGGACGGTAGCGGGATCAGCGAAAGCGCACTTGGCGTAGAACCACCACTCCTTCATGCGGAAGACCGCATTGCCGCCAATCTCTTCTGCATATGCCGCAAACAGCGTGTCGTGGAAGCGCTGCAGCTCAGCAGCCGTTGCAGCAGGGCCGCCCTTGACCATGCGAGCCAGAGCGGGGTTCGCGAGCAGGCCACGCCCCAACATCACATGGCGCGTGCCGGGATAGGCCTCCACCAGCGCGTCCATATCCTCAAGATCAAAAATGTCACCGTTATAGGCCACGGGGAACGGCGCACGCTCCAGCGTCTCGCCATAAAACTCTTTGCGCGGCGAGCCCGTATAGCGGTCCTTCTGTACGCGCGGATGCACGATCAGCTCTGCCAACGGCATGCGGCAATACAGATCGAGCACGCGCTCGTATTCGTCGTCATTCTCCAGCCCCAGCCTGGTCTTTACCGACACCGGCAACGGCGACCGCTCGCACACATCGCTTAAGAACGCCTCGAGCTCGTCGAGATTGCGCAAGAAACCCGAGCCCTTGCCCTTGGCGACAACCGTTCCCGAAGGGCAACCCAGGTTGAGATTGACCTCGCGGTAGCCCATGTCGGCGAGCACCTGTGCCGCCCACACAAACTCGTCCGCGTTCTTGGACATCAGCTGAGGCACCACGTTGAGCCCCTGGTTATTGGCAGGATCGATCTCCTTAAACGCCTTGCCGCCAAAGCGGTTTCCCACCCGCGGCGGCGGCAAAAACGGCGTGTAATAGCAATCGAGCGCACCGAAGCACTCCGCATGCACGCGACGGAACACATGCCCGGTAATCCCCTCCATAGGGGCCAGCGAAAGGATCATCTACTCTTCTCTCATATCAACACAACAAAGGGGCCGTCCCTTTGTCACATGCATTATGCCTTGCGCTTCAGGCGATTCACAAGGAAGAGGTAGCTACTGAACGATGACCACCCTCCAGCCGCACCCCATACAACGAGGTTTAATACTTTTCCCGAGAAGTGAACGAGTGAAAACGGGCCCCCGAAGCATCGGCACTTTCGAGATGCAATTTCCTGCGGTTTTGCCAGCCAAATCCTGCGGGTTTGACGTCTAAAAATGTCGATGCTTCGGAGGTCCAAGTATGGCCGTTCACTTCTCGGAAAAGTATTAGACCTCGATTTACATGCCACTCAATGTGACAAAGTGGCTGCTCCTTTGTCACATTCGATGAAAAAGGGCACCGATGTTAGTCGATGCCCCAAAGCGGCTGCAGGTTAAGCCCTACAGCGTATGTCTAAGACGAATCGAACTATTCGTCCCAGGAGAGGTTCTTACCAGTCTTTTTTGCCAGCAGCAAGAACAGGCCGATAATAACGTTGCATGCGATGCAGAAGATGAAGACGCCCTGGAAGGAGCCGACAAGCTCATAGACCTTCATCATAACGGGCATGCCAAAGGCGCCGACGATATAGCCCACGGAGCAGATCAGCGCGAAGATGCGACCGAAATCGCGGGAGCCAAAGACATCCATAACCAAAACGGTCAGGGCAGTGCCAGCGATGACGTACATTACGTCGTTCACGCCTGCTGCGAGGATGCTGAGCGTCGAGTTGCCGCTGCTCATCATGAGCATGACAAAGGAGAGGATGGAGACAGCGAGCCAGCCCAGAATGGCCTTCGTGCTGCCGAACCTATCGCAAGTGGTGCCGACGATCGGATTGAGGAACAGATCGAAGAGCGATGCAGCGGATACCATGAAGCCGCCCACCATGGGGCTAAAACCAACCTCGGAAGCATACGTCGGGAAGAGCTGGTTCATGCAGCAAGTGAGCTGAACGAGACAGAGGAAGCCGATGCAGAAGAAGAAGGCAGGCGACTTAATGGCGCGCGCATAGCTAACGCCACGCGTGCTATCCTCGGTCGTCTCCTCGGTCTCGGTGACCGTCTCGCCCTCGACGTAGCCATAGGGCAGCATGCCCTTGTCCTGAGGCTTATAGCGAATAATCAGGACGGAAGCGGGGAGAATGAGCACGGCGGAGACGCCAGCGAGCACCAGATAGCCAGTCCTCCAGCCAGCGGCCTCGATGACAGAGGTGATGACGGGGCTCATGATGAGCATGTAAATCGAGTTCACTGCCCAAGCGAGACCGATTGCCAGGCCACCAGATTTTTTGAACCACTGGTCAATAACGTCGGACATGGCGACGCCGGTGGTGAAGGCGAAGCAAACGCCAATCAGGGCGCCAGCGGCGATGAACATCCAGACTTCGGTGTAGAAGGCCATGCCTGCGCCGGCAGCAAGCAAAATAAGCTCGACAACGGGGAGCCAAACCTTGCCAACGACCTTGGGAATGAGTTTTCCGACAAACGGAAGAGCTGCCGCAAGACCAATGAGCGTTGCGGTGAAGTAATACGAGAAGATGGAATAGTCAAACCCGAACTCCTCGCACACGGGTGCGACGAAGGAGCCCGCGATGACGCTATAGGATCCGGTCGTGCCGGCAGACATAAGGCCGAGCGCGATTACGAGAACCCATGCGTAAACCTTGCTGCTCTTTAACTTTGCATTTTCCATTGATACAGCTCCTAGAGACCCAGAAGGGCACACATAACGGCCTTGATGGTGTGCTGACGGTTCTCTGCCTCACGGAAGATGACCGAAGCGTTGGCCTCAAAGCACTCGTCGGCAATCTCAAAGCCCTCGGTGATGATTTCGCGATGGAGGTCGTTCTTGCACTGGTCGAGGAGCATTTTGCCGACACGGTGATCTGCGTTATGGACAGAGGGAAGCTCATGCATGCAGAAGATGTCGGGATTGTTGGTGCGCTTGCACAGCTCGCTGGTGACGCGATAGGGGTACAAAGACTCGGCATCGCCCAGCCAGGAGTTGTAGTCGTCGGGATCCAGAACCTCTTCGCCGCACTCGGGGTTGATGTAGCGCCACTCCTCGGTAACGATAACGTCAACGCCATCCAGGGCATCGAGGTCAGAGGTGATGGTAAAGGTCCTATTGGGAGCGTACTTGGCGTAGCAGGCCTCCACCTCTTCGATCATTTCCTTGCACATCTGATGACGGAGGTCGTCGGGGCCGATGGCGAGGAAGTCCATGTCGAGCATAGCGCACAGACGACCATACCACACCGGGGCGCCGGCGCAGTTGCCAACGAAAGCCATCTTCTTGCCGCGGCTCGTACGCAAACCGCCCCATTGCTCTTCCATCGTAAGAGCGTCAGCGAGCATCTGAGTCGGGTGATCGCCGAGAGTAAGGGCATTGATGACCGGGATGTCAACCAGGTCGGCGACGTCATAGAGGAACTGCTCGTCCTTCTGTGCGCGATAAACGATGAGATCATACATGCCGTTAAAGACGCGCATGGCGTCCTTGACGGTCTCGCAGTCACCCATGTGGGAGTTGGTCAGATAAGTGAAGCCCATGCCCAAATCGTTGCAGGAGGTCTCGAATGCGCAACGAGTACGGGTCGAGCCCCACTCAAAGTTGGCGAGGACGTTTTTGCCGGGGAAGTAGCGCTGGTCGACACCAGACTTCTTCTGAGCCTTAAGGTTCCAGGCAAGATCGATGAGATAGCGGAAATCCTCGGAGGAGAGATCATGGATGTTGATGTAGTCGCGACCGCGGAGGCTGTTGTTCATGCCTATTTCCTTTCGAATTATTATCAAAATTATTGTTGAATGTGTCCCCGAGGAAAACACGGATATCCCTCGGGGAGCGGTACATGTGGCGCCTAAGCCAAAGAGCGCAGGCTCTAAGGCTCACTAACGACTGGCCGCCACGTCCTTAGTCCAGCAGTGCACGCCGCCGCCGGACAGGTTAAGCGCGAGGGAATCAATCATGATGACCTTGCGATCGGGGAAGCAGCTCTCAAGAACTGCCTTGGCCTGCTCATCCTTCTCTTTCACGACCTCGCTCATGCCCTCGTGGTAATAACGCTGGCCAAGAACGACGCCGTTGCAAATCAGGAAGTTGCAGTAGCTCGCTGCGGCGTAGAAGTGGACGGGGCCCTCGGGCCAGGGGGTGCCATCCATAAACTTGCCGCCCATTTCGTCGATGAAGCCCTTATAGAGCTCGTAATCTTCATCGCCAGGGGCGATAACGACTTCAATAGGCTCGGCGATGGGCATACGAACGATCTCGAAGGGCTTGCCCTCCCAGTCCGTTTCGTTGCTCAGGATCTCGTAGGCTGCCTCAATGCGGCGACGAGACTCTGCTCCAGCCTTGCTCGAGGCTGCCTCTTCATCGGACACCTCGGCAAGAAGAATCTTGTTCGGAGTGATAAAGCGACACATCTCATCAATGTGAGCTGCAAAGCTCATGCCAAAGACGGGAGTTCCGTCTTCCTTCTCGTCGAGGATGCCCAGTCGATAGTCGTCGTCCTCGAGCATAGGCTGCGGAAGCCAGATAACCTTGTTGAGGTTGTAGATGCGCTTATACTCGGCCTCTACTTCCTCTTTCGTGAACTCGGGATTACGCTTGCGGCATTCCGTGTCCTCGATGGCGATCAGAGTGCCGTGACCGTCAAACTCGCGGTCGCCGCCCTCCGAAACCATTTCGGAATTGACGATATCGAAGCAACCGAGCGCAACCGCCATGTGAACGGCTGCCTTACGTGCGGACTGGCACTCCGGGGAGTTCTTGTCCCACACGCCGTAATAGGTCCAAGCGGGGTTGACCATATAAGAATGGCCCTTGTCGTCGACCATGATGCTGGGACCGTTGTCGCGGACATAGAAGTTGGAGTCTTCGAACTGCGTGATCTCGATGCGATCGAGATCAACCCCCTCCTCCTTCAGGCGCGAGCAAGCCTCCTCATAGGAGCCGGGGGTGCCGCAATTGAGGTTGACCGTAACGTCGCCATACTCGAGCAGAGCCTTGATCACGTCAACGCAGGGCTGGCGGTTATCGTAGCCCTCTGCACGGATGTAATCGGGAAGCCATGTCACATAGACGTTGGAGCGCTTCTCGAACTCGCCCGGCATACGATAGTTCTCGTACATGGTTGGTCCTTCCGTCGGGTTTCCCGCGATGCTGTCCGGCCGCGACAATAGCGGGGTTTCACCTGCTATAGTACTACTATACCTACCGTTCGGTAGATAATTTTGAATAATTTCCGCTCGCCTACTGATACATACCGTTCGCCGTATATAGTGGTCATGTTTGGACACGAATTGATGTTCCGTTGCCATCCTTAATAATGTTGGTAGTGCGGAAGTGATTTGCAATGGAGAAATGCAGCGTGAGCACAAGAAAAAAAATATTGGACGCAATGTACGATCTTGTGGCAGAAGTCGGTTATGACAAAGCGTCTATCGGAAAGATTTGCGACTTTGTCGGTATATCCAAGCCGTCGGTGTACTACTACTTTCCCTCAAAAGAGGAGATTTTCACTACGCTCTTGGACAGCATGTTTCCGACCATTGACTATCAGCGCGACTACTCGCTAATAGTCGATAGGGACGGGTTCAAGGCCGCGCTTATCGAGCTCGGCAATTCAGTTATAGGTGGCTATCGAAGCGATGAAAAGCGCCGGCGCGTGCTGGCCGAGGTTAGCGTTCAAGCAAATCGAATTCCTGCAGTTCAGGAACGTCAAGCGACGGCGACCAAACGAACCATGGATGCGCTTAAAGACATCCTTCTTCATGGTGTAGAGATTGGCGCGTTTTCCGATAGCGCCGACGTAATGCTCTACGTACAAATTCTTTATACCGTTCTGGAGGGAGCAAGCAATACGGTCGCTCAAGGTGAGGATATTGATGAGAAAGCGGTTTGGGCGGGAATAGTCGAGCTTATGTTCAAATAGACCAGCCAAGCTGAAGCGCATGTTGGCGCCCATGGTGCCTGCGGGCAACCTTTAAAACGAAAACAGGGGTCGACTCCAATCTGGCTTGGAGTCGACCCCTGTTGCGTGGCAATCTATGCCGGTGCAATCGGCGCTTATTACTTTTCAGCAGCCTTATTGAGAAAGCCGGAAACGATAGCAAACGCAGCAATCATAAGGTTGCAGGCAATGCAGAAGATAAATACTCCCTGGAATGACCCTGCCATGCCGTAAACCTTCATCATGACCGGCATTCCAAAAGCACCGACGACATAGCCCGCTGAGCAAACGATCGAATAGATCCTTCCAAAATCGCGTGATCCAAAGAGCGAGAGGAGAAGCATCAGCATTGCGGTTCCAACGATGGCGAACATGACATCGTTTACACCAGCTGCAATGATGGAAACGGTCTCATTGCTTCCGCCAATGATAAGAAGCAGGAATGAAAGAATGCTGACACCTGTCCATGCGACCGTTGCTTTAATAGCGCCAAGCTTGTCGCATGTTTTGCCCACGAAGGGATTTAGGAAGATATCGGAGAGTGAAGCTGCCGAGACCATTAAGCTTCCTACGATAGGATTGAAACCGACCTCGCTTGCATAGGTTGGAAACAGCTGGTTCATGCAGCAGGTGAGCTGCGCCACGCAAAGCAAGAGGACACAGAGAATAAAAGACGGCGTTTTCGCGGCATCGCGGAGTGCCATGCCCGAAAGGACATCTTCCTGCTCATCGGCGCTGCAGCTCTCATGGGTTTCGGAGGCGGTCTCTCCGTACGGAAGCATATTGCGATCAGAGGGGTTAAGGCGAATGATAAATGCGCTTGCAGGCAAAATCATAGCTGCAGAAACGGCCGCAAGCACGATGTATCCCGTACGCCAGCCTTGCTGCTCGATGACCAGCGTAATGACAGGACTCAATAACAGCGTGCAGAGAGAATTAACGCCCCAAGCGAGGCCGATGGCGAGACCGGACGATTTGCTGAACCATTGGTCAATGACATCGGACATGCAGACGCCCGTTGTAAACGAAAAGCAGATGCCGATCACTGCGGCGGAGACGGTGAACATCCAGACCTCGGTGTAGAACGCCATTGCGGCGCCGGCGGCAATAAGGACGAGTTCAATGCAAATATGCCATGGTTTGCCGATTACTTTTGGAATGAAGCGACTCAAAAGCGGAAGCCCAAGCGCAAGGCCAAGAAGAATCGCGGTGAAATAGAAAGAAAAAGAAGTGTAGTCAAAGCCCAGATCTTCACATACTGGAGCAACGAATGAGCCGGCAATAATGCTATATGTGCCAGTTGTTCCGGCGGACATTAAGCCGAGCGCAATAACGACGACCCAAGCAAATGCGCCGCTTTCACGGAGACAATCTTTTTTGGCTGGTGTGGTGAGAGTCATGGTTGCTCCATTTCTATCGGCAATACATCCTATATGCCTACCGATAGGTATATAAACTAGAGGACTCTTCGTCAAGCATTAAGCGGGGAGAGGGAGTTCTTAACCTGCCGAACGGTAATTAGACCCCGTTTTCGCAAGGGTCTCAATGTGACAAAGGGACTGTCCCTTTGTCGCATTATTCGGAGCGCAGGGCTTCGACGGGGTCCTTCTTGGATGCGCTGCGGGCAGGCAGCAGGCCGGCAACGACCGTTAGCAGCACCGAAATTGCAATGAGCACCAGCGCATCCTGCACGGGCAGGCTCATCAGGTTGGGAACCTGTTTGACCGCAAGTGCCCAGGCATTGACCGGGAAACTCACGAGCACCACGACGACAATGGCAAAGACGCCGGCAATGAGGCCCTCGATAAAGGTCTCGGCGTTGAACACGTTTGCCACGTTACGCTTCGACGCGCCAATCGCGCGCAGGATGCCAATCTCCTTTTTGCGCTCCAGCACGCTGATGTACGTGATGATGCCGATCATGATGGAGCTCACCACCAGGCTGATACTCACGAATGCGATGAGCACCAAGCTGATGGTATTCACGATATCAGTCACCGAGCCCATGATGATGCCCATGTAGTCGGTGTACGAGATTGCCTGCTCGTCGTGGCCGGCGGCTTTGACCTGCTTGTTGTACGCATCGATATGGTCGAGTACGCGCTCCTTGGCCTCAAAGTCACGCGGGAAAATCTTGACCGAGATGGGGTCCGCCTCGTCCGCATAACCCAGTGTGGTCAGGTTGTTGTCATAGGTAAGCTGCGATGCCTTGGCATAACTCATCATGAGCGAACTCAGATCCTCGGCGTCCATGTTGAAATGGATGGCGTGGGCAAAGGCGCTCGCATCCATATGCATAGCGCCCGCCAGGTTGGCAAAACTCGAAGACATCTGTGTCGCTATCTGGCCCATGAGCCCTGCCGCGCCCGCCTTGAGCTGGGACGATACCGTCGTCGCAATCTGCTCGCTAATTGTCTTCATCACCTGATCCATAGCCTGCTGCAGATACGGAGCCAGCTGCTTTTGCACATAGTCGGTCATCGCCTGTTGCAGGCGCTCGGCCAGGGCATCGCCACCGAGTGCCTTGAGCTGAGCCAGATATTGCTGGGCTGCGGCATCATTCTCAAGATACGTCGAAAATGCGGCGGCGAGCTTTGACGCGTCCTTAAGGTCTTCGGGCGACAGCGCCTTAAACTGATCAGACTGCAAAAAGCCCTCAAACAGCTGGTTGGCTAGTGTTCCCACCTGCTGCATTTGCTCGGGCGTGAGTTCCAGACCGTCAAAGATACCCGAGAAATCTGGGGTTGGCGCTTTTGCCATGATGTCGCTGAAGTCGATGTCCTTGCCAACGCCCGAAAGGTCAATGTCCAGCCCCGACAGATCGATGCCAGAAAGGTCCATACCGCCGGCTGCACCCGAGAGCGCAGATGTATCGAACGAAAACGCGCTCTTGAGCGCTGCCTCGTCCACACTGAACATGCTGCCCAGATCCACGCCTTGCTTGGCCTCGCCTTGCAGTTCGTCGAAGGTTTTGCCCGTAAAGACATCCGTCTCGGGGTGGGCGAGTTGCTCCTGCACAATCTGCGAATCGGCGGCGCGCTCCATAAGCTGGCGAGTCAGTGCATGCGTATAGGCAATACCCGGAGACAACGCGCTCGCGTTGGCGGTCTCGTTAGGTCGCACCACACCCACAATGTGCACGTCGATACCGTCGGCAACCTTGGCCGTCATAAAGTCGGCATCGTCAGACATGTCAGTCCACATGCCGGTCTCTTCGTTTTTGCGATAGGCATCGGCCGGCGACAGCACCTTAAACGTCGTGGACAGCGCATCGTCGTAGGTAAATTCGGTGCCGGTCTCGGGCGTTTCGACCCCACCGTCAGCCGTCATAGCGCTGTTTACCAGATCGTTGAGCTCATTGATATCCAGCGCGCCGATGCTGTAGAGCGTGTAGTCACCCACCGTGCCACGACTCGAGAGCACCATTACGGCTTCGTTGGCGGACGTGGGCCAATGACCGGCGACGACATCGTACTGACTGTCGAGCAGGCTCTGGTCGTCGATCATCTCGTTAAAGACCGAGGTTCCCATGGATTCCATGCTCACCGTTGCCGCCGAGCTCGCGCCTCCGCTCATGGCCTCGGTCATGGCGTTGGGCACCAGCCGGACAGGCTTCTCATCGCCCTTGCCGGCACGATAGACAACCGGCGATACACCGTAGCCGTACTGAATGGCGTTGACCTCTTTATCGATGCCGTCGCCACCGGCATCGAGCCATGCCTTAAAGCTCGTCATGTCGTTGGACTTAACGCTCGCAAACATATCCTTTACGGCCGTGACCACAGGAATCTTATCGGTTCCTTTAGCCTTGCCGCCGGCACTGTCGTCGGATGAATCCACGTTTTCAGGCGAGTCATCATCCGCAGCCCCCTGTCCGCCCATCATGGACGACAGGTCGTAATCCTGCTTGGAGATGGTGAGCGGGTAGCTCGAGAGCGTATCCTCCTCGACCTTTTTGATGTAGCCGTTTACGCCGTTGGACAGCGCCAGAATCGCCGCGATACCGATAATGCCAATCGAGCCCGCAAAGGCCGTCATGGCCGTGCGGCCCTTCTTGGTCATGAGGTTTCGGGCAGAAAGCCCCAACGCCGTCACAAAGCTCATCGAGGTTTTGCGCGTAGGCTTTGCCTCGCGACGCGCGACCTTGGCAGCATCGAAGGGATCGGAATCGTCGGTGATCTTGCCGTCCGCCAGATTGACGATGCGCGTGGCATATTGGTACGCCAGCTCGGGATTGTGCGTGACCATGATGACTAGGCGGTCGCGCGCCACGTCCTTGAGCAGGTCCATGACCTGTACGGATGTCGTTGAATCCAAAGCGCCGGTCGGCTCGTCTGCCAGCACAATCTCGGGATCATTAATCAGGGCGCGGGCGATGGCCACGCGCTGCATCTGCCCGCCCGAAAGCTGGCTCGGGCGCTTGTTAACGTGCTCGCCCAAGCCGACTTTCTCCAACGCCTCGCGCGCACGCTGGCGGCGCTCGGCATGCCCCACGCCCGTGAGCGTGAGCGCCAGCTCCACGTTTTCCAAAATGGTCTGATGCGGAATGAGGTTATAGCTTTGGAACACAAAGCCGATGCGGTTGTTGCGGTAGGCATCCCAATCGCGATCGTGAAAGTCTTTGGTCGAAATACCGTCGATCAGCAGGTCGCCAGAATCAAAGTGGTCGAGCCCACCGATAACGTTGAGCATCGTAGTTTTGCCCGACCCCGAAGGTCCCAGAATGGCCACGAACTCGTTATCGCGAAAAGACAGGCTCACGCTGTCGAGCGCCACCTGCGTAAACGACTGCATAACGTACCTTTTGCAAATACCTTTGAGCTCCAGCATGGACGGCAACCTCTCCTGCGCAGGCACATTCGCCCGCTCTCCCCCGCCGTTCGTATTCGACGCGTTTGTCCTACTCTATCCCCATTTTTTGCCGGCGCCAGTGAGGAATGTAGGGAACCGCATCAAAAAACGAACGGGACGGTGCCTAAAAGAAGAGGTCCCGAGCGGGACCTCTATATGGTGGAGTTTATCTTGAAAGGGAGCGAACTACTTCGCACAGCGACACACGATCCTCGCTATGCTTTACGCGTTTTCTACTGCTCGCTATTCGCAATCGCCTGGTCGATAAGCTTGTCGAGCGCTGCGCGCTGCTCGGCGGAGCTGATGGCTCCCACGATTGGATCCCCTACGATGTTGCCATTCTGATCGATGACATACGTTGTCGGGAACGAGAACAAATTTGACGTAAACTTACCGGCCTCGCTATCCGACTTGAACCAGATGTTCTTATATGTCACGCCCTTCTTGCTCAGCACGTCCTTGGCATCTGCAATCTCGCCCTTGTTGCCATCGAGCGTAAAGGAATTGACGCCCACGACCTGGCCGCCCTTCTCGGCAAGCTCCTGATTCAGTTTCTCAAGATCGCCCAGCTCGCCCACGCACGGCTTGCACGTGGTGAACCAGAAGTTCATGACGGTGACCTTGTTCTTAGAGAACAGCTCGTCGCTGCTCACGTCGTTGCCATCCAGGTCCTTGCCCGTAAAGCTGGGGAACTTCGTCGTCTCGCTCGAAGCATTGGCACCAGCCGTCATGCCAGCGGCCGAAGCGTCGACGCTCTCGCCTGCGCTCGGCGTGCTTCCACAGCCGGGGAACTCCTTCTCCAGGCTCTCGAGCCTGTCCTCGATCTCCTTGATCTGCTGTGCACCGGCCTTGAGCGTCTTAAGCTCATCCGCCGTGAACTCATCCTTGGCGCCGTCGATGGTCTTGAGCAGGAAATCGCCGTAATTGCTGCCGTCCTCAATCATTGCCGAGTCTTTATTTGCCGCATTGAATACCTTTTCCCACAGCGCGTTATCACTCGAAAAGATCTCGTTCTCCTTCTGCATGAGCTTCGCATACAGCTCGGCGGCCTCGTCGGCATTGGCCGGCTTCTGCGCAGTGAGTTCTGCGATCTTAGGATCGGAGCTCGCAGATTCGCTCGCATTGCCACCGGGCGCCGAACATGCCACAAGGCACAAGGCCAATACCGGCACCATAAACAGGGCCGCAATCTTAGAAAGCTTCATGGTCATTCCTCCGTTTTGTCGAAGCTTGTTTACTTTTTATCGGCGGTCAAGGGGAGCTTTTCCGCCGACACATCCAGGCCATAGCGATAGCTGATGGCATCGACGGGACAGGCCCCGATGCACTTTCCGCACCGGATGCATTCGGCATGATTGGGCGCGCGGACCACATCAACGTCCATCTGACAAACCTTTGAACACTTGCCGCACGAGACGCATTTGCATGCATCGACCCGGATCCCCAGTAGGGACACCTTATTCATGAGCGCATAGAATGCGCCGAGTGGACAAATCCATTTGCAGAAGGGGCGGTAGAACAAAACGCTCAGCACTACCACGGCAATGAGAACGGCAAGTTTCCAAGTAAAGAGCTGTCCCAACGCAGATCGAATGCCGGCATTGGCAGCCGCCAGCGGAATGGCGCCCTCGAGCACACCCTGTGGACAGATGTACTTGCAAAAGAACGGGTCTCCCATCCCCACGTCGTTAACCACCAAGACGGGCAGCAGCACCACGGCAAACAGCAGCACAACGTACTTGATGTACGTGAGCGGCTTGAGCCTTTTTGTCGAAATCTTTTTGCCGGGAATCTTGTGAAGCAGCTCCTGCAGCCAGCCAAACGGGCACAGAAAGCCGCATACAAAGCGTCCCAGCAGCACGCCGAGCAAAATGAGCGTACCGGTGACGTAGTAAGAAAAGTTGAACTTGGATGAACCTACCACCGACTGGAACGACCCGATGGGGCACGCACCCGATGCCGCGGGGCACGAATAGCAATTAAGTCCAGGTACGCAGACTGTTTTTCCCGCGCCCTGATAGATGCCGCCTTTGGCAAAGTTTGGCAGGTGAATGTTGGTGACGAGCGTCGCCGCCGCCTGAATGAATCCGCGAAATCGAGCCAAAACATGCGACGCAGTGTTTTCTCTTTTATCCAATTCCGATACACTCCAAGCACAGCCTAATCGCTTTGGCCAGCACGGCATCCGCCTCGCCACGCATAACGCCAAAGCACACCATGGCAATTCCGACGATCAACAAAGCGACCTGTACCACGGGTTTTACCGCTTTGAACAACCTGACCACTCCTTTCGTAACGCGACCATTGGACCATATCGGCTATAAAATCCGTGTTAAGCGCGATTTGAAATGTGCAAGGAGACTGTTATGCGTATTTTGATCGTCGAGGACGAGCGGGCGCTGTGTGACGCAATCGCGCGCAGCTTGCGAAACTTGGCGTACAGCGTCGACTGCTGTCACGACGGACAGGAGGCGCTCGACCTACTGAACGTTGAGGCCTTCGACCTCGTGGTACTCGACCTCAACCTTCCCCGCATCGACGGCATGACCGTGCTCAGGGAACTTAGGAAAACTGACTGCGAGACTAAGGTACTGATTCTGTCCGCACGCGGCGAAGTATCCGATAAAGTCGCCGGACTCGATGCCGGCGCCAACGATTACCTCACCAAGCCGTTTCATCTGGACGAGCTTGCGGCAAGGATCCGCAGCCTTACCCTCAGACGCTTTACACAAAGCGACATAGTTTTAACCTGCGGAAAGCTCCGTTTTGACACCAAGGCGCGCATCGCTTCCGTGGACAGCGAGGCTTTATCTTTTACGCGCAAGGAAACGGGAATCTTGGAATACCTGATGCTTAATCAGGGGCGTCCGGTAAGTCAAGAGGAGCTTATCGAGCACGTTTGGGATAGCAGCGTGAACAGCTTTAGCAACGCAACCCGCGTTCACATCTCGTCACTCCGCAAAAAGCTACGCAGCGCTTTGGGATACGACCCGATTCGCAATCGGATTGGAGAGGGCTACGTTATGGAGGATAGCGAATGAAAAGGCTTTCGCTGCAATGGCGCATAACGATTATGACGGCGCTGCTCACGTGCGCAGCGTGCGTGTTGACGAACTGCCTGGTCGGCTATACGGGCATGCGCTACATGGATGCCATCGGCAGTGACATCTCGGCCTTTACCGCTACCGGCGCGGATTCGCCCCAGGCGTTTGACCCAACACAAGCAGCCCTCGATGACGAGGTCACGGTCGTCGTAAACGACGCACAAGAGTCTTTTGGCACGACAACCTGGTACATCACGGCTGGAGTCACACTCCTTGGCGGCGCGCTGGCATACTTTGTGAGCGGCCGTGCACTCAAACCGCTGCGGGCTTTTGCGGCCCAGGTTGAGCGCGTGCAGCCTGACAACCTAAGCGAAATTAAGCTCAGCGAAGATGTGCCCACCGAGCTACAACGATGCAGCGCCTCTTTCAACGACATGATTGCCCGTCTTTGCGAAGGGTTCTCTGCACAGCGTCAGTTTACCGGCAACGCCGCACACGAGCTGCGCACCCCGCTCTCCCTTATGCAAGCACAGATTGAACTATTCATCTCTGAGCACTCCGGTTTGCAACCCGAAACAGCCGAGCTGTTCGGCCTGCTACAAGAACAAACTGAGCGCATGTCTCGAATGACCAAGGTATTGCTCGAGATGAGCGAGCTCCGCAGCGTTCCTTGCGAGGACGATGTTGAACTCGGTCCCTTGTCCGAAGAGGTCCTCACCGACCTTGCGCCACTTGCCGAGAATAAGGGCATAGCCCTCAATTGTGCTGGAGACGCTTTAGTAATCGGGAGCGACACGCTCCTCTATCGGCTGGTGTTTAATCTGGTCGAAAACGCCATCCGTTACAGCCGCTCCGGCTCGACTGTCAACGTCTCCATCTGCGACAGCAACAGCCACGTGTTCCTGCGAGTCAAAGATGAGGGCCCGGGAATACCCAAGCAGTACCGTGAGAGTATCTTCCAACCGTTCTTTCGCCTAGACAAATCCCGCAGCAGGGCATACGGCGGCGCAGGACTCGGACTAGCGCTTGTTTGGGAGATTGCAGCGCTTCACGGTGGCACGGTAGAGGTCGAAACAAGTTCCGAGAACGGGACCGTGATGCTCGTAAGCCTTCCAAAACGATCCGCAGCGTTAACCGAACAGTAAAACGAAAGGGGTCCCGAGCAACAGGAGTACAATTGCTGCATTGTTGCCAGCTGTTGGGAGATGGAAGATGGACTGCGATGGCTACCCATGCGTTCCCATGCCGTTGATGTGCACCGCCTTTGTGCCGGGGCAGATTGACGCTGCGGTTGCAGGCATTTCCGACCCCGATTCACGCACCATCGCCACGGCAGAAGCGCTGTACTTTCGCGGACAGGCCGCCCTCGCTGCCAAGACGGCGCGCCCCTATCTTGACGCCACCGATCCCGCGCTGTGCTATTCCGCATGCTTTATCTGCGGATACGCCAGCCTGTCGCTCAACCGTATCGCCGACGCCCGCCGGTGCCTTGCTGGCATCCTCGATACGCCGGCTGACGAGGAGTCGCCCGCCGTCCACGCCACGCATATCCTGTTCGCCTCGGCCGCGAGCGTCCTGCTGCACTTGCCTTCCCCGTATTCCGCCGAAGAGTTTTATCCGCTTGCGGCGCACCTACCCGAAGGACTGCGTCTGTTCTCCAGCTACGTGATGGCGCACGCCTTGTATCTGCGCGGCGAATACGGCCGCAGCCTAGGCATGGTGGAAAACGCCCTCATCATGAAACAGGGAAGCTATCCCATCTCGGAACTGTTCCTGCACCTGGCAGCTTCCATGGCATGCATGAGCCTCAAGGACATCGACGCCGCAAAAACGCATTTTGGAGCTGCTTGGAACATTGCGCGCCCCGACGGCCTTATCGAGCTCATTGGCGAGCACCACGGCCTTTTACAGGGACTCATCGAGGCATGTTTAAAATCGCAATACCCCGACGATTTCGCTCGCATCATCGAGATCACGTACCGCTTCAGCTACGGCTGGCGGCGCATCCACAACCCCGATTCGGGCGAGGACGTAGCCGACGATCTAACGACCACGGAGTTCACCATGGCCATGCTCGCCTGCCGCGGATGGACCAACGCCGAAATCGCACGCCATATGGGAGTATCGCCGGGCACCGTCAAAAACCGCCTATCCGGCGTATACGCAAAGCTTGGCATCGGCACACGCGCCGAGCTGGTCGCGCATATGTTGCGTTAGCGACCGGGCCGCCAAGCGCATCGAGCGCGTTCCGGAACCCCGGCGCTTCGCTCGATTAATTTGGACATTTTGACCCTTGAACGGCACTACCGCCACGGGGCGACTTCTCGCAAAATTGGATTATTTCCACCGATACCTGCGGGATGGGAGCCAAAGATGCTTGATCGCCGTTCGTTACTTGTTGCCGGAGCATCCTCGCTGGCGAGCATTATGTTGCCGCGCGTGCCGGGAAGCGAAAATGCCTTCCTGCTGCCGTTCGCGCCCACCGCGGCCTATGCCGACGAAGAAGACCCCTTCAAGGTCCTGGTGCTCTCGCGCACCATGTTCGGTGTGGTCGTGGTCGACGTCGCCAACAAGAATATGCCCATCACGGGTGCTCAGGTCACGCTCACATCGCGCTATGCCGCAGGCAAGCAGCTCGCCGCCACGACCGATGACGAAGGCACCGCCATCTTTGAGATCGCCTCGCTTTCGGAAGGCTACGTAGACGAGGCAACGCTCCTTGACGCGTACGACTTTAACGGCGGCATCTCCATTAGCATGGCGGGCTACCGCGATGTCGAGATTCCCCTCGCGCGTGTCCAAGGCGGCACCGCCATTACCGCACCCACACGTCCGCTTTCCGACGGCGAGCCGTACTTTCGCCAGCTCACATTCGACGAATGGGACATCCAGTACGCCGACGCCACGTTTATGGCAATGCCAGCGGACGAAGCAGCAAACGACCAACCCGACACGCACGCCTTTACCGTGCAGGCACATCTGCCGCAGGGTGGACAGGCAACGCTGCACATCAACAAGGTAATGCCCGCCACGAGCAGCTCACCCGAAACCGTCACGCAGATTGGCCAAGTCAAGGCCAGCGCATCGGGCGCGAATAATCTGGCGACGTTCACACTCGAAGACAAGTTCCTCGATGCAGCGTCAAACCTTCTGGAGGAAGGATGCAAGCTGCGCTTTGTCCTCGACTATCAGGGCAAAACCTATACACTCTCCTCCCCCATGGCCGTTGTTACCGCGCCGGCAGCAAAGGCGGAATCCGGATCGACCACTATCGTCCCCACCACCATGGACCAAGAGATTACTCCGTTTGATTTCCCAGCAGCGTTCCCCGGCATTGGCGGCAACAAGTTCACCTGCTGGATGCCCGCGTTCCCCATTTTGTTCGATTTCTCGTTTGCTGGATACGTGCTGTTTGGCGGAGGATACAAACCAGCCAGCTATATGAACGATTCGGGCAATCCGGATCCGGAGTACTGGAAGAAGTCACCGCGCGAGTCGGGTGCCAAGCAGGCAAACCGCTACCTCGACGAAATGGAGGGGAAGTGGAATCAATATAAGAGCATGAGTGCCGGTTCGGGCACCGATCCAAGAAACACCAAGCTCCTTCGCCACCATTGCACGCCGCTGTTCACGATGGATATCGCCACACAGGTGTACGGCTCGCTCGCCTACGACTGGGTGGGTAAAACCTGGGGCAACAACAACGCCCCCGCATACGGCAATATCAAGGCCCTCTTCCAGGTAAGAACCGACCTCAATTGGACCGAGCAGTTTACCCTGGGACCGGTGCCGTTTTTCCTCAACGTCAACCCCTGGGTGCTGGCAAAACTGGCGCTCGCCGTGGGCGCCCACACGCACGGCAGCGGTGCGGCGTTCTTCAAAAACATTTCGCTCGACTATTCCAATACGTCAGGATCATTCACCATCCAGATCGGACTTGCCGTCACCTTTGGCGCCGGCGTTGCAGGCGTCGCTTCGTCTGCCGTGCGCGGCGCCGCATCACTCACGCTGTTCATTGGGTACGAGAAGGCAGATGGACACCAGCTTCCGCGACTGCGCGTAGGTGCAGACGTCGATGTCGATGTGATACTCCAGTTCGTAATGTTCAAGTGGACCACCAAGGCTTGGTCGGGGTCGTGGCCCACACTCCTCGATTCGTGGAATATGTCGGTGAACAATGGCAACCAGTATGTGCTCCAGCGCTCTGAGCTCGCATTGGGTGGAGATACGCCTTACACGTTGGATGCCCGCTTCGGCACGCCCGGCAACATCAAGGCGGGCGGCGTGCCGCAATTTATCGCATCGGCCACCATCGTCACCAACGCCGAGCTGCTCGCACGCGCCGAGGTTAAGGCTACTGCCGTAAACGTCGCGCCTGTCGTGCGCGATTGGGATCAAGTGGTCACGCGCATTGAGCTCGAGGCAGATGCAGAAAGCAACGACACGGGACAGATCGAGCATTTCGTCCACGCACTGATAGAGAACGACGAAAACGCCGCGCCGATGTATGAGTACACCTATATCGGGCAGGCGACGAACGCCGTTGCGGACCCCAACGCCAATTCTGCTGGCGTATCGGAGGACGAGCGTGGCGGCATCAAGCCCTCGAGCGACAACGTGCTGTTTACTGGCGTGCTCAGCGAAGCCCACATGAAGCTGGCGATTATCGCCGGCGTAGAATGCCTGTTCCGTATCGCCTCGGTGCGCTACGGCGAGAATGGTCGTTCGCGCCTGGTGGTGCATACAAAGACGAACGGCACGTGGTCCGCTCCCACGCCCGTGGACTTCCCCCTTGGGTTTGGCGAGGGCGACGTGGAGCGCGACGGCATATACGATTACGACTTCGACGTGGTGGAATATACGGACGGAAGAGGAAACCAGGACGCCTACGTGCTGCTGGTCTCGGGCGAGCGCCCCGCCGGCGACAACACCCATTTCGATACGGCGAGCACATCCGGCATACTGTCCGTTGTGCGCCTGCGCATAAGCAACGACGGAGTTCGCGTGATATCGCACACGTCGTGGCGCAGCATCTCGCGCGGACGCCTTCAGGAGGATGGCTACCATTGCCTGCAGTGCCCACGCATCACGGTGGGCAAGACGCTGGTCGACGGACGCCTGTCGGGTGCCTACCTCCACCGCCGAGGAACCACCGCAGAAAAAGCGCTCGGCAGCGAGGCCGAGGTTTCGCTGGAGTGCTTTACCCTGTGGTCGGACGTTTCGGGCGACAGCCTGACGTTCCGCCAAGTTCTCCGCTTTCCGCAGGCACCGTCGAGCATCGAGCTAGGCGCGCCCGAGAATATCAACGGCAAAATGGTGGTGCCCGTTGCATACGAGACTGCAGGCGGTTGTGGCTGCGCATCGTACGCCGTGATCGGCCAGTCCATTGCGGGCTGGGGCGTTATGTCGCCAGATGCCACAGTACCCCACGCGGTGCCGTGGCCGCAACACACAGGCTTTTTGGCAACCGTCAACGAGCAACTGCAGCATATTGCTTGGACGCGAGGCGCATCGGCATTTGCAACGCAGCCCGTGGGTGCCGCAGGCTGTGGCCCGGCATCGTTTAGCGTAAGCAACAACGGCAGGTGCGTGCTCTATGTAGAGAACACCGATGGCAAGGTGGGACAAACCTACGACGAAGAAGGCAACCCGGTAGCAGTGATGGGCAAGCACTTCCGCATCTTCGCCAGCACCTTGGCAGGCGATCTGTTCACGGAGCCGTTCGTGATGTGCGAGCTGGACCATCCCGTCGATCAGATAACGACATTTTTGACGTCGGGAGGCATGCTCTCCGCGCTCGCCACGCACATTGTAAGCGCGGAGAAGAGCGAGGCAGAGCTGCACGGCATCGAAGTACCCTTGGTGGCGTGTGCCACTCCGACGGGCGCGGTCGCTACCTCGGGCGCGGTGGTGCCCGGAGCAGCAGGCGAATCCTTCATGGTCACGGTGCGAAACGACGGCAACACCTTGCTGACCGCCGGCACGATCGATCTGTACCGAGAGGGCTCCAGTCAGCCGTTCTCCAGCGCATCCATCGGATTCGGCGTGAACGCACGCATGGCTTCGATCTACGATCCAGAGCTTGCCGAGGACGTTTCGGTCAACGATATGGCACACGTGAAGTACGCGCTCGAGACGCTGGGCGCACGTTTTGCAACACACCCGCTGGTAGCCGACAACGGCAACGCCGTGCTGGCACCGGGTTGCACGGCACAGTTCCGCATGAGCTTCGCCATCCCCGAGAGTTGGAGCGACGAAGTGGGCAAACGCGTAACGCTGTATGCGAAGGCGCGTAATCTGGTGGCGCTCGATCCCGTAACGCTCGAGGAAATTCGACCGGGCGCAAACTCGGCGCTGGGTGTCGTACTGCACGAACTTCATGTGCCCGACGCGGCATGCGAACGCTCAGAAGTGCAGGTCGGCGTATGCGACAGCGCGGATACGGCAGGACTTCACGACGCCCCGATGACAGCAGACGGCGATGGTGACTCGAGTGGCGACGGTACTGACAAGGGCGGCGGCTCCGGCGGAAGCAGCTCCGACAGCGGCAAGGACCACGGCAATAACAAGCGCTCCGGAAAAGCGGGCGCGCTTGCGGGCACGGGCGATGCCAACGCTCCCCTTACGGCAGCCGCTGCAGCACTCGCCGCGGCAGGCGCCGGCCTTATCGCCTACAGTGCCCGCCGCACGGCGCTCGAAACCGACACCGCCAATGAGGTCAATTCGGATAGGCCTCGCTAGCTCCTAATTACTTTTGTGAGAGACGCCGACTCGGCTCATCGAACACCAAAAGGGGCTGGCCCCGATAACTCGGAGCCAGCCCTGAGTCGCCTGACGTGAGAATCACAGCGCTACTTGAGCTTTAGCGCCTCCATCATGGGCACGGCGGCATCCCAATCGATCTTCCAGCCGATCGACACGCGGACGGTCTCGCCCGTTGCGGGAGCCGTCGCAAACAGTGTATGGCCGTTGTCGGGACCGGTAAAGCGCAGCCACGTTATGCCGTTGTACTCGACCTGGTCGGTTGTTGTCTCCTTGCCTTCGTAGACCTGCTCTAGGCTTGCAACCTCTTCCTCCGGCGAGCGCGGGAAGATGCTGATGTTCAGGCGTCCTCCAGTCTCGTCGTGGAAGAAGTCTGCCTTTTCGTGCTCTTCGTTGGACGAATCCAGCGTGTACCCATCGGCGGCCTCGATACTGTACGATGCGCAATCGATGCCGGTCATATTGGCCGCATCACCAGAATCGGCCACACCGCCGGCCGCCTTGAACTCCTTGGTCTCGCATCCCGTGGTGTCAAAGTGCATGGCCTCATGATTCTTGGCGGGGGCATAAGCGTCTACGAACTCGACAGTGATGGGCCCGTAGTACGCCGTCTTGGGCGCCCAGAAATACACGTACTCAACGGTCTCGCCCGGGCCGATATCTGGCCTCTCGGAAAGGTCGATGCCCTCGTGCAGCTCATCGGGAGCCTCGCTTGCAACGTAGTCGAGCACGGCCGCCTTGCCAGAAGTAAACAACGGGTCGCCTGCCTCAAGATCGCCCTGGGCAGCATGCACGTTAAAGGAACTGAACGTCCTGTTCTTTGTGTTGTTGTTGGTGATCTTGATGTGCAGGTAAAAGCCGTCCTGCAGCTTAGCATCGCCGCGATAGAACGTACCGTGAGCCACAGACTCATAGGTAATGCCTGCTACCTCGACCGTCTGCGAATCATAGGCCTTGGCCTTCTTGGACTTCTCCTGCACAGGTGCGCTCCCGCCCGAGCCACTCGGCGCATTACCGCTGCAGCCAGCAAGCGTACACGCCAACACAGCCGAAAGCGCCACGGTGGGAATTCCTAACAGCAGCTTCTTCGTCATGGGCTTCATCATCCTCACCGCTCCTTTCGCTTGCAGCTCATCCGTTGCCCGAGGCCTTCGTCGCCCCGTGGCATCGGCTTCCACAATGAGCGTATGACGAAACACGGCTCCGGCGAAGTGACCCACGGCCCAAATAACGACCCGACAGCGTTCCTTATGGGCCAAAGGGACTCGCACACGCACGCCCGTGGCCCATAAAACGAGACGCTTGTCCCATTGTTCGATTCGATCCATCCGCAAACAAGGTAGGGCGCCTCCAGCCGCCTTCAAACTTACTCGGGCAGAATCAACTCGGTCTTGTCCGAGTAAACGCCGTTACATCAAATTCCGAACGATTGTTCGATGGATTTCGTGTTGGTTGGAATCGCCCAAGGGCTGGGCTATGCTACCTTGACTATCTATATGACTAAAACGCAGCAAAGGAGTATCGAGAGAGCGAGCATGGCAAAAAACACCGCAAACTATGGTAACGACAGTATTCGTCAGCTCAAGGACGAGGAGCGCGTACGCCTGCGCCCCGCCGTCATCTTTGGCTCGGACGGGCTCGACGGCTGCGCGCATGCCGCCTTCGAAATCCTGTCCAACGCCGTTGACGAGGCGCGCCAGGGCTACGGCAAGCTCATCACCCTTACCGCCTTTCGCGATGGCTCTATCCAGGTAGAGGACAATGGCCGTGGCTGCCCGCTCGACTGGAACCCTTCCGAGAAGCGCTTCAACTGGGAGCTCGTCTTTTGCGAGCTCTACGCCGGCGGCAAGTATAATAACAACAACCAGGGTGGCGACTACGACTTCTCGCTCGGCACCAACGGCTTGGGCTCCTGCGCGACCCAGTACGCCTCCGAATACATGGACGTCACGGTTTGGCGTGACGGCAACAAGTACTCCCTGCACTTTAAGAAGGGCAAGGTCGTCGGCGCAAAAAAGAAGGCGCTCGAGATTGAGCCCAGCGACGAGGACCGTACCGGCACCACCATCAAGTGGCGCCCCGACCTTGAGGTCTTTACCTCGATTAGCATCCCTCACGACTGGTATCGCGAGACCATGCGCCGCCAGGCCGTGGTCAACGCCAACGTGACCTTCCGCCTGCGCATTGAGGGTGACGATGGCGAGTTTTCCGAAGAGGATTTTTGCTATCCCAAGGGCATCGAGGACTACGTGCTCGAGAAGGTCGGTACCGACTACCTTACCGAGCCCTTCTTTATCGAGGCTGACCGTCGCGGTCGCGATCGCGAGGACCTGCCCGATTACAACGTAAAAATCACTGCTTGCATGTGCTTCTCGCGCACTTTCATGATGCAGGAGTACTACCACAACTCCTCTTGGCTCGAGAACGGCGGCTCGCCCGAGAAGGCGGCCCGTAGCGCTCTGACCAGCGCCATCGATGCCTACATTAAGCAACAGGGCAAGTACAACAAAAACGAGAGTGGCATTAAGTGGCAAGACGTCCAGGACTGCCTGGTACTGGTGACCAACTGCTTCTCCACCCAGACGTCCTACGAAAACCAGACCAAGAAGGCCATCAATAACCGCTTTATCCAGCAGGCCATGACGGCCTTCTTTAAGGAGCGCCTCTCGACCTACTTAATCGAGAACAAGGACGCCGCCAACAAGATCATGGAGCAGGTGCTCATCAACAAGCGCTCGCGCGAGAACGCCGAGAAGACGCGCCAGAGCATCAAGACCAACCTGCAGCAGAAGACCGACATGGCCAACCGCGTGCAGAAGTTCATCGACTGCCGCTCCAAGGACAAGAGCCGCCGCGAGATCTACATCGTAGAGGGCGACTCGGCAGCAGGCGCCATTCGCACCTCGCGCGATGCCGAGTTCCAGGGTGTCATGCCCGTCCGCGGCAAAATCCTCAACTGCCTAAAGGAGGACTACCCGCGCATCTTTAAGTCCGACATCATCATGGACCTCATGCGCGTGCTGGGCTGCGGCGTGGAGATCAAAGACAAGCGGATCAAGAACCTTGGCGCCTTTGACCTGGACAACCTCAACTGGAACAAGGTCATCATCTGTACCGATGCCGACGTTGACGGCTATCAGATCCGCACGCTGATTCTGACCATGATCTACCGGCTCTGCCCCACGCTTATTCAGCATATAAGCGGCAATCTCAACATGAACCGTGTCATATTTTGCAGGAACTTTATCTTCTTCCGTATAAGGGTAGGCACGGGAAAGCACTACCCCTTTTGCTAAAGTGAGGTAA
>UQXB01000030.1:0-23992 GCA_900544935.1 uncultured Collinsella sp.
TGGTCATGCCCGACGATTGAACGTCAGATTGCCGCTTAGGGGCGTTTGCAGCGTCAATTGGTTAGGCATAGACCTGATGGTCATGCCTCGCCTTTTGAATGACAAATTGTCGCTCTGGGCGGCGCGCAGCGTCGACCCGTTAGGCGAAGACGATCAAATTATCTCGGTGGATCGCGGGCTTCTCGGCCAGGTCTGCCAGCAGGCGGTTGCTGGCAATCTGGTCTTGGCGGCGACCGGCAGCAAGTTCCAGCACGTCCGAATCGGCCTCGGCGATACCGCGGGCGACGACCATACCGCTCGGATCGCACACATCGAGCACATCGCCCTCGGCAAACTGGCCATCGACTTCGCGAATACCCACCGCAAGCAAGGAAGAGCCACGGCTAACCAGCGCCTTCGCAGCACCATCATCAACCGTCACCGACCCATGTGCCTTGTCGCCCAGCGCGATCCACAGTTTGCGGGGTGCGATGTCCAGACGCTCAGCCGGCGGATCGAACAGCGTGCCCACGCTCTCGCCGCGGGCGAGGCGCACGAGCGCATCGGGCTCCTCGCCCGAGCAAATCACGCTCTGAATGCCCGCCGTCATCAGGATGCGGCTCGCGCGAATCTTGGTAATCATGCCGCCCGTGCCCACCGATGTGGAAGAATCGCCCGCCGAGGCAATAATCTTGGCATCGATCTTATGCACGACAGGAACAAACTCGGCCGTGGGGTCCTCATGCGGATTGGCAGTATAGAGGCCATCGATGTCCGAGAGCGTCACGCACAGATCGGCAGAAACCAGGCAGCTCACAAGCGCCGCCAGTGTGTCGTTGTCGCCAAACTTAATCTCATCGACGGTAACGGTATCGTTCTCGTTGACGACCGGCACCACGCCAAGCTCCACGAGGCGCAGCAGGGCGTCGCGCGCGTGCAGGTAAGACGTGCGGCGGGCCGTATCGTGGCGCGTGAGCAGCACGAGCGAGGTGAGCAGGTCGCGCGCATGGAACTCCTCGTCGTAGGCCGACGAGATGATGCACTGACCAGCCGAGGCGCAAGCCTGCAGGCTCGGCAGGTCGCCGACCGGCTTGCGGTCGAAGCCCAGCACGGGATAGCCACAGGCGATAGCGCCCGAGCTCACCACGACCAGACGCCAGCCGAGCTTGCGCAGCGCTGCGGCCTGATCGGCAAGCCCGCCGATAAAGGAGCGGTTGACCTTGCCGTCAGTGCCCACAACCGTGGACGAACCGATCTTTACCACCATCGTTTTATAAGAAGTCGTCATACGTCAAACCAATCAACTGTTCAGCGAACGGCCGAGCTGGCGGCCAAGGGAGCGTGACTCGCCCCTACCACCCAAGAAATTAGTGAGCCCAGGGAAAGGCAGAAGCCGCGGCCATGTTCTTGCGCACGAGCTCGTCGCGCACCTGAGCCAGGCCCTGCTCCATGCCCACCACATAGGTCTGCGGGTACAGGAAGCGCTTGAAAGCTGCGTCCAGATGATTGAGCGCCCAAGCACAGCGCTCGCGCGCGTCCTGGATGCTCTCACGCGGAGCCACCGCACTGCCATCGCGCACGATCGGCACCAGCAGCTCGCGATACTCAAGTTCGGACACGTCGGTCACCAGGGCGGCATCATTCACGGCCACGAGGGTATTGCCGCGCGCGGCGCCCTCCCCCGCCAGATGGTCCTCGTCGTAGATCATGTCGCAGACCGGGCCGCCAAAGCCGTCGTAATAACGGCGCACGCGTTGCACACCCGGGATCGTGCGCTTGTAGGGCTGCTCGGAGAGCTTGACCACCGGCGTCCATGGATCTGCCTCGCTCGCACGGCGGGCGGAAAGCTTGTACACGCCGCCCAGCGCCGGCTGGTCATAGCAGGTCGCAAGCTTGGTACCCACGCCAAAGCTGTCGATGGGCGCGCCCTGGTCGAGCAGCGACTGAATCGTGTACTCATCCAGATCGTTAGAAACCGAGATCCCCACATAGGGCAGGCCCTCGGCATCAAAACGGCCGCGAACATACTTGGAGAGCTTGGCGAGGTCGCCGGAGTCAATGCGAATGGCCGACAAGCGCTCGCCCACCGCTTCCATCTCCTTGGCAACCGTAATGGCATGTTCACAGCCCTCGCGCACGTCATAGGTGTCGATGAGCAGCGTGCAGTTCTTGGGGCTCGATTTGGCAAAGGCACGGAAGGCCTCGAGCTCGGAATCGAAGCTCATCACCCAGCTGTGAGCATGCGTGCCAAAGACGGGAATACCGTAGCGGCGGCCGGCGAGCACATTGGACGTAGAGGAGCAGCCGGCAACGTAGCTCGCGCGCGCAACGGCCAGGCCGCCATCGGGACCCTGGGCTCGGCGCAGGCCAAACTCCGCCACGGGGCGACCGTCGGCGGCGAGCACCACGCGCGCCGTCTTGGTGGCGACAAGCGTCTGGAACCCGACGATGTTGAGCAGCGCCGTCTCGAGCAGCTGGCACTCCAGCGCGGGGCCGGTGACGCGCACCATGGGCTCGCGCGGAAAGACGAGCTCGCCCTCGGGCACGGCGTCGATGTTTACATGCGCACGAAAATCGCGCAGGTAGTCGAGGAATCCAGACTTGAACATCGCACCGCCAGCAGGGGCCTGGAGCGAGGCGAGGTAGTCGATGTCCTCGGGCGTAAAGCGCAGATTCTCGACCAGCTCGGGCAGCTCGGCGGTGCCGCACATGACGGCATAGGCGCTGCCAAAGGGATGGTCGCGGTAAAACGCGGTAAAACAACCCTGCTCATTGGCCTTGCCGCTCTCCCACAGGCCCTGGGCCATAGTGAGCTCGTACAGATCGGTGAGCATTGCAATGTCGGTGGGATGCGAGATGTCGGTCAAAGCCATGGGGCGACCTTTCGGATGTGTGGTGCAGAATTTGAGGGTTGGACGAGAGCAGAGCATGCGGACATGACGCCCAATGCGAGTCGGTTAGAGCAGGCCCATGCTGGTCAGGATCGTGTAGCCCATAAAGATGACAAACGCGATGAGGGCAAGGACAATGATGATTTTTTGAGCCGGCGCCATGCCAGGGATCTCGTTCTCGCCCATAGGCTCCTTGGAGGTAACCATGCGCTGGGCAAAGGTCATCTCGTCACGGCTCGGCTTGGGCTCGACGGACTTGGGACGGGCGGCCTTTTTAGGCTGAGGTTTGGGCGCGGCAGGTGCAGGCTTCGCAGCAGCGGGCTTGGGTGCGGGCGCGGGCGCCGATGCGGATGCGGCGTTCGCGGCGGCCTCCTCGGCCTTCGCACGCTCGGCACGCAGGGCAGCCAGCTCCTCACGCTCGCGACGGGCCTCTTCCCGAGCCTCGCGGCGGGCCTTCTCAGCGCGGAGCTCTTCCAACTCGGCGCGCTCCTCGTCGGACAATGGTTGGGACTCAAGCTCGGCCATGATATAGCCCTTTCTTTTAAAAAAAGCCGCCGACACAATGTCAGCGGCTTATCAAATCCGTGGGTGGAGACGAAGGGAGTCGAACCCTCGGCCTCTGCCATGCGACGGCAGCGCTCTCCCAACTGAGCTACGTCCCCAGGACAAGTCGATATTTTACCTACGGCTCACCAACTGTCAACGCCCAATAACCAGTCTTTTTGGGACGCGGCTATTTTGACAACTTTTCGAACAGGCGATCCTCTCGATGATTTTTTAATCCCCGTCCCAGAAAAATCATCAGCGTGCGCTCTACTTTGCGCTGGTGAGGACGCCGGTGGTGTCGAAGGCGGGGGTGAAGCTCTCGTCTACCGCGCCGCCCTCTTGCCAGAACATTGTCGTAAAGCCCAGGTCGTCGGCATGGTCGAGCACCTGCTCGTACTCCTCGCGCGTCACGGCGCGCGCCAACTCGCCGCCCTGCTCGCGCATGAGCGCATTGGGCGTGTACTGGTTCATGACCGAGATCGGCACGTCGCCCACCGTCTGCCACACCAGGTCTAACACGCGGCACGAGTCATCCGCATGCCCCGGCAGCACCAGGTGGCGCACGATGATGCCGCGCTTCATGAGCCCGTCGTCATCCACCAGCTCTCCCCCGCGGCGATCGATCTCGCGCGCCATCTGGGCCAGACCCGACACGGCCACACGCGGGTAATCCTTTATATGGGAGAGCGACTGCGCAAGCGCCGCATCGGCATATTTAAAGTCGGTAAGCCACACATCGATCAGGTCGCCCAGCGCGGCCACGGCACTCGCGCGCTCGTAACCACTCGTGTTGTAGACGATCGGGATAACCAGTCCGCGCGCCCGTGCCGCGGCAATCACGGCAGGCAACAGGTGCGCATAGTGCGTCGCCGTCACCAAATTGATGTTGTTGGCACCCTGGTCCTGCAGCTCCAGCATAATCTCGACCAGACGCTCAGGCGAAATCTCAAGGCCAAAATTGCCGGTCGAGATCTCGTGGTTCTGGCAGTAGATACATTTAAGCGAGCAACCGCTAAAGAAGATCGTGCCCGAACCGGCCTCGCCCGAGATAGGCGGCTCCTCCCACATATGAAGCGCGGCGCGGGCCACCTTGAGCGTGTCGTTAGCACCGCAGACGCCGTGCGCGCCCTCATCGCGCGCCGCACCGCAACGGCGCGGACACAAATGGCAGGCGGGCGAAAAAAGTTCGGTCAACGACGTCGGCATAAAAACATGCTCCAAAACAACGATTCAGCAGCTCAAACGTAAAGGGCCAGACCGCGTAGACGGCTCCGTCCCTAAGGCGCCGTAATCGTCCGACACGATTTTTGTAATGTCAAGACTGGAATCGATAAAGTGCCGCTTTATGATGTAGGTATTCCGCCCCCCGCGGAGCAACTGGGTGAACCGTCGCGTTTATTTAGGGAGCCCACACAGTCGTACCTAGTACAGGTATCCTTCGTTGTTAAGGACGCTGGAACAGTCGATGAGGGCACCCACCTGTTTTAGGTGGGTTCATTTTCGTAACGTGGGGGGTGGTTTTCTTTTGCCGAAAATCACCATACAGTCCATATGGATCCCCGCCGGCATCCCGACAAGCCATCGACAACATTCCAATATCTGGTAAGCGCGTGATTATCGCTGCGTGCAATTCCATGCACCCCCCTTGGTCGAGTATCATGGTTCGGCTATGCCCTTTGCGCATGGCGTTCTTCTGACCTTTTCCTTCGACGCTTGGCGGTTTTTAGATTCATGGCTTCATCCCCGAGCTACATACCGTACCTATGCGTGGCAGCGGCGGCCTTTATCACGACCTTCCTCACGGTACCCCTGGTCAAGCGCCTGGCAATCAAGCTCGACGCCGTCGACTATCCTTCTAAGCGCCGCATCAACACCAAGCCCATCCCGCGTTTGGGCGGAACGGCGGTGTTTTTGGGCCTGGTCGTCGCCTGCACTGTGCAAATCCTAGGCACCTGGTACCTGGGTTGGCCGCCCGTTTTGGTGCCCCACCCCCGTCTGCACATCAGCTACCCCATACTTGCGCTTTCTTTTACCGTTATCTTTGCGACCGGCGCTATCGACGACGTCTTCCAGCTCACGCCCAAGCAAAAGCTGGCCGGACAGGTCCTCGCCGCGCTTATCGCCTGCATGGGCGGCCTGCGGATCGGCGTCATCGTCAACCCGTTTGCCCCCGGCGAGATCATGCTCGGATGGCTCGCCTACCCCATCACCGTAATCTATCTGGTGGCATTCACCAACATCATTAACCTCATCGACGGCCTCGACGGCTTGGCCACGGGCATCTGCGGCATCGCGTCGTTCACCATGTTTTCGATGGCCGTTCTCTCGGGCCGCATCGACGCCGCCGCGCTCTCCATTGCGCTCTTTGGCGCCTGTCTGGCCTTTTTGCGCTACAACTTCAACCCCGCAAGCATCTTCTTGGGCGACTCGGGGTCGCTGCTTCTGGGCTTTGCGCTGGGCTCCATCTCGCTGCTCAACGTGAGCCGCACCGCCGCACTCACCTCGCTTATCATCCCGCTCATCGTTGCCGGCGTGCCCATCATCGACACGTTTAGCGCCATTGTGCGCCGCAAGCGCGCCCACATTAGCATCGGGCAGGCCGACAAGGGCCACATCCACCACCGCCTGATCCAAGAAGGCTACAACCAAAAACAGGCCGTGCTGCTCATCTATGCCTGGTGCATCATGCTTTCGGCCGGCGCCGCCGCGATTAACCAGGTCGAGGTGCCCATGCGCGTGCTCATCTTTACCGTGCTCGCCATTGGCTCGGCGGCCTTTGCCAAGCATCTACATCTGTTTGAGCCCGTGCTGCGCCACCATTACAACAAGCGCACGCACGAGGACGAGCTCGTCACCCCCGACGACCCCGCTTTTAAGCAGGAGGAGCAAGCAGCCGAGGAACGTAAAGAAGAGCGCCACCACAAGCTCTAGGATAAGCTGCCGAGGATGTGCCCAGACACCGTTGGCCAAGCGCAGCCGCGCCGCACCCATCGCACAAGCCACCCCTCTCCCGCCCCTCGCCTACTTACGCCCCGCCCCTCCAATAAACGCGTTATCATCTTGACCCATGAACATACGTTAGGAGCAATCATGCCAAACGAGAACAGCTACGAAGTCGCGCTGCAAAAGAGCAACGCCATTCGCGAGGGCCTGGCCAAGACGCCCGAGAAGTTCACCATGCTTACCGGCGACCGCCCCACCGGCCGTCTGCACCTGGGTCACTACTTTGGCACCCTCAAGGGCCGCGTGGAGCTGCAGAACATGGGCGCCAGGACCAACGTACTCATCGCCGACTACCAGGTCATCACCGACCGCGACACCACGGAAAACATCCAGGACAACGTCTACAACATGGTCATCGACTACATGGCCTGCGGCATCGACCCCAACAAGACGATGATCTTCACGCATTCCGCCGTGCCCGAGGAAAACCAGCTCATGCTGCCGTTCCTGTCGCTGGTGTCCGAGGCCGAGCTGGCGCGCAACCCCACGGTCAAGGCCGAGATGGAGGCCTCGGGCCACGAGCTCACCGGCCTTCTGCTCACCTACCCGGTGCACCAGGCCTGCGACATCCTGTTCTGCAAGGGCAATGTGGTGCCCGTCGGCCGCGACCAGCTGCCGCACATCGAGCTCACCCGTACCATCGCCCGCCGCTTTAACAACCGCTACGGCAAGGTATTTCCCGAGGTCGAGGCGCTGCTGTCCGAGACCCCGCTGCTGCCCGGCCTTGACGGTCGCAAGATGAGCAAGAGCTACGGCAACGCCATCAATATTTCGATGACCGCCGAGGAAACGGCCAAGCGCATCAAGAAGAGCCAGACCGACTCCGAGCGCATGATCACGTTCGACCCCGAGAACCGCCCCGGTGTGTCCGGCCTGCTTTCGACGGCTGCCATCTGCACCGGTCGCTCCGAGGTCGAGATTGCCGAGGAGATTGGCATGGGCGGCTCCGGCCAGCTCAAGAAGTACGTGACCGAGGCCGTCAACGAGTACTTCGCACCTATCCGCGAGCGTCGCCAGCGCTACGAGAACGATCTGGACTATGTGAAGGACGTCCTGCATGAGGGCAACCGTCGCGCCAACGAGATCGCCGAGCAGACCCTGGCCGAGGTTCAGGACGCCATGGGTATGGTGTACTAGGCCGATCTGCTGGCTTGAGCTTTCGATTGCTTTAGGGCGGGCGCTACGGCGTCCGCCTTTTTTGGAGCCGGACCGCTTCGGCTCCGTCCATCGCACCCCCTCGACAAACAGGAACAGGCCCGCCGGCAGCTAGTTGCCAGCGGGCCTGTTCCCGAAGTACACCGTTGAATCGCACAGAGGGGAGGAATGCGAATCAAACTCAACAGGGCAGGCTTTTTCATCGCCTATTGCCTGCTCCGTTGCTGAAACCAATATAGTTCACCGTGGTTTACTTTCTGACGGCAAAGTACGCCACCACACCTTCTCCATAAGTTAGCTCTGGTAAACCTACAGCGTAAAACCACCACAAAGGGGACAGGCACCTTTGTGGTGGTTTTGGCCACGGCAGAGCTGTTAGAGTCCGGCAGGCCAGCGACAGGCGGCCAAGTCGACGTGCATGGGATCGGTAAACGTCACGCCCTCCCCCATTAAGAGCTCACGCTGGGCATCGGGGCCGCCAAAGGCAAAGCCCTCACAGATACGGCCGTCGGCAAACACCACGCGATGACAGGGAATTTGGCCGGGGCGCGGGTTGCTGTGCAGCGCATAGCCCACATAGCGCGCGCTCCGCGGACGACCGGCAAGCAGCGCCACCTGACCGTAGGTGGCAACCATCCCCTCGGGAATCTGCTCGACCACCTCATACACCCGCTCAAAAAAGCCCTCAGACGCCATCGCATGCTCCTTTCAACCGAAACAAGCATAAACCACCAAAAAGGTGCCTGTCCCCTTTGTGGTGGTTTTGACCGGAAAGCTAGTTGGCGGGGCGGAAGAAAGCTACGGCTACGGCGCCGGGGCCCACGTGGGTGCCGATGGTGGCGCCAATGGTGTGGATGGGCAGCTCGTTCTCGGTGTGTCCAGCCCACAGTGCCGCGCTGTCCTCGATATACTTCTTGAGCACGGCGTCCGAAAGGCCCGTATAGCCCAGCGCCAGCGGCATGGAAAAGTCGACGCCGCCCGCTTTTTCGACCTTCTGGTTGAGCAGGTTACGGCCGTTCTTGGAACCGCGCGCCTTGCCCAGCTGCACGATCAGGCCGTCCTCGGCGGCCACCACGGGCTTAACGTTGAGCAGCGTGCCCACAGCGCCCGCAGCAGCAGACAGGCGACCGCCACGCACCAAGTACTCCAGCGTCTCGAGCAGGCCGATGACGACCACACGGTCGCGCACGGCCTCGACGGCCGCCGCGATCTGGGCCGCGCTACGGCCCTCGTCCACCAAGCGCAGCGCATACTCGACCAGCACGCGCTCGCCCAGGGTGACGTTGTTGCTATCTACCACGAACACGTCGCCGCCCGGCGCCTCGGCAAGTGCGGTACGGGCACTCTGATTGGTGCCCGAAAGCTTGGCGCCAACGGTAATAATCACTGCCTCGTCGCCGGCCTCACGCGCCTCGGCAATCGCCTGCGAAAACGCGTACGGGTTGACCTGGCCGGTCTTGGGCAGCTCATCGCGCTCCACGAGCATCTCGTAAAAGCGCTGGTGATCGATGTCGACGCCATCCATGTACACATCGGTGCCAAAGGTGACGGACAGCGGCAGAACACGCAGAGCGGGGTGCTCAGCCGGCGACATATCGCTCGCGGAATCGGTAATAATACGAATGGACATAGCGAATCCTTTCTTGCGCGGACCTCGCGCGGGGAATTTTGACAGCAATGCCCCGGCACGGTATACGCGCTCAAACGGGACTATGCAGTTGTTAATTGGAAGCAAATGCCTTGGCGGCCTTAGATCTCGCGCAGGGTGTTGAGAATCGTGCGCAGCGACGCATACATCTGCTCGCGCTGCTCCACACCCATAGCCTTACCGGTGGTATCGAGCACCTCGCGAATGATGCGGTCCGCCTCGCTCATGCTCTCGCCGCCCAGAGCGGTCAGGCGCACCGGAGCACGATACTTAACGGCGGCATCGCCCGAATCATCGACCTCGACGTAGCCACCCTCCTCCAGATGCGCGAGCGTACGCGAGACGGCGGCGCGGGTCACGCCTGCCATGCGAGCCAGGTCGGCGCCAGTCAGGCCGTCCTTGCTGCGCTCAAGATAGTACAGGCACATAACGTCGGAGCCCTTGAGACCCAGCCTTGCGCCCTCAGACGTCTTAATGCGCTGGATCTCCTTGTAGAGTCCGCTGATCAGTCCGACAAAGTCCTCGAAACGTGTCTCGTCGCTCTGCTGCATGGGAGACGACCGCCTTTCGCTTGCATAATGCTAACGGGTAAACATCTTAGTCGCATAAGGCGAAACCCGTACCCAAATACCCCATTTGTTAACCCATCAACATAAAAACCACCACAAAGGGGACAGGCACCTTTGTGGTGGTTTGGGGCATCAATAGGTTCTAGGCGCCGCTACAGCTCCACGCAAGGATTGTCGCGGGTCACAAGCGTCTTAATGACAACCGTCGCTCCCAGATAGCGCTCAAGCAGCTCGGCTAAGCGATCGATCGCAGCCTGCAATCCCCCATCCGCTCGGGCTCCACGCACTCAATCGCTAGGAACGCATCGGCCGAATCATCGGACAGCGCCGTGCGAACGCCGTCGCGCCAGTTCCAGCAGCGGCACACAGCGCCCGCATCATCGATGTAGGCGAGCTCGCCGGGCAGCGTCGGATCATCCGTCTCCTCGCCAAGCGGCAAGAACGCATCGCCACCGTCGGTCACCTTCAGGCGAAGGTCCCCCTCGATCGCATGCAGATCCTCGCCTCCCACGGGCAGCGCGTAGGTCAGCGACACCGTGTTGTAAATATCCACCGCGGGCGTAATGTGGCCCACCGGCTTGCCTTTGAGCACGCGTTTGAGCAAGTTCTCGATCGAGCAGCGCGCGCCTTTCTTGGTCTTGAACAGACGATAGGCCTCGCGCCATGCCCTGACCGGTGCGTTCTCGCTGATAGTGTCGCTGGTCAGATGACGCTCCGCATCGATATTGGCGCGGTCGAGCAACGCCGCAATCGCATCCACGTCCTCTTGAGGAATCTGAGCCGTGGGCTTCATGCCCTCCACGACCACAACACCGACCGCTGCCTGCGGAAACAGCTCCCAGAATGAATCCTCGGCAATAAAGCTCTTCATACGCTCTCCCTTCATTGTGCGCGCCCGAGTGAGGGCGCCTAAACAAAAAGCGCCCTTACAACGGCCACCTTCAAAGTCCTACGGTGCCGTCACAAGAACGCTTGCGCTGTCCCCATCCGGAGAAGGGGACGATATGTCAGGCGTATTGTAACCCGAGTCATCCACACGAGCAAAACCACCACAAAGGTGCCTGTCCCCTTTGTGGTGGATATGGACTCACGGCGAAGCTAGTGGCGGAGTCCCAGCAGGCCGCGGCCGTGATGACGGGCCTCGGCGGACACCTGGGCGTGCGGGCCGGCGGCTTTGACGGACTCGGGCAGGTGCGAGTACTTCTTCTCGAAGTTCTCCTCGAACATCACGGCCAAGTTGTGCGCGGCCTCGTCGTAGCGAGCGGTGCTCTGCCAATACTGGCGCGGCACCAGGATGCCGTCGGGTACGCCGTGGCACGTGGTGGGAATGTCGACGTTAAAGATGTCGTCGTGCACGAACTCGCTGTCCTCGATGGTACCGTCGAGGGCGCGGGCCACCAGGGCGCGCGTGTAGGCAAGCTCGATGCGATGACCCACGCCGTAGCCGCCGCCAATCCAGCCGGTGTTGACCAGGTACACGCGCGTGCGGCCGTCGGCAATGCGCTCGCCAAGCATCTTGGCGTAAACCATGGGGTCGAGCGGCATAAACGGCTCGCCGAACAGCGAAGAGAACGCGGGCGTGGGCTCGGTGACGCCGACCTCGGTGCCGGGAATCTTAGCCGTAAAGCCCGTCACAAAGTGGTACATGGCGGCATCGGCCGTCAGACGCGAGATGGGCGGCAGCACGCCAAAAGCGTCGCAAGTCAGGAACAGCACGACACTCGGAGTGGTGCCCATGCCCTTAGTCCACGCGTTAGGAATGTGCTCCACGGGATAGGCCACGCGCGTGTTGTGCGTGATCGAGATGTCATCGTAGTTGGGCTTGCGGTTCTCGTCGAGCACCACGTTTTCGCAGATCGCGCCAAAGCGGACAGCGTTGAAGATCTCGGGCTCGTGGAAGGCGTCCAGGCCCTCGCATTTGGCGTAGCAGCCACCCTCGATATTGAAGATGCCCATGTCGGACCAACCGTGCTCGTCGTCGCCGATCAGTAGGCGCGTGGGGTTGGCCGAAAGCGTGGTCTTGCCGGTACCGGACAGGCCAAAGAACACGGCGGTCTCGTGCGTGACGGGGTCCATGCTGGCCGAGCAGTGCATGGGCAGCACGTCGTCCTCGACGGGCAGCAGGTAGTTCATGACGCTAAAGATCGACTTTTTAATCTCGCCGGAGTAGCCGGTGCCGGCGACCAGAATCACGCGTTCCTGGAAGTTGATGACCACGGCGGCGCTAGAGTTGAGGCCCTTGATGGCGGGGTCGCACTGGTAGCCAGGTGCGGCGAGCACGCAAAAGTCCGGCTCGCCGGTGCGCGCGATTTCGCGGGCAAGCGGGCGGGCGAGCATCTGCTTAATAAAGAGCGCCTGGCTGGCACGCTCGCAGGCAACGAGCAGTCGACGCGTGTGGTTGCGGTCGGCGCCTGCCATGCCGCGGGTGACGAACACGTCGCGCTCGTTGAGATAGTCGACGATGCCGGCCTTGATGGCCTCATAGCTCTCGACGGACAGCGGGCGATTGACGGCGCCCCAGGCAATCTTGTCGTGAACATCGGGGGTGTCAACGATAAAGCGATCGTTGGGAGAACGACCAGTGCGCTCCCCCGTCTCAATCACCAGCGCGCCGTTGGATGCCATGCGGCCTTCTTCGCGGCGGATAGCGTGCTCGACGAGCTCCGCGGCGGGTAGATCGACCAGCAGACGGGGCTGATTCTCGGCGGGGTCTTCAACGAGCGTAATACCAAAGTTGGACAAAACTTCTGCAGGGGTAACACCAGGCATGGGGCCTCCTTTAAAAACGCGACACGTGGACGCGGCGCGCACTTTACTCACGTAAAGCCCGTTGTACCCGATATGCAAAAACGTTTTTGCGGCAAGGGTGGCAAGCCCGCCCAACGGTCAAAAATCGCAGGCAAGCGGCCTAGTCATTGGGGACGTTTTTAAACAACTAGTCATTGGGGACACTCTTGAACAGGCAACATTCAAGGAATGTCCCCGGATGCCGGCACTTAGGGACGTTCCCAAAGTGCCGGCACATAAGGAACGTCCCTAAGTGCCGACTACAGCGGCAGGCCTTGGCCGAGCATGGCTATGGCGCTCATCAGGACCAGCATGCCGGCAGCGTAGGGCAGCACCGCGCCCAGGAGTTCGGCATCCTTACCGCGCACGTGCACGGCGGCAAGACCAATGGCGAGGGTCTGCGGCGAGATCATCTTACCAGCGGCGACGCCCAGGGCGTTCAATGCGACCATCCAGTAGTCGCTCACACCCAGCGCAGTGGCGGCCTGGCTCTGAATGGGACCAAACAGCATGCCCGAGGACGTGCCCGAGCCGGTCACGAACGCACCGACTGCGCCGATCCACGGAGCCAGAATCGGGTAGAGACCGCCGGCGACCGCAATGCAAAACGCACTGATCGACGAAATCATGCCGGCATAGCCCATCACCTTGGCGCAGCCCAGTACCGAAAGCATCGTGATCACCGTCGGCGTCATCTGCTTCACAGTCGCGGCCAGCACCTCGCCCATCATGCGCGGCGAAGCGCCCTGAATGGCACCGCCGACAAACGCCGCCAGGAAAATCCAGACGCCTGGCGTGTTGATCCACGAAAACGTAAGCATACCGGGATTCTCACCGCAATACACCTGCACATGGCTCGCAAACGGCGCGAGCGCAGCATGTACAGCGGGCACCAGATTAGACGTGCCCAGCAGCAACACAAAGATCAGGATGAAGCACGACCAGGCCGAAAGCGCCGACTTAACGGTGAGCTTCTCCCCCGCCTCGATATTCATGTGAAAGCGTGCGTCCAGATGCCCCGACTTCTCGGCACGCATGGCAAGTGCAGCTGTCAGCGCGAGCGAAACGATGGATCCTACGACCACGGCCAGCTCGGGGCCCACAAACATGGCAACGACCAGAGCCGCGCCGACAAACGACACGCCGGAGAGCAACGCCACGCCGGCAACACCGTGCAGACGCTCGCCCACACTCGCGGCATTGCCCTGGTCATCGGCAACACGGCCCGCAACCAGCACAATAAATAGCGGCATCACCACAAAGAACGGTGCGAGCTGCACCAGCTGAACGGTCGCTAGGTGAAGGGAATCCAAACCCACCAGGTCGGCAACGGACACCGTGGGGATGCCGATGGAGCCGTAGGGCGTGGGCACGCCGTTGGCCAGCAGGCAGATGAGCACGGCAGGCACGGCCTCAAAGCCCAGGCCCGCGAGCATGCCGGCGGGAATGGCGACAGCGGTACCGAAGCCGGCCATGCCCTCCATAAAGCCACCGAAGCACCAAGCCACGAGCAGCGCCAGCAGACGGCGGTCGCTGCTGATGGAGGTGATCATGCTGCCGATCACGTCCATGGCGCCCGTACGAACGCACAGGTTATACGTGAACACCGCGGCGATGATCACCAGGACGATGGGCCACAGAGCCATCAAAAAACCTTCGAGCGAGGCGGTCGCGATCTGCGCTGCCGGCAGGTGCCACCATGCGAAGGCAAGCAAGCACGAAAGGACAAACGATCCGATAGCGGCCTTCCAAGCTGGCCATTTAAAGCACAGCAGCATCACGACCAGCCAAATAATCGGCACAAGAGCCAGTAAGAATGCGGCGACGTCCATAGGTAGAAGCTCCTTGGTACCGCGTGGGCGGCATCGGGGGTGTCACAAAACTTCAACAGGATACCGCACGTTTACCGACAAATTACAGCCGCCCGCCGAAATTATTGAACAATCCGTTCAAAAACACGAACGAACACCGTCGCGTCTATACTAAAGCGCAGCAATAGAAAGGACTCCGCTTTGAGCATCACGCCCCTCGATAGCATTCGCCGCGCCATCGCTCGCCGCAACGGCGTCTCCAACCCCGCTGCATCGAGAGACGGCGCCGCGAAGGCCCAGGGCGGCCGCATCGAGAACGGCCTCTTCCCTGCCTCACACACTGCCGAGGAACTCGCACGCATCAAAGAGCTGAGTCAGCGCAACGCCGGCGGGCCCGATAGCAGCCAAGCCACACGTCGCCGGCGCGAACGCGATCGGGAGCCCGGCCCCGTCCGCCGCATGGTCAACGCTTGGTGGAACCGTCTGCTCGGCGCCGTCTACGGCGGCGGCCTCTCCATGCAGGAGGCGGAATACGAGGAGCACGCCACCAGTCGCGACTATCTTTGGAACACCCTCGGCACCGCCGTGTGGGGTTTGGCGTTTCCGCTGCTCACCATCGTGTCTACGCAACTCGTGGGCGCCGAAGAAGCAGGCAAATTCTCCATCGCCTTTGTCACCGGCACGCTCATCATGATCGCGTGCAACTACGGCGTGCGCAATTTCCAGGTCTCGGACATCGACGAAAAGACGTCCTTTGCCTCCTACCAGCTCAACCGCTGGCTTTGCGGAGCGCTCGCCCTAGGCTGCGGCCTCATGTACAGCAGCGCCCGCGGCTATGACACGCAGATGGCGACGATCGGCCTGGGCGTCTACCTGTATAAGGTCATCGACGGCGTCGCCGACGTGTACGAAGGCCGCCTGCAGCAGGCCGACAAGCTCTACCTGGCTGGCATGAGCCAAACGCTACGCTCCGTCGGCGTCATCGCGGTCTTTAGCGTGGCACTGTTCCTCACGCGCAGCATGTCCATCGCGGCCATGGCCATGGGCATTGCCGCGATCGCCTCGCTCGTGCTGGTCACCGCGCCGCTCGCCCTGCTCGAGACCGAAAAATCCCGCCGCGTGAGCCTGCGCGAGGTCGGCCACCTGTTTGTCCATTGCGCCCCACTCTTTGGCGCGCTATTCCTGTTCAACCTTATCGAGAGCATGCCCAAGTTTGTGATGGAAGGAACACTGGCCTACAAATACCAGCTGTACTTTAATGCCCTGTTTTTTCCAGCTCAGGCTATTCTGTTGAGCATTGGATTTGTCTATAAACCGCAGCTCCTGCGCTTGTCGAGCATTTGGGCTAATCCTCGCAAGCGTCGTCGCTTTGACCTGATTATTGTTGCTGTTATGGCGCTGATCGTGGTCATCACCGGCGTGTGCGCCGCATTTATGGCCGGTCCCGGCATTCCCCTCATGAGCTATATGTACGGCCTCAACTTTGAGCGCTACCGCACATTGGCGCTGCTGATGGTCGTCGCCGGCGGCATCACCGCGGCCATCGACTTTATCTACGCCATCATCACAGTGCTGCGCCACGCTGGAGACGTCACCAAGATCTACCTGATCTGCTTTGCCGTGAGCGTGGTGCTCCCGGTGATCCTGATTAAGCTGCTGGGTATGATGGGCGCTGTGGTGAGCTACCTAGCCATCATGGTCCTACTCCTGGTGCTACTGATTATCGAGTACGCCCACATCCGCCAACGCATTGAGCGCGACCGCAACCCCTACGGCGCCTAATTAGCTGCCCACGGTCACCGGAATTTGCGATGGAATCACCCCGGCTGGGGTCACATTGCGAACAATATGCATCACGCAAAACTAAGTGAGTAGACTTTTACCGAATCCCCGACCACACCGACAGAGCACAAGTCTTTGACCTGCGGTTTTATTGAGGCAAATATGTTGGGTGCTCGGCATTTCCAAAAAAGTCTACTCACTTAGCCGGCGGGCAGCCAAATGATTATTTAATCCCCGTCCCAGAGAAATCAATTAGCGGGCAGAAGGGCAAAAGAAGTCAAAAAACCCTTCCCAAATTAGCTACCACTTGCACCGATTATTCGCCCGGGTTGATGTTCGCGTAGAACTCGGCCCCGTCGTCCAGGCGCAGGATGCCCACGCGGCCGAACTCGGAGCCGGTGGCGGCGGCGCAGTCGATGTCGATGCGATCGGGAACACCAGCAGTGTCCTCGCCGCCCAAGCGCACGATCTGCCCGCGTCCCGATTCCTCATCGAGCCCCGCCAGACCACCGACCTCGCAATAGCGCCCAAGCGATACCGTGGGCGTGTGACCGCTCACCACGACCGGGCCCTTGCCCTCGGCAGAAAGCAGCCCGGTCGACGCATCCCAATAGCCATGACGAATCCACAGCAGGTCATCGGACGACTGCACCGCGAGCATCTGCTGCAGCAGCTCGCGATCGGCACCCACCGCTCCAACGCCATCGGCACAATCGACGCCATGCTCAAGCAAAAACGCCCGCGCCGCCTCGGTCTCAATACCGGCATGTACCAGCAGATACGGGCGCTCCTCGGTCTCGACCACCGCGTAGAGCGGCAGCGCGGCCATCCATCGCACGAGCTCCTCGTATGCCTCAAATTCCATGTCGTTGAGCTGCTCACGCGTCGTCCAGCCACCGTTGATATCCCAGGTCTCGGCATCGAGCGGATCCTGGCCAATGATGGCATCGAGCATGATCTGCTCGTGATTGCCCTTGAGCACGCGGGCGTTGGGCAGCGAGCGCACGAGCTTAATAACGCCGACCGGATCGGGCCCGCGATCGATCATGTCGCCCAGCACGTACAGCGTGTCGTCGGACGTCAACGAGATCTTAGACAGGGCCTCGTCAAGCGCACGCACGTGCCCGTGAGCATCAGATGTCACATAGATCGCCATGGTACGCCTCTCCTTGCATTGCGGCCGAAGCCCGGCGCCGCAACTAAAACTTCAAGTTGAACTTAAACGTTACCCATTGTACTCCGTTGCAATAAAGCTGGAAAGGGTTTCCGAGCAGAGGCAAAGACGGCAGCCGTCTATGACGATATCGCGCACGCCCGCAATCCAACCCCATAAACCCACCATCTCTGGGTACAAATGACCGCAGACAACTGACCGTGCCACGCCAACCACCCAGGAGCGGACACCATCCATGAACCAGATCCTTCTCTTTATCGGCCTCGTCATCATTTTGTGCCTGACCATCAAACCCGTCGGCAAAAAACTCCCCTTCCCCACCCTGCTCATCTTTATCGCGCTCGGCATGCTGTTGGGCGTCAACGGCCCGGCGCACATCGACTTTAGCGACTACGCACTCACCGAAACCGTCTGCAGCACGGCACTGCTGTTCATCATGTTCTACGGCGGCTTTAACACCAACATCGACCGCGCCAAGCCCGTCGCCATACCTGCAGTGCTGCTGAGCACGCTCGGCGTCGTCATCACTGCCGGCATCACCGGCGTATTCGCCCACTTTGTGCTGGGTTTCGACTGGATCGGCGGCCTGCTGCTGGGATCGGTCGTGGCGTCCACCGACGCGGCCAGCGTCTTTAGCGTTCTGCGCGAGCACAGCCTTTCGCTGAGGGGCGGCACCGACTCGCTGCTCGAGGTCGAATCGGGCTCCAACGACCCCGTCGCCTACATGCTCACCGCCGTGCTCGCCACACTCGCGGCCGGCGGCGACATCAACATTCCCGCACTGCTGGCCAAGCAGATTATCCTGGGCGCGGGCCTGGGTCTTGCCATCGGCTGGGCGGCGGGCCGCCTGATTGAACGCGCGCACGCAACGGCCGAGGGCGCGCAGACCATCATTTTGTTCGCCGTGGCGATCGTTGCCTACGCGCTGCCGAGCTACCTGGGCGGCAACGGATTTTTGGCCGTGTACCTGGCTGGCATTGTGCTGGGTGCGAGCGACATCACCAGCAAGGTCGAGATGGCGCACTTCTTCGATACCCTCACCGAGATGGCCGAGATGACGATCTTCTTCTTGCTCGGCCTGCTCGTAACGCCCGCGCGCCTGCCGCAGATGCTGCTGCCGGGCCTGGCGCTCATGGCGTTTATGCTCTTTGTGAGCCGCCCCATCGCCGTCGGCGTGCTCCTAGCGCCCTTTAAGACGAACCCTCGCCAGGTTGCGCTCGTAAGCTGGGCGGGTCTGCGCGGCGCGGCTTCGGTCGTGTTTAGCCTCTTTACCGTGGTGGCCGGCGTTCCTGGCGGACACGACCTATTTGACCTGGTATTTGTGATTGCCGTGTCGAGCATTGTGGTGCAGGGCTCGCTGCTACCGGCGGTGGCGAAAAAGCTCAATATGATCGACGCGAAAGGCGACGTGCGCCGTACGTTTAACGATTACCGCGACGAGGACGGCATGTCGTTTGTCAAGTTCAAGGTGGGCGCGGGCCATCCGTTTTCCGGACGCTCGCTCGCCGATGTTGGCAGCGCCACGGACATGCTCGTCGTCCTGGTGCTGCGCGATGGCGCACACCCGGTGCTGCCCAATGGCGATACCGTGATTGAGGAAGGCGACCTATTGGTGATGGCTGCCCCAACGTTTGAAGAGCGTGCCGAGGTTACGCTGCGCGAGGTCACCGTGACGCCCCACGGTCGCCTGGCCGGCCAGCGCCTGCGCGACGTGCCGCAAGGCAAGCATCCCTTTATCGTCGTGATGCTCAAGCGCGACGGCCAGACGATCATTCCCGACGGCGACACCCTCATATACGCCGGCGACGAAGCCGTCATCGCCACACTGGCGTCGTAGCGGGCAGGAGGTAGCTAATTTGCGGCGAAGAGATCAAGCGCCTAGAGAACCTCATGTCTTCGCTCGCAGATTTGGATTTGCCTGAGGAGTAAGGTCACCTCTCCCCCATGTAACCATCCTGTAAATCATAGCGACGCACTCGAGTTTTACCGTGATGCGGTCGCGCCTGGCGCTCCACTGTGCTAAAGTAACCCGAACGTCCAAACGACTACAAGGGGGAACTAGAAGATGGCACGTGTGCACAACTTCTCAGCTGGCCCGGCAGCGCTGCCCACAAGCGTGCTCGCCGAGATCGCCGACGAGATGATGGACTACCGCGGTTGCGGCATGTCCGTGCTCGAGATGAGCCATCGATCTAGCATGTACCAGCAGATCATCGACGACGCCGAGGCAACCCTGCGTCGCCTGCTGAGCATCCCCGACAACTACCGTGTCCTGTTTTTGCAGGGCGGCGCCACGCTGCAGTTTGCGGGCATCCCCATGAACCTCATGCGCCGCGGCCGCGCCGGCTACATCGTGACCGGCAACTTTGCCAACAAGGCATACAAGGAGGCCGCCAAGTACGGCGAGGCCGTGCTGCTCGCGAGCTCCGAGGACACCAACTTCGACCGCATCCCCGACATGGCCGACATCAACGCGCGCATTGCCGCCGAGGCCGCGAGCGACGGGCTCGACTACGTTTACATCTGCCAGAACAACACCATCTTTGGCACCATGTACCACGAGCTGCCCGCTTGCGGCGACGTACCGCTGGTCGCAGATGTCTCGAGCTGCTTTCTGTCGCAGCCGCTCGATGTTGAGCGCTACGGGCTCATCTACGCCGGCGCGCAGAAAAACGCCGGCGCCGCGGGCGTGACCGTGGTTATCGTGCGCGACGACCTCATCGCCGACGGCCCCGCCTTTGCGCGGGCGCCGCAGTACATGGACCTTAAGACCCAGGCCGCCAAGGGCTCCATGCTCAACACGCCCAACACCTTTGGCATCTACGTGTGCGGCAAGGTGTTCCGGTGGGTCGAGGAGACCGGCGGACTTGCCGCCATGGCCGAGCGCAACTGGGCCAAGGCCAACCTGCTCTATGACCTGCTCGAGCACAGTGTGCTGTTCCATGGCACCACGCAGGCCGACAGCCGCTCCATCGCCAACGTCACCTTCCGCACCGGCGACGCCGAACTCGACGCGGCCTTTGTCGCAGGCGCGGCCGAGCACCAGATTCAAAACGTCAAGGGCCATCGTCTGGTAGGCGGCATGCGCGCCAGCGTCTACAACGCCGTAACCATGGAAGACGTGCAGGCACTGGCCTCGTACATGAAGGACTTCGAAACGCAGCGTAGTTTGAGCCCGCGATCTAACTAGCCCGCAACGCGCGGGCCGACCAGCCACTTCAAACCACCTGTTTAAACCAAACCTGCTAAGGAGTTTTTCATGCGCAAGATTAAGACCATCGACGACATCACCAAGGACGGCAAAGTCGAGTTTGGCGAGGGCTACGAATTTGTGAGCACCGCCGAGGAGGCCGACGCCATCCTGATGCGCTCGACTGACCTGCACGGCTACGAGCTGCCCGAGGGCATCCGCGCCATCGCCCGCTGCGGCGCCGGCGTCAACAACATCCCCGTCGAGGAGTACGCCAAGAAGGGCGTCGTCGTCTTTAACTCCCCCGGTGCCAACAGCAACGCCGTTAAGGAGCTCGTCCTAGGCATGCTGGTGCTCTCGAGCCGCGGCGTGGTGCAATCGATGAACTGGGTGCGCGACAACGCCGACGACCCCGAGATCCAGGTCGACGCCGAGAAGGCCAAGAAGGCCTTTGTGGGCCGCGAGCTCAAGGGCAAGCGCATCGGCGTCATCGGTCTGGGCAACGTAGGCTCCAAGGTCGCCAACGCCTGCGTCAATCTGGGCATGGACGTCTACGGCTACGATCCGTTCATTTCCGTTGAGCACGCGTGGGTGCTGAGCCGCGAGGTGCAGCGCGTGGGCACGCTCGAAGATCTCTGCCGCGGCTGTGATTACCTCACGGTGCACGTGCCCAGCAAGGCCGACACCATCGGCATGATCAGCACCGAGCAGATCAACCTGCTGGCCCCGGACGCCGTGCTCATCAACTACGCACGCGAGACCATCATTGACGAGGACGCCGTTGACGCCGCCCTGCGCGAGGGCAAGCTGAGCTGGTTTAGCTGCGATTTTGCCACGCCCAAGACCGTCAAGATGCCCAACACGTTTATCACCACGCACTCGGGCGCCGGCACTGGCGAGGCCGAGGCCAACTGCGCCGACATGGCCATCAGCGAGCTTAAGGATTACCTGGAGAACGGCAACATCGCGCACAGCGTCAACTACCCCACCTGCAGCATGGGCAAGGCGCGCGCCGCAAGCCGCATCGCCTGCCTGCACGCCAACGTGCCCAACATGATCGGTCAGATCACGGCAATCCTGGCCAAGGACAATGCCAACGTGCAGCGTATGACCAACGAGTCTGCCGGCGAGAACGCCTACACCATGTTCGACACCGACGAGCACCTGGACAGCAGCACCATCGAGGCGCTCAAGCAGATTCCGTCGATGTATCGCGTGCGCGTGATCAAATAGCGCCGGCTGATCTGACGGGCAGTTCCCCATGTGGCCTGCCCGTTACTGACATTGAATGCCCGCGGGGGCGCCTTTCGCACGAGAGGCGCCCCCGTTTTTGTGAGCGCTCCATTAAATGCACCGAGCCGCTTCTTGACATACAATTTGTATGTTGACCTAACTATCTGTGAGGTGCCTATGGTTGATACAGATTTTGCTTGGCGGCTTACGCAAGGGCTCGTGCGGATCGACAGTTCCGACCCAGGTGCGTATGAGGGCGAGATTGAACGCTATATCAAAGTGTTGGTTGAGGCTCAATTGGAGCGGTTGAGTCATCCGGTGCTCCATGCCGTGCAGGTTGAGGAACTCGAGGTGCTGACCGGACGCCGCAATCTCATGGTCACCGTGCCCGGTTTGAGCGACGAGCCACGGCTGGTCTACATCTGCCACATGGATACAGTCACCTTGGGCGACGGCTGGGACGCGGACATTACGCCGCTCGGGGCGGTCGTGCGCGACGGCAAGCTCTACGGCCGCGGCGCCTGCGATATGAAGGGTGGCCTGGCCTGTGCCATTGCCGCACTGGTCCATACGCTCGAGCGCGTGGCGGCGGATGGCGCGCTGCCCCGCCGCGGCTTTTCGCTCATCTGCTCGGTCGACGAGGAAGACTTTATGCGAGGCTCCGAGGCAGCCATCGATGCCGGCTGGGTCGGTTCGCGCGAATGGGTGCTGGACACCGAGCCCACCGACGGACAGATCCAGGTGGCGCACAAGGGGCGTACGTGGTTCGAGATTGAAATGGATGGCGTGACGGCGCATGCAAGCCGGCCCTGGAAGGGCGCGGATGCCGTCGCCGCCATGGCCGAGGTCGTGTGTTCGCTCCGTCGCGCGTTTGTGGCGCTGCCCGCGCACGATGAGCTGGGGCCTTCGACCATCACGTTCGGCCAAATCGAGGGCGGATATCGCCCCTACGTCGTACCCGACCGCGCCAAAGTCTGGGTCGACATGCGCCTGACCCCGCCGACCGATACGGCCGCCGTAACGCGCATGGTAGAGCAGGCCATCGCCGTCGCCGAAGCCGCCATTCCCGGTTGCCACGGCAGCTACGTCGTGACGGGCGACCGCCCCGCCATCGAGCGCGACCCAAACTCTCCCCTTCTAGCAGCGCTCAAGCGTGCCGCCGATGACGTGACGGACGCGGACACGACCGTTGGCTTCTTTACCGGCTACACCGACACCGCCGTCATTGCCGGCAAGACAGGTAACCGCAATTGCATGAGCTACGGTCCCGGGTCGCTCGCGCTCGCGCACAAGCCCAACGAATATGTGCCCCACGCCGATATCGTTCGTTGTCAGCAGGTGCTAATCGCGCTCGCCGATAACGTGCTCTGGGACGCGAGCGGCCAAGTTGGGGCATAATAAGCCGCGAACAAACCGACTCGCGCGTTAGGACCGCCCATGAAAGCACTTCCGTTTCCCTGCATCCGCCCGGCTCAGGACCGCGTGCTCGAGGCGCTGCCTGCAATGGGCAGCATCCTAAGCGGCAACGATGCCCTGCGCGGAGCCATTGCCGATGGTCTGATGCTCAAGGACCCGGGTGCGGCGTATTACGTGTACGAATGCTCGGGCGAGCCGGGACGTGTGACGGGTGTCGTGGCGATCTGCCCGACGAGTGTACTTGCGGGCGGCAAGGGCGATGCCAGCGCCGACGTGGCCGCCGCCGCGCGCGCGATCGCCGAACTCAAAGTTCAGCCGCGCCCCGTGTCGCTCGCCTACGAGGCGTCGCCCGTCATGGACATCATCCTGGGCGCTGCCAAAGAGGGCGCCTCGCTCTACGCCGTCACCGACCCCGCGGGCATTACGCACCGCGTGTGGGAGGTCAAGCGCGAGGACGCTGTTGCCGCCATCCGTGCCATGCTCGACCAAGTACCAGAGCCGGCACTGGCCGACGACCCCGCCTACGCTGCCGCGCTGGCCGGGGCGTCGCAGCTGCTGGCCGATGAGGCCCGTGCCGCCGGAACGTACACCGGCAAGGAGCCGTTCAACTTTGCCGTAGCTGCGCTCTTCCCCGCCGCGCAGGTCAGCGGCGGCGCGCCGCAGGTTCCGACGGGTCTGCTCACGCACCAAGTCGCGCGGTTCTAGCAAGACCAGACCGTCCAGCACAAAAATCGGCAGCTCAACAAACAGGGGGCGGAGATGCAGCAGGTACATGCATCTCCGCCCCTTTTGCGTCGAGAAGTTATGC
>UQXB01000031.1:0-22521 GCA_900544935.1 uncultured Collinsella sp.
GAGCCGGTAAAGATTATCGATCGTACAGCACTGATCTTGGATATCTTTGGCCTGCATGCTCAGACGCGTGAGGGACGCCTACAGGTACAGCTGGCGCAGCTTCAATATCTGTTGCCTCGTCTGCGTGGCATGTGGAGCCATCTTGCCAAGGAGCAGACGCGCGGCGGCATCGGTTCGCGCTTTGGCCAGGGTGAAAGCCAGCTCGAGGTTGACCGTCGCTTGATTCGCAATAAGATTGCCGCGCTTCGTCGTGAGCTCAAGCAGGTTGAACAGCGTCGCGATATCCAGTCCAAGAGCCGCATTGAGTCACCGGCGTTTCGCGTCGCGTTAGCCGGTTATACCAATGCCGGTAAATCGACGTTGCTCAATCGCCTGACCGGCTCTACGGTACTTTCGCAGGACAAGCTGTTTGCTACGCTCGACCCGACGACGCGTTCGTATCGCCTGCCCGGCGGTCGCGGCATGACGATTACCGATACCGTTGGCTTTATTCAAAAGCTACCGCATGGTCTCGTTGATGCCTTTAAGTCCACGCTGTCTGAGGTTCTTGGTGCCGATCTGATCCTTAAAGTTGTGGATGCCTCTGACGAGGACTACGAGCGCCAGCTCGAGGCAGTCGATCGCGTTCTTGACGAGATCGGTGCCGGCGAGCGTTTGACGCTTACGGTGTTCAATAAAATCGATCTTCTCGATAGCGTTGATCGACTGAGCTTCCGTCGTCGCTATCCCGAGGCCGTGCTGTTCTCGGCCCAGACGGGCGAGGGACTCGACGATCTCGTCGACCGTATTGCTCGTGAGGCGGCTGCTACCGATGTGTTGCTCTCTGCTGATATCCCGTATCGCGAGGGCGCCCTCATCACGCTGGTGCATGAGCAGGGAACCCTTTTGCACGAGGAATATCTTGAAGACGGCGTTCGTATTGTGGCGAAGCTTCCGGCCCGTATCGCGCCGCGGCTCAAGCGTTATCGCACCGAGTAGACGAGCTCCAAAATGCCCAGAATGATGGGCTGATGCAGCAGATAAAAGGGGAGTGCATGACGTCCAAGGCTGGCGAGCGCCGGCAGGGGGTTGGCGTAGGCCCAGATTGGGGCGGTCTTATCGATTCCCTGCGCTATATGTGCGGCGAAGTATCCTGCAAGATACATAAAGATAAACGGGATGATGGGGTAGTAATCACCTGAGACAAACCCAGGGCTTGGAAATCCCAGCCACGCCAGGTAGGGGACAGGGTAGATCGTTTTGGGGATGCTCCAGGTGAGGGCAAACAACACAAGGCATAGGGACATGCCCCATCTCGCCGATATCTTCTTAAGGACGGGATCGGTCAACGCCACGATGCCGGTACATGCGGCCATGCAGTAGATGATGCCAAAATTAACCGAATCGTCGACTGAGACAAGTGTTGTTGCCAACCAGACGACGAGTGCTGCTAAGGCGTATTTGGCGGCACGTTTGATATTGTTGCGCGAAAGGGTGCACATCCAACCCGCGATAAACAGGAATACCCAGCTGATGCTGGCACGCCAGATGTCTTGAAAGACGGTCTGTGTAAACCAGGGCATATCCCAACCGTACAGGTAGGCAAGATCGTAGCAAGCGTGAAAACCTGCCATTGAAATCATCGTAAACCCGCGGACGGTATCAAAGATGGTGATGCGTTTTTGCATTACGAGAACCGGCGCATCAAGCCGACGACTTTGCCCAAGATAACGGGATTCGTTGCATAGATAGGCTCCATGGTGTCATTCTCGGGCTGCAGGCGTACGCGTCCCTGCTCCTTGTAGAACGTCTTGACGGTCGCTGAACCATCAATCATGGCCACGACAATTTCGCCGTTCATGGCACTCTTTTGTTCACGGACGATGATGTAATCGCCATTGAAGATGCCGACATTGATCATTGAGCTCCCATGTACCTCAAGGATAAAGGAACCCTGATCAGTGGCGATTTCGGTCGGGATAGTAAAAGTGTCTTCGATATTCTGCTCGGCTAGAATGGGAATCCCAGCCGCGACGCGACCAACGAGCGGTAGCGAGACCGTTCCGCGAGGTGCGGTGGGCTCGTCAGATTTAGAAATTGAGACCGAGGAACCGTCCTCGTTAAAGAGTTCCAGGGCGCGCGGTTTGGTGGCATCGCGCTTGAGTAGCCCGCGCGCCTCCAGGGCAGAGAGATGGGCGTGCACGGTGCTGGGGGAGGAAAGACCCACGGCAGAAGCCATCTCGCGCACGCTGGGCGGATAACCCTTCTCCTGCTGATATTCCTTGATGAAGTCGTAAATTTGCTGCTGACGCTTGGTAATTTTGCGAGCCATCAGGGCATCCTCTCTACCCATGTCAAACAAATGTTCGAATTTTGCTTGACAGGAACAACTGTTCGAAGATAATAATAACCGAACATTCGTTCTCGCGCTAGACATTTTTGTCCGCGCGGCTTGATAAAACTGTTCTCAGCAAAACACGCGAGAGGAGAACATGATGAACGCAACGAATATGGTCCAGGGAAGCCTCGCCCTTAAGCTCGAGACGCCTGCAGAACCCACTTTTACGGTTGTTCAGGGTGGCCGCTCCGGCTTTCAGCCTTTGACCGTAAAGCCTGCTCGCAATCAGAAGGCTGTAGTCGCGCCGGGCCGCGTTGCCCTCAAGGTTCCGACGATTGTCGCCGTTGCCGTTGCGCTTACGCTCTTCTTTGTCCTCGCTACGTCGGTCTTTAGCGCTCGTCACGCCGCGTATGCCGAGTCCGTTTCCAACGTTACCTACGAGACCATTCGCGTTCAACCTGGTGATTCTCTTTGGTCGCTTGCCGAGGAATATCCAATCGAAGGCCTTTCCACGCAAGAGACTTCCGACATGATCCGTAACGTCAATCATCTGGAGCATGGTTCGCTCGCCGCCGGTGCGCATCTTAAGGTTCCTGCTCGTTCGTAATCATTATCGCGCTGCGCATGGTACCCTTGTTATCGTTTAAGAGGAGGTACCATGCGCTGTCCCAAATGCGGCAAGGCACATACCCGCGTCGTTGATTCCCGTATGCAGGAGTCAAATAACACCATTAAGCGCCGTCGTGAATGTTGCTCGTGTAACTATCGCTTTACAACGTTCGAGCGATGCGAAGACCCAATTGAGGTCATTAAGTCGGACGGAACCAAGCAGCGGTTCGATCGCAATAAGCTGCTCGTCGGCTTGATGCGTGCTACCATCAAGCGCGATATCGACACTAAGAAGCTCAATGAGATTATCGACGACATCGAGGTCGAGCTGCGCTCTCGCACGTTGACGGCCGTCACGTCGCATGAGTTGGGTGACATGGTGCTCAAGCGCTTGGCCAAGATCGACAAGGTGGCGTACATCCGCTTTGCCTCGGTCTACCGCGATTTCAAAGACGTCGATGAGTTTCTGCAAGAGCTCGACAAGCTAAGGTGATTCCATGTCCAACATTACCGTCAACATAAAGCGTCTCGACCCCACCGTCGAGCTTCCCAAATACGCCCATCCCACCGATGCCGGCTTGGATCTGCGCTCCAACGAGGACTGCGTCCTGAAGCCCTTCGAACGTCGTCTGGTCTCTACCGGGCTGGCCATCGCCCTGCCCGATGGCTACGCCGGCTTCGTCCAGCCCCGCAGCGGCTTGGCCATCAAGCAGGGCCTGTCTATAGTCAATACGCCGGGCCTTATCGACGCCCACTACCGAGGAGAACTCAAGGTTATCCTCATCAACCTTGATCCCTCCAACAACATCCAAATCAACAAAGGCGACCGCATAGCCCAACTTGTCATCCAAGAAGTCCCCACGGTCAACCTCGTAGAAGTAGAAGAACTAGACGAAACCGACCGAGGCAACGGAGGCTTCGGCTCCAGCGGCGTCGCCTAGGGCGCTCGTATCCCTCCCGCCCGTGGCTTACCTATATCATTCCATGCTCAAACATTCTCGCGTCGCTTCGCTCGCTGCGAAACTGCGCGTGGAACGATATAGGTAAGCCCCGGGCGGGCGGTTACTCGCTTGAAACAATATTTACTTTTCTAGTAAGCCGATGCGACAAAGGGGCTGTCCCTTTGTCGCATCGGCTTACTGTATTTATATTTTCCTGTTTTACCTTTGCAGGTTCTAATGGAGGGGATACCGAAGTAGCTGCTAGTAAGTAAACGCAGCCGCTCTGCCGGAGCCGCCCTTATATCGTTCCACGCGCAGTTTCGCAGCGAAGCGAGAATGTTTGAGCATGGAATGATATAAGGGCGGCTCCGGCAGAGCGGCGGACATTCGACTAGCGGATATGCGCGGGCTTTCCGCCCCAGTAGAAGCGGCAGAAGGCTCGTTTGCGCTTTTGGGGCTTGCCTGCGAGCTCCATGGTTGCGATGGCGATATCCTCGGCTGCGCGTGGGCGTCGCAGCACTTCGCCATTGATGAGCAGTGCCTTGAGCGACTCGGGATGATCGTGGAGATGGCGCAACGTCACGATCAGCTCGCGTGCGGTGGTGACATGCATGCTGGCGCCCATGCCAGTGAGCATGGTGGTGTTGGCCTTTTCCTGGCCATAGGACTTGCCCAGCAGAATCATCGGCAGGTGTGCGCACAGGCATTCGGTAACGGTGAGTCCGCCCGATTTGAGAATTGCCAGGTCACAGCCGTGCATAAGCGCTGCCATGTCATCGACATAGTCAAGAACCGTGACGTTCTCGAGTTTCATGGCATCGAAGAGCGTTTTGAGACGGGTGGCATATTCGGCGTCCTTGCCCGGCAAAAAGACAAAGTGCATGTCCTCGAAGCTGCGCAGGAAGGGGAGAGTGCGGTCCATCTCCGCGCGAAAGCGAACGTACGGTTGAGGCAAACTGGCACCAGCCATTACCAGCACAATGGTCTTGTTGGTGGGGAGATTGAACTTCTTTAGCTCTTCCTCACGATTGTAATCCGTATCGAACCCGGCGCGAATGGGGATGCCTGTAATGCGGATCTTTGCCTCGGGAACCTTGCGGGGGCGGAGTGTTTCGGCCATAAACTCATTTGCCACGCAGAATAGGTCGGTGTCCTTATGGGGCCACCAGCCCTCGACCTCGTAATCGGTCGGTACGCAAATGACGGGATAATCGATGCCCGTAATGATGCGCGCGCCGACGGCGACGTTGGCTGCCGTGATGTGCGTGGCGACCACGGCAATGGGCCTACGAGTCCGAACGTACTCGTTAAATGCGGGGAACATGATGCGCGACCATGCCGTGCCACCGCCCCAAAGCAGGTGTCCGGTAAGGGTATAACGCCAGGTCAAGTCATAAATTGGGCGCGTGGCGCCGGTAAACGAGGCGGCCGTTTTGTTGCCGTCGAATTTTATGCGTCCAAAATCGAGGATATCGAGCACTTCAATCTCAACATCCTCGGGGATGCCATTGGTGCCGCGGATAAGGTCGAATGCCTGCGCAATCGCATTTGCGGCGGCCTTGTGGCCCGAGCCGACCGAGGCGTGCACGATGGTCACGAGAGGTTTTTGCTGAGCCAAGAGCGTGGTTTGTTCCGATTGGGGAGTGCTGTGTGTGAGCAGGGGAGCGTCGTCGCGCGTCTGCGTTTGATCCATCGATAACTCCCCTTCATCTTAGTTTCGCAAGTAATCATTGTAGTGCATGAGTGTCACGTTCGTCTAAATTTGGGTATGAGCGCAAAGAACGCCAATCTTTCGACAGGAGGTCTCTTCATGACTACCCATCAGCCGATCGATGTTGCTATTATCGGCGGCGGTCCTGCGGGCTATGCCGCAGCCATTTATGCGGCGCGTGCCAACCTAACGACGACTGTGATTGAACAGGGCATGTCGGGAGGACAGATCGCCACAACCAATGAGGTCGAGAACTATCCGGGCATTCCGCTGCTGAGTGGAGCCGAGCTTGGCGAGCGTTTTCAGCAGCATGCAGAGGGCCTGGGAGCACAGGTTGCATGGAGCATGGTTACGGGTATCGATTACGATGCCGATTCAGCGCTGTTTACGGTACATCACGATACGGGCGATACGGTTGCCTCGAGCGTTATCGCTTGCATGGGTGCCACGCCGCGATCTGCGGGTTTTGTTGGCGAGGATACGTATCGCGGTCGTGGCGTTTCGTATTGCGCGACGTGCGACGGCATGTTCTTTCGTGGCAAGCAGGTTTTTGTTATCGGCGGCGGCAATGCTGCCTGCGAGGAAGCCCTGTTCTTGTCAGAAATCGCCAGCAGCGTGACCATCGTTTTGCGCCGCGATCAGTTCCGTGCCCCTGATGGCGTGGTTCAAAAGGTGCTCGCAAAAGATAATATTTCAGTTAGGTACCAAACTAGTATTGTCGAACTATCGGGCGAGGCTATGCCCACGACTATCACGTTTAAGGACAACGCTACCGGTGGTACCTATTCTGAGTCCTTTGATCCTGGTTCGTTTGGCATTTTTGTCTTTGCTGGCACGCAGCCGCATACCGAGCTTGTAGAGCATCTGGTGGATTTGGCGCCCGACGGCGGTATTTTGACCGACGAATCGATGGCCACCCGCACGCCTGGCTTATTTGCTGCCGGCGATATCCGTTCCAAGCGGTTACGCCAAGTTGTGACCGCTGTTTCGGACGGAGCTATAGCGGCTACCAGCGCATACGCTTTTCTACGCGGATAAGTACGATAATATATCTTATGTAAGGTTGTTCTATCACTTAAACATCCTGCACAACGAGCTTAAGGCAACGTTGTCGCGGGATGTTTTGTTGTGCAAAGTCTGAGCCAATTATCTTGCGGCCGGACCCGAGCCAAAGCCGATGATCATATCGTTCATTGTGGTATGCAAAACTAGATAATCTAGAATACAATATAAAAATGAACGGAGGTACCATATGAATCACGTTAAACATGTCATTCCTATGTCCGATACATCGGTTAGCATTAGCCCAGAGGATATTCAGCCCACGGTGCTACCTGATGCATTTATCCAGTCTGATATGGTCCGCAAACTCAATACGCTCAGCTTGGCGCGCTATAACCAGTTGCCGAATGTAACGCTCTACCGTGACCAGGTTATTGAGTACATTGAACTGTGGATGGAGCCACTTTCGATTTGTGTGGAGCAGCCCGTCATTACGCCTTCGATGATCAACAACTACGTAAAGGTCGGCCTCGTTCCCGCTCCGGTTAAAAAGCAGTATGGTTGTGAGCAGATTGCGCGTCTCATCGCCATCTGTATTTTTAAGCAGGTACTGCCCATCGCTGCGGTTCAGGCGCTCTTTAATATTCAGCGCCTGAGCTACGATGCGCCGACCGCCTTTGACTATGTGGTCGATCAGCTCGAGGCATCGATTCGTGCGGCGTTCTCCATTGAGCAGGCTCCCGTAGCCGATACGGCTCATCAGGTCACACGCGAGTCGCTGCTCGTGCGCAGCGCGGTATCGTCTTTTGTATCGAAGGCGTATCTCATGAGCTATCTAAAGTTCAACGGGTTTAATAGCTAGCCGATGTACAAGACGGGCGGGACAAAGAGCCATCAGGCACTTTATCCCGCCCGTGTTTTTGTTTAGTTGGACGTTATTGGCCCGATGCCACGCCCATGCCGTAGCCGATAATGAGCCCGTGCATCTCGGCATAGTATGAATCCAGTCCGTTGCAGGGCATAATGATGGTCTTGGAGCCGGGCCAATGCTCCACAATGCGACTGGCAAGTGCCTGGGCGCCCGCCTCATTCTCGACATGGTCGATGACGACTTCTCCACCGGTAAAGCCCTCGGCCTCCATGGTGTCGACAATCTTGCCAAGCATCTTCTTTGCGCCACGGGTGTGACCGACGAGCTTGATCTCCCCCGCTTCGCTTGCTGTGCCTAAAACTCGAATGTTGAGTTTATTGGCAATAACGCCGGCTGCCTTGGGAATACGTCCGGCCTTGGCGAGATTTTCGTAATTGCACAGGCTAAAGAGGATCTTGCTGTTCTGTTCCAGCTCATCAAAATAGCCGCAGGCTTCCTCAAAAGAGACGTTGGGATTGCTTGCGAGATAGCGGTCGAACAGCAGGAAGATCAGGTCCATTTTGCCGCCGGCTGCGCGAGAATTGACCAGATGAATCTGACGGTTCGGATCCTCGGCAAGAACCAAATCGCGTGCCGTGGCGGCGGCATTGTAGCTTCCCGAGACACCCTCGGAGATGGGCATGCAAATTGTCTTGTCGGCAAGCCTAAAGAGTTCGGTCCACTCGCCTACGCTCGGACAGGCGCTCGAAGAAGCGCTCGACTCCGCCTGCACGGCGCAATTGAGTTCGTGAACGTCGAGCGTGAGGTCATCGACGAACTCACGCTCCCCCACTCGAATTTTGAGGGGTGCAAATGCAAAGATGGTATGGGGCGCGGTCGGTTGCCAATCGCGGAGGTTGCAGCTCGAATCGGAGATAAGTGCCCAGCTCATAGAGGGTCCTTTCTAAATGTTTCTCATATATTATAGCCATCTTGCTTACCTATGAAACGTGCATCTAGTATTGAAAACTAGCTCATTGGGATCATGTATGGAGCACGGTCCTAAATAAATGAACCTCGCAGCCCAAAGACCACGAGGTTCACATTCGTTTGCTATACAGAGTGACTTAGTAGCGCACGAAAATGTAGTTGTTGTTCATGCCGGCTGTGACAGAGCTGATGATAACGCCCGTGTTGTAGTCGGAAGCATGGATCATCTGGCCGCCACCAATATAGATGCCGGTGTGGTAAGAGTTGACCACAACGTCACCCGGCTGAGGATCGGAAACGCGCGTCCAACCCATAAACGTGCCGGTGGTGCCCAAACGGCAGTAGCGACCGGTGAGGCAGTAGCTCACAAAGCCGGAGCAGTCAAAGCTGTCCGGGCCAATGCCGCCCCAGGAATAAGCACAACCAAGCTTGCTGTAGACGCGCGAAACAACACTGCCGCCGTCAACGGACTGGCTCGGCGCCGAAGGGGTTGGAGCCGGAGCCGGAGCCGGAGCGGGCTGCGGCGTAGGGGCAGGAGCGGGCGTGGGAGTGGGGGCAGGCGTGTTGCCGCCGTCATTGGTCGTACCGCCACCTTTGTTAGTGTTCTCAGTCGTGCCAGTGGTCTCGGTGCTCACCGTGGCCTTCTCGGCGGTGCTGGCGTTAATGCCGGCCTGCAGTGCTGCGTTGGCCTCGGCCTCGGCGGCAAGCTCGGCCTGCAATTGGGAGTCCAGAGAGCTCACAACATTCTGAGCCTCGGCCTGCTGAGCATTGAGCTCGTCAACCTTCTTTTGTGTGGCGGCGACGTTCTTCTCCTGCTCGGCCTGCTTGTCGGTGAGCTCCTGCTTAAGCTCCTTGACATCTTGGATGGTCTGGGCCTGCTTGTCGGAAACCTTGCCGTAGTAGAACAGGCGGTTGAGCATATCGCCTAGGTCATCGACGCCCGTCAGGACCTGGAGCAGGCTCAGACCGCCGGTCTTGTACTCACCGGCAACGTAGTTAGAGAGCTTGACCTGACCATCGGCGATCTCCTGCTGCTTTTGCGTGATCTCACCGGCGGTCTGGTCGAGTGCTTGCGTCTGAGTGGCGAGCTCGTCGTAGATCTGCTGGGTTTGCGTGCCAATCTGCTCGAGCTTGGTACGAGCAGCGGCAAGGTCGGATGCGGTATCGGCATAGGTATGAGCCGCGAGGCCCAGGCCCAAAACACAAGCGAGGGTTGCCGTAGCAGCGCAGCGTGCCATGTTTTTGTGCGTGTTTGCTGTGCGCATGTAGCTTCCTTTCCAGTAACTAAGGGTAACGGCTAGTCCACCGTCACCAGGCTAAAGAGCTCCACATCGTCATCAGACGGCGTGAGCTTCTCGCGCGGGTTGAGAAACGCAAGCTCAAGGATACAACCGTAACCGATAAGCTTTGCGCCCATATCTCGCACCAGTTTACCTGTTGCCTCGACGGTTCCGCCCGTCGCGACCAAGTCGTCCAGAATCAACACGGTATCTTTAGAGCTGATAGCGTCGGCATGGATCTCAATGGAATCCGTTCCGTACTCGAGCTCGTAGCTCTGGCTTACGGTCTCGCGCGGCAGCTTGCCCGGTTTACGTGCGGGAACAAAGCCGGCGCCAAGGGCTACAGCCACCGGTACGCCAACCATAAAGCCGCGAGCCTCGGGACCCACGACCTTGGTGATTCCCATGCCGGCAAAGTGCTCGGCGAGGGCATCGGTCATGGCTTTGAGCGCCTCGGGATTGCCAAAGAGCGGCGTGATGTCTTTAAAGATGACTCCGGGCTCGGGATAGTCGGGGATGTCGACGATTTGAGATTCGAAGTCGTACATTACATGACCTTTCAATGGGTTGCCGGATAAGCGGCAGCTGTTACTTGCCCGCGGTGACGGTGCCGGATTGCGAAGGGGCGACGACCTTGAGCGGCTTTACGAGAGAATCCTCGTGCGAAGCCGGCGCGGCTGTCTCTTCGTTTTTGGCCTTGGTGGACTCGGAACGAGTGATTTCCTCATCGAGTGCATCGATGTCGGCGTCCTCGACCACGGCGTTGAGCGACTCGAAGACACGGTTCTTGAGCAGTGCGGTGTGGACGCCCTCCGTGAGGTCGTGCAGCTTCTTAAACGCGCGCTCGAGCTTGGCGTCGCGCTCGTCATCGGAGGTATCCATGCCGAGCATGCTCACGAGCACCTGCTCGAACATCGAGGACTCACGGTTGGCCGACGACACATACTGACGCAGGTTGCGCGGCTCGATGTGGAAACGCGACAGCTCCGAGCAGTAACGGATAATCGGGAAATCGCGACCATCGACAAGTTCGCGGTTCTGCGGGCTCTTGATGATGCGAATGAGATCGTTTTCGGCCAAAGAACGGATAAACGAGATATCGACGCCCAGCATGTCGGGAATGGTCTCGATGGGATGCAGCTTTTGCTTGGTCTCTTTGGGTTCCGTCTTGAGTGGAACATCGGACAGCAAGCCAACCTCGTAGGCGAGCGTGGACAAGTCGGTGGCATTTTCCAGACGCTGTTTGATGACGTTGAGCGGCATGTAGCGGGTCTTCTGCAGATGCAGGATGACCTCCAGACGATCAACGTCCTCCTTAGAATACTGACGGTAACCCTTGGGCGTACGATGAGGGGTAATGAGCCCCTCATCTTCTAAAAATCTAATTTTTGAGTTCGAAAGATCGGGGTATGCGCCTCGAAGTAGGTTGACGACTTGGCCGATACTCAGATAGTTGCGTTCGGCCATTACCTACTCACCGGTTTCGATGCGCTCCGGCGTGCTCTCGTGGTAGATGAGCGTAAACGTACCGATCTGAACGGAAGAACCGTCGTGCAGCGGGGCGGCATTGACGATGGCGCCGTCGACCCAGGTGCCGTTGAGCGAGCCGAGATCCTCGATACGAGCGCCCAGCCCCTCGCGAATAATGCGTGCATGGCTGCGCGATACCGTCATGTCGTTGAGGAAGACTCCATTTGCCGGATCGCGGCCAATCGTGGTGCAGTCATCCTCAAGCTCAAAGGCGGCACCGGTCTGCGGGCCCTTGACGATGGACAGAACGGGGGCGGTGATGCGCACGTTGGCCATAAGATCGGGAACGGTGACATCGCTCGAAGGAACGCGGAAAACGCAGGTAGCGTCCGCGGTCTTATCGTTCTGAGGCATATTGTTAACCATGTTGTCCATGACAACCCCTAACTTAACGCGGACATGCCGCAAAGAATGAACTGTACGTAATCATACCCCAATGAATCAGTCTTCGATTTCGGGGTTGAGAAAGTCGACGTCCTCGTCCTCTGGATGCGCGATGGCCTGTTTAATGGCCACTCCGCCCTTAACGGAGTAGATGACGGCGGTGAGCATGGAAAAGACCACGCCGCCGTAGACAAAGAAGATGCCGAGCGGTACCGAGCTCCCGTTAAGACCCGGAAACGCCGCAAACGTGGAGGGCAGCAGGTTCAAGCCATCGACGACGGGGATGCCCAACAACATGAATGAAAAGCCGGTCATGAGCAAGGCTGTGGCGATTTTGCCGGGAAAGACAACGTCGATGGGGCGAGGGTGGTAATGGCGCACGATGAGCGATCCGATACCCAGATAGATATCGCGACCGATGATGAGTACGCAGACCCAGATGGGCAACTCGCCGCGTACCACCAGACCCAGAACGCCCGTAAACAAGAGGGCGCGGTCGCAGATGGGGTCCATGACTTTGCCGAGCCACGAGACCGTCTTGGTCATGCGGGCGATCTGTCCATCCATCCAGTCGGTTGAGGCGGCGATGGCATAGATCACGATGGCGACGACGCGGTTGTTGTCCGTCACAAACAGGTACAAAAAGACGAGCGTGAGGACCAGGCGCGTAAAGGTAATGAAATTGGAGATCGTAAAGATCTTATTCGACGGGTAATCGGAAGTGCCGATAAGCTCCTTTTTGATCTTCTTTTTGATGCCCACAGGACTCCCCCGCTGGTAAACGACAAAACTTTCGATACTATACCCGTTCCGGCGATGTCTATCCAGCGTAAGCATAGAGAGTCCAGACATGTGGAGGACGTTGCTGGTCGGCACGTGGAGTCGCATTTGTGTACATCAGCCCCCAAAGATGCCAAAAAATAACGGCGCTGGTGAGGTGCTCTTCGCGTCAAGTCACTTTGCTTTCGAGCGCAAGGGACGCTCGAGCCAGGATGGAGAGGGCGAAAGCTACACCCTCACCGACCTCGACGGGGTCAATCGCATCGACTGCAAAAGCGGCTTCGGGTTCTACGCAGAGCCGAGGGCCGAGTCACAGTGGGCAGCAGCAAAGCGTGGTCCTGGACCTTCGCCAACGTTTCGCTGCGCAAGCTCTTTGAAGCATCGCTTGCGACGGGAAACCCGATAAGGTGGAGCTAGAGATGGCGGCGTTCACCTTTTGGTTCCACCTGCCAGCACCTCCTCTCTCGATGCCGCAAGGGTTTCTTCGCGGTGATAGACCGACACCGTTCATCGTTGTGTCGGGCTCGTTCGCAGAGTCGTGAACACGCTCCCCTCTTGTTCAGCGCATAATGGTGCACCGCATGCGGCTGTGCGGCCGCACGCTAAAGGAGAGGTGCCCGCATGGGCATCGAGAGAGAGGATGCAGCATGAACCTGAGGGAAAAGTACGGTGAGTGGGGCCTGATCCTGGGCGCGACCGAGGGCGTCGGCAAGGCGTTCTGCGAGAAGATTGCCGCCGGCGGCATGAATGTCGTCATGGTCGGCCGTCGCGAGGAGAAGCTGAACGTGCTCGCCGGCGAGATCCGTGAGACCTACGGCGTGGAGACCAAGGTCGTACGCGCCGACTTTAGCCAGCCCGGCGCTGCCGAGACCGTCTTCGCCGCGACCGAGGGCCTGGACATGGGCTTCATGAGCTATGTGGCCTGCCTGCACAGCTTCGGCAAGATCCAAGACACCCCCTGGGAGAAGCACGAGGCCATGATCAACGTCAACGTCGTGACCTTCCTCAAGTGCTTCCACCACTACATGCGGATCTTTGCCGCCCAGGACCGCGGCGCCGTGATCAACGTCTCGTCGATGACCGGCATCAGCTCCAGCCCCTGGAACGGCCAGTACGGCGCGGGCAAGGCCTTCATCCTCAAGATGACCGAGGCCGTGGCCTGCGAGTGCGAGGGCACCGGCGTCGACGTCGAGGTCATCACCCTCGGCACCACCCTAACCCCCAGCCTGCTGTCCAACCTCCCCGGCGGCCCGCAGGGCGAGGCCGTCATGAAGATCGCCCTCACCCCCGAGGAGTGCGTCGACGAGGCCTTTGAGAAGCTGGGTAAGGAGCTCTCCGTCATCGCCGGCCAGCGCAACAAGGACTCCGTCCACGACTGGAAGGCCAACCACACCGAGGACGAGTACATCCGTTACATGGGCTCGTTCTACCGGGACTAGCAACTGCGGAACACACGCGCGAGGGTGCATACGGGTTCGCAGGTAGAGATACGAGTGCGAGGGTTTCTTTGCGGGGGCGTGCGGATGCGGCGCCTGCGAGGGAACCCTCTTTTCATGGGTGGGCGCGACGGTATCTCTGCGCTCGCCGTCGAGGGCGACCTGCTCGGCTCCCTCGCGATCTCCCTGCACGGGACCCTGCGCTCCGGCATCCTCTGGACCGTGTCCCGCTCGTGCCCAGTGGGCCTGCCGATCCGGCCCTCAGGGTATCGGATTCCCGCATTCATCCGTACATGTTCGTATGAATGCGGGAGGTGTTCGAATGAGGTTGATATTCAAGGTGTAGACCTTTTTCTTGGTACTCCTCAAATGCGGCAGGGTATCTAGAGTTTGTAGACACTATAATAACCTTGGTCTCGAAAGAGGGCTCAGCCCCGGCTGGTAAACCTGACGTTTGGCGTGGTGTGCGTGACGCGCATAGTGGGCATGGCCGCGATAGAATTTTCCATGCGGAGGGGTTCGACCCCATAGCGCCCCGAGGGTTTCGGGGAGGGCGAACTGGCAGGCAGGGAACCGGGATACAGGCTGTCCAGAAGGAGGGGTGTAATGCCTCTCCTTCTATTTTGCAATATCAATCTTCTGGCTTGATAGGCTTTTCGTGCGTGTGATTGGGTTGCGGAAGGGATTGGCATGAGAGTTGCGAAAATTGCGGAAAGGGTCGGTTGCGATCCCGAGTCTGAATATGCGAAATTCGCCCGCACACGTGAAGGCGCGCGCTTTCACAACATGCCGTGGCCCGATTTCGTCAAAGACGAAAACTATCGCGCGTTTTGCAAGGCGCTGGCAGCTTATGCCAACTCAAAGGATGGTCCCCAAAGCAATGGCCGCCATGATTTGTTCCTGAACGTGCACGAGCTGTTCGAAAAGGGCAACGAGATTGGCGGCGCCCCGAAAAAGCGCCACTACAACCTGGACAAGTCGTTCATAGGCACCGACGAGGCAAATCTCATGCTGCTCAAAGCGGCGCATGAGGGAATGACCCAGCAAGCGATCGCCGCGTACCTGGGCTGCTCGCGCACGGCGGTGCAAAAGCGCCTGAGCGCCCTGGCGAACGGCGTGCGTTTTGGCGACTCCTACATCAAGGCCGCGCCGACAAGCCGCGGCGGCCTGAAGTCGACGGCTCACCCGATCTTTCTGCCCCTGCGATTGCATGAGGTGTACCTGATGCTGTCGGCATTGGGCGAGTTTCGGACGGGACGGTCAGGCGGGGACCCAGAGCGCGTCTTGGCCGATGATCTCGCTGGCAGAATCTATTCCCAGCTGAGCGACTACGCCAAGGGCGGGATCGACAGGGCATTGACTGAACGAGGGATTCGCCTCGCTGGGCTAAGGCCCGACTTCGACTCAAGCAAGGGCGTGGACAATTCGGATCGTATCGTTATGTATGAGAAGATGGGTCTCAACCTTAAAGTCGGGCTTGTGAATGGAGATGTGCTCGTCGGCTGCTTCGCGCACCACGCCGATCTTCAGAAATGCGTAAACGCCGCCGAAATAGGCAAAGATAACCGCTATTTCGTGTTGCGACTCTTGGATGGAACATACTGGGCGGTCGACCATTCTCAAGTAGTTAGCGTAGCAGCCGCACCCGGGAATTAAGTTGCGGCCAAGCCCCTCGCCCGCCCTCCCGGGCGGTGCCGCCGCGGCCGATCTCATGTTTGCCTACAGGCAAAACAACCGCCCTGGCGTTTTTCTGAACGCGACTTTCTCGTGTGCTCGTAAAAAATCGAATCGATAAAAACCAGCAACAACCCTTCTGAACGGGTATCCTTTCGCAGGATGCGCTCGAGCAGCGCTTTCTGCCTGCGCGATTTCGGGCATGGCGCCCCTATTTATACGATTTCTTAAAATGAAAATCTCAGGTTTTCACGCCTTTTCGGCTTCAGGTCGTATGCTGCAATCAGCTCGAGCGACCGAAGCCCATCACGACACCGAAAGGCATGAACCATGAAGTACAACGAGAAGCGCAACAACGCCTCAGCCCGTCACCCCGAGATTGCACCCTCGACCATCAACTTCGCGTACGGTAGCAACCTTGACATTCATCAAGTTGAAACCCGCTGCCCCGGCGCGGTGCTGCTGGGCAAAGCGACCCTGAACGGCTATGAGCTGGCGTTCGACACCGCCGGATACCTCACCATCACCAAGCGCGAGGGGTCGCATGTGCAAGGCGCGCTGTGGGCGCTCGATAGCTCTCACGTGGCGTCTCTCGACTGCTACGAAGGCGTGGTATCTGGTTGCTACCGCAAGGAAACCGTGACCGTTGGGCGCGAAGGCGATGTGGTTCCCGCAACCCTTGAGGCGATGGTCTACATCTCTGAGCGCACCCCGCTGCGCAAGTACACCGAAAAGTACGATTACATCGACCGCGTGGTCGAAGCCGGCCACGTGATGCAGCTCGATGAGGCAACCTTGGCGCAGATGTCCGATATGCGCGCCGACAGCCTGGACCGCCTGCGCGCACAAGAAGAGTCGGCGGCATTTGGCGCAGCCAAGATCGACCTCCCCGCCGTGCGCGAATACTCCGACTTCGTGTGCGGTGAAGGTCACCAGATCGCCGATTGCACATGCGGTCACACCGGTTGCTACGCACGCCGTTTCCCCCGCGGCCTTCAGCAGCATGGACGCATCCTTCGCTCCAAGCGCTACCAGGTGATGGAAGCGAGTGAAGCCACCTTCTGCGGGTCGCACCGCATCTACTTGTCAATCAAGACCCCAGGCGAGTTCGGTTACAAGATCGACGTCCCCGAAGGGTTCCGCGCGGTGCGCAGCAGCGACCCTGTGCTGCAGGCGGACCTTAGCTACTCCCTTACGCTGGATGAGTTCGAAAAGCAGCGCAAGGCCCTGCTGCGCACCCTGCTCGACTGGTGTAACAGCCTGCCTGAGTTTGACGTGCACAACTTTATTCGTCCCTCTGGCCCGGCGTTCAGCGCGCGCGAACACGCCGCCGACACCCGCGTGCATGCGGAAACCCCGTACTTCGCATATGGCTTTGACATCAGCCATGACCGCATCGCTAAAAAATTCGAGAGCGGTCACTACGTCTATGCAACCAAGGCGAAGCTCTATGGCTACACGCTGGCGTGCGACGCGAAGGGCCGTCCCACCATCGTGCGCAAGGAAGGATCGTTTGTGGAAGGCGTGCTGTGGCATGGCCTCACGCGGGGCGAGGTCCAGGCGCTGGACAAAGCGAACGGCGTGCAGTACGGCACCTATGCAAAAGCCGGCGTCACGGTGGAGATTGAGGGCGAACCCACTGCGAGGGAAGAGAACGCATTCGTGTACATCTCCCAGCGAACGCCGCTTTCTGCAGTCACGAAAGACATCGAGGCGTTTGGCGCGATGCGCGACGAAGCCATCGCCCTGGAAATGGAGCGCACCACCGTGGCGCGCATCGACGCCATTCTGCGCGCAAGCGGCTGCCCCTGCGTGCAGCCCGAGGCCCCTGCGGCGGAAATCGCAGCCCTGGGCATCACGGAGCTCACGCCCGAGCAAACCATGAAGTGCATGCTGTTCGTGTGCCCGAAGTGCTTTAAGCCCTTGGGCGAATGCGAATGCGGCAAGCGCCCTGATTACCTGGTGGCGATCGACCACGATCTGCAGCCCCACGTGCGCATGCTGAACGATAAGGGTTATAAAACGCAGTTCTGCTGTGCCGGGCATGCAGACAGCGGTTGCCACGGTTACCTGAGCTTCGGACGCCGCTTCCGCGCACTGGAGGAGATATGCGGCGGTCAGCTGCCCAACGAGTCTCTTACGGAGGCGCCGCAACGCATTCGCAGCACGCGCCATGCAGCGCTGAACCTGCCCGGCGCCCCCGAAAGCTATGACGTGTACCTGGACATGAGGAACAACGTCATTCGCTTTGAGCCGCGCCGCGGTGTGAAGCGCGAGCAGTTCGTGCGGGACAGGCCCGCTGTGTTGAGCGCATTGCTCCAGTGGTGCGAGTCTCTCCCGCAGCGCGAATAGCCTGCAAACCGTCTGAACTGGTAAGAATCGCCAAGCGCGTGGGTCGGTGTTCGGATCCTGACCTGCGAATTCCGAGCCCCCTTCTAGTCCCAGGCTCCGATCCTCAAGCCCTCAGTCCTGGCTCTCCACGTGCCCTTGAGCGTACGCATTCGGTGGCGTCTATGAAGTTCCTTCAGCGCTTCGGGGGTGTTCTCAATGATGAGGTCGATGGCGGTGGCGAGCTCGCCCTCGTCGAGCCTACGCCGACGCACCCTCTTGAGGTCGCGCGAGAACGCCGGCACGAATATCGCCCTGAGCAGCACGCTCACGCCCCCGCTGCGTGGAGCAGCGAGGGCGCGTCGCCTTAGGTCTCGTAGTCCCCGGACGCCATCATGGCGTCCGTCTCCGCAATCCAGAGGGGATTTGAGGGGCAATATCCGGGTCATGTGTGTGCAGCGGTCGAATCTTGCCGGACGTCCTGTATTCCCGGTTCCGATCCGGTTCTGGCGGCATCGTCTGCGAGCAGGGGCCGCACAGTCGTACCCCGTGCGACAAGGCGCCCGATCTGCAAGCCTCGTTGCGCAGTCTCGGGGGTTTGCCGTAGGCGCACGGCGCAAGCATAGAGAGTCCAGACATGTGGAGGGCGTTGTTGGGCGGCACGAGGACTCGCATTTGTGTACATCAGCCCCCTAAGATGCCAAAAAATGTTGGTTTTGGAGGGTGATGTACAAGTTTTGATGCGCGAATCGTATTGATTAAGCAAGTTGTTGCCCTAAGCAAGATCACGCCGTTGCTTAAAATAAAAAAGGTCAGGCACTAGGTGCCTGACCTGCAAACTTCTGGTCGGGACGACTGGATTCGAACCAGCGACCCCTTGACCCCCAGTGGGGTCAGAATGACCCTGACCTGTGCTTATTTTGTTAAAACACGCTCAAATAGCGCAAGTAGCGCATTTCCGCATAAATAAATTTTACCAGCTCAGCGCGGTTTGTCCAGATAGCATATTATCGGCTTCGAGGAGCGCGGTGCAGTCGATGACTTAATCAACGGGGGTAGGAGCCCCGAATCGTCGTCTCTCCGGGTTCCCGCAGGTGGGCCCATCTGTTTCTAATCAACTGCGGATTTAGGAGCAGACATGCAGAACGAGAAATGCAGCAATAAAACCTTACGCATATGCGGACCCGGCGGCGTGAGGAAGAACAAGGGCAAATGGCAGGCCGTCGTGACGGTGGCCGACGAGATGACCGGGAAGAAGGTCCAGAGGACCAAGAACACCGGCGTGCCCTGCCTGAAGCAGAGCACGAGGGGAAAGGCGGCGGCGATGCGCTTCCTCTCGGAATTCAGGTCGGAGGTCGAGCTGGAACTCGCCGAGGCCGAGGAGGCGAGGGCCGCTGTCGGCGCCGGGCTTCCCGCCGAGAAGCGGGACGACTACGCCGCGCTGCCGCTCTCCGAGGCGCTCGAGAAGTTCATCGACTTCTGCCTGGAGATGAACAGGATCACCCCGACGACCCGCGACGACTACCACTACAGCGCCCTGCACATCGAGCGCGACGAGCTGGGTCTGGTCCCCGTGAACGAGGTGACGACCGACGACGTCAACGCGTGGTCGAGGCGCAGGATCGGCCTGGGCACGGCGCCCGACACGCTCAACAAGTCCTTCAAGCTCGGCAAGCGGCTCTACGCCGTCCTGCTGAAGAGGAGCAACGACACGATCGGGAGGAACCCGTTCGACGGCGCCCTCGCGCCCAGGGTCATCGCCAGGCCCAGGAACGCGCTGCGCTCCGACCTCGTGCCGAAGCTCAACTCGGTTACCTCGATGATGCCGGACTCGACCTTCAGGCGGGCGGTCGTGCTCGCGCTGCACACGGGGATGCGCATAGGCGAGGTCTGCGGCCTGCGGTGGTGCGACGTCGACTTCGAGTCGGGGCTCATCACGGTCAGGCACTCCGTGGCCTACGTCAAGGACAGGGGCTCCTTCATCAAGGACACCAAGAACCACGACCTGAGGACGATCCCCATCGACCCGGTGGGCCTGCTCCCCTTCCTGAAGGAGATCCACGAGATCGATACTCGGAGGCTCCGGGAAGCGTCGACCCTCGGCACGCGCGACCTCGCGGACAGATACGTCGTGTCGCCGCCGGACGGCTCCTTCGCCACCACCAGCTACATCCGCAGGGCGTTCAAGACGTTCTCGGAGACCAACGGCCTCATGGGCACCAACGACGAGCTGATCACATTCCACGGCCTGCGCCACACCTTCGCGACGCAGTGGATCCGCCACGGCGGCGACATCAAGGCGCTGCAGTCGATCCTCGGGCACAAGGACGCCATGGTCACGCTCAACGTCTACGCCGACATCGAGCCGATGTCCAAGATCCAGAACATGCTTCGCGTGTCGCCGAGCCTGTGGCGCGGCTACCTCGGCCTGAGGGTGGACCCCGGCCCCATGTTCCAGCAGAAGATCCGCGAGGCGATCGAGACGCTCGAGGCGTTCGGCTACGGCATCTCAGAGCCCGACGACCGCAACGTCCTCATCCGCGACGTTCAGACTATCAGCCGCCTCTACCCCACCGAGTACGCGGCAGTGCTGGGGGCCATCCCGACCGAGGCGACTGTGGTCGAGTAGAGGCTGATGTATGCGCTTTCCCAAATCCGTAGTGCAAGTACGGGAATGTGGAATCGCGTTGAGATAGATTCTACCCGGTCATCTCAGTGACGTAAATGCGGCACGGGTTTCCGCAGACGCGGATGCCCGTGCCTATCTTTTTTGATTGCCTAATGTGTTTGCTGGAATGCAGATGGGGTCCCGCGTCTCAGGCTGGGGATTTTCGGCCGTGGTAGTGTCGAGAAAGTTGGTGTTAACTACGGCGCAGTCGTTAATGCTGCTGCAGCGGCTATAGTTTATATGAAGGCGGTTTCTATCGAGTAATTAACACTTGGTTTGATTCGATTGTGAATGCGTAACTAGGACGGAAAGCAAAGGAAGTTCTATGGAAACAGAGGATGCTGTCTGCTTGATGACTTCGATTGCCCTGATTATCCTTTCAATCCAATACAGAAGAGGAAGATGGCTCTGCTCAATTGCTGGATATGATGTCACAAAAAGGGAGAGCGGGATTGATATACGCCCTTACGCAAAGTTGATTTCTTCTGTGACGCTATGGATGGGGCTGCTGTTTTTCTTGTTGGCGGTAGAGGGCTGGGTACGCGATTGGAATACCAGTGTTTTTGAAGTTTCGGTTCTACTTCTGTTCAGCTTGGCCTCTTTGTCGTTCGTGCGGCTATTTAGGTTTGTGTTTATGAGGCGATAGCCAGTGGAAGCGCTTCGAGAGGCCCCGACGGCACCTCTCTCAAAAATGGGAGCATGGCCCGTGGGTGCCCTCGGGCGACCCTCCTGCCGTTCGGCCGGGCGGCGGCGTGTAGCCCTGTAGACGTGTAGCCGCGTGGCGATGTAGTGCGCTGCGGATGTAGCCCTGTGGCGGCGTATGCTGGAACATATTCCCAATCCGGGAATGGACATATATATAAGTGCAATCGTTTTGCCATAGACGGGAAACCCGTCGGCCGGGCGGGACCGGAGAGCCGGGCGGCGAATGCCAAAGGCCGGGTGCGGTCGATGCCCTGAATGAGGTCCCGACACATGGGAGGGGCAGATGAATCCATCTCTTCGGTCGCTCCCGAGGGCGTGGATTTCCCAGCCCTCGCCCCCGAGGTCATCCTGGAGACGATTCGCAAGTCTCCGAGCGGCAGGCCCCTGATGGAGCAGAGGGCCGCGTTGGCGGAGCTGCCGCACTTCGACGAATTGGGCGATGACGGAGTCCGCCAATTCGCCGCCCACGCCAGGACTTGATTTTATAGAATTCAGGGAGGGCTGCTGTCGCGTTCACCGTTTAAGAAGGTGCCGCTTTGAAATATCTCGTCGAGGATTGCGATGATCCGGCGGATCCCGTCCAGGACTACGCCGAAGCCAAGGAGATTATCCGCCGGGTACTCGGCTCCCACCCATCGGTGAGACGAGCCGGCATGTTCGGCTCGTTCGTCCGCGGCGAGCAGAAGGACTCATCCGACGTCGACCTGCTTCTCCAGGTCGACAGCAAGGACGCCTTCGAGATTATCGGCATCGGCCTCACCCTGGCCGAGGAGCTCGGGCGGGACGTGGACATGCTGACGACACTCCGTGGGGCCACGAGCAGTTTCATCGAGAACCTGAAAAGAGAGGGACGTCTCATCTACAGGAGGGATTAAGGAGAGGTGGGCCATGAGAACCCTTGAAGAGGCACGCGACACCCTTCAAATCTCGCAAGAGGATATCGATTTCCTCGTCGACGGCATCAGGCGAGCCGGTGAGCCAATCGCCATCATCGCCTACGGGTCGCGAGCCCGCGGCGAAGCCGGGAAGAATAGCGATTATGACATCCTCGGTCTTTCCGAGTTGACCGGAAGGGAACTCAAGGAGTTCTCGATTGTAGCCAATGTCCAACTGTTCAGATTCGGGAAGGACTTGGATTTCTTCATCGGCAACGTGGATGATTTCAGGGCTGCGGTTCAGCACGGCCGAAGTTTCGCCACCGAGGTCGCCAGGGACGGCGTGATTCTCTATGGAACGGTTGGAGGTGGCAAGAACGAGGATGAGAGGACACCGATGGAGTTCAGGCTTGCAGACGGAACCGCGATCACGGACGAGGA
>UQXB01000032.1:0-22235 GCA_900544935.1 uncultured Collinsella sp.
CCGCCGGGGTCGCCAATCCAGTGCACGCTGCCCAAGCGCACCACGGCGCTCGCTGACCAGCGCTCAACCAAAGGCTCGCAGCCCTCGTACCAATCGCATTCAAAACCGTAGATAAAGGTGAGCTCCGGCGCAATCTGCGCGGCGAGCTTGCGGGCGTCCTCAAAGGCCAGACGATGTGCCGGCAAGTCGCCCTCGACAACCTGCACTTCGCAGCTGGCGTCCATGCTGGCGGGCAGGGTGAGATGGTCGGTCGAGACCATGACGCGGCAGCCGGCGGCGGCAGCGGCGCGGACGTTGTCCTCAAATGAGGCATGGCCGTCCGAAAACGAGGTGTGGGTATGGCAATCGACCAGCGGGCATGCGGGCATGGCGACTCCTTTGCATTTGGCGAATCCGCTCCATTGTAATGGCGCAGCTTCGGCGCGTCGTGCGCGCGGGGTGCCGAAATCGACTGGAAAGGGTGCGCGGTGCGACCTCGCTTGCTCTCAAAACATGTACGTCAGCCTCCAAAACCGACAAAAAATGACATGTTTGGAGGCTGATGTACATGTTTGGATAGGGGCGAGGGCGGCGACGGACGAAAGTCGCGCCTGTGCCACGTCCGATGTGCTAGCGTTTGGGTGAATAAAACGAGCCCGTGCGGAAAGGATCCGGACCGTATGCAACGTGGAAGCACATCTCCGCTGTCCCGCGAGACCGATGCGCCCGAAACCATCGTCAAGCTGGAGTGCGACATCGACGATGCGTCGCCCGAGGTACTCGCCTATGCCGCCGACCGCCTGCGCGAGGCGGGCGCCCGCGAGGTGCACTGGCTGCCTCTCTACTGCAAAAAAGGTCGCCCCGGATGGCAGTTGCAGGTAATCTGCTCGCACGAGGATATCGAACGCCTACAGACGATTATCTTTTTGGAAACCACGACCAACGGCATCCGCCGCCAGGTTATGGAGCGCGTCTGTCTGCCGCGTCGTTTTGAGCAGGTGGCGACGCCTTGGGGCGAGGTGGCCGTTAAAGTAGCCACCCTGCCCGACGGCAGTGAGCGTGCGGCGCCCGAGTACGAGGACTGCTCCCGCCTCGCTCGCGAGCACAACGTGCCGCTCCAACGCGTGATGCAGGCGGCCCAGAGCGCGGCACTGCGATTTGAATAGCGCGGCCGGCGACATCCCGCGCCCAGTCATATCAACCCCACCCGAAAGGACCACCATGAAATACCTCATCGCTTCCGACATTCACGGCTCGGCATATTGGACCGAACGCCTGGTCGCCGCCATCGAGTCCGAGCAGCCCGACCGCATCGTGCTGCTGGGCGACCTGCTCTACCACGGCCCGCGCAACGACCTGCCGCGCGACTACGCCCCCAAGCGTGTGATTCCGCTGCTCAACGCCCTGGCCGACCGCATCATCGCGGTGCGCGGCAACTGCGACGCCGAGGTCGACCAGATGGTGCTCGACTTCCCCGTTATGGCCGACTACGCCACGCTGTTCGACGAGACCGGCCGCGAGCTGTTCCTGACACACGGCCACGTCTTTGGCGCCGGCATGCACAACAGCGTCGACCACGCGCCCGCGCTGCCCGAGGGCTCCGCGCTCGTCTACGGCCACACGCACATCAAGGTTAACGAGGCAAGCGAGGCGCACCCGGGCCTGTGGCTCTTCAATCCCGGCAGCGTGAGCATTCCCAAGGACGGTACGCACAGCTACGGCATCTACGAGGGCGGTGCGTTCCGTCACGTGATCATGGAGGAGGACTAACCATGGCGCAGCACATGGCTCAGCAAAATGCCGAGGGCTCGCGCGATCTGTTCACGCTGGTCGACGCGTCGGCCGAGCTGCAGCATCTGGTGCAGACCATCTGGCGTCTGCGTCAGCCCGATGGCTGCCCGTGGGACCGCGAGCAGACGCATCAGAGCATCGGCAAGAACATGATCGAGGAGGCCTACGAGGCGCTCGACTGCATCGAGGCGGACGACGTGGCACATCTGCGCGAGGAGCTCGGCGACGTGCTCATGCAGGTGGTGCTGCATGCGCAGATTGCGGCGGACGCCGGTGAGTTTACGCTGGCCGATGTGGCACGCGATATCGACGCCAAGCTCATCCGCCGCCACCCGCATGTGTTTGGCGATGCGGATGCCGATAACTCCGACGAGGTGCTCAAGATCTGGGACGAGGTCAAGCTTGCCGAGAAGGCCGCCAAGGACAAGGCCGTGGCAGCAGGCGAGGCTGCGCCCGAGGGCCTGCTCGACGGCGTGCCCACACATCTGCCTGCGCTGATGCAGGCTCAGAAGGTGTCGCGCAAGGCGGCTGCCGTGGGCTTTGAGTGGGAGACGGTCCAGGATGTGTGGGACGAGGTCGCCGAGGAGCGTGCCGAGTTTGAGGCCGAGGAGCCCGGCTCGCCCGAGCGCGAGATGGAGTTTGGCGACCTGCTCTTTGCCTTGGTCAACGTTGCGCGCAAGGAGGGAATCGACGCCGAGAGCGCTCTGCGCGCGAGCACGGCCAAGTTCCGCCGTCGCTGGGCTGCGATGGAGCAGATGGCGGCCAACGCCCATGTGGATCTGGCTGAGCTTTCGACCCACGGCCTCAATGATCTCTGGGATGCCGCAAAGGCAGAGGAGTAAGACTGCGGGGACGACGGGCTGACATGCCTCATCGTTCCCGCTAATTTTTTCGAAAAACAAGTGTATCCCTCGGCTAACTTAGGGCATAATGCAAAAAGTGCGACATGGCTAACTTACAGAGGCGCACCGACGGTGCACGGTCGGCCGGTCGCCAAGCATTCAACCCGTTTCCAAGTGAGAGGGAGACAACATGAGTGACATTTTGGATGTCTACGGTCGCGAGGTGCTCGACAGCCGCGGCAACCCCACCGTAGAGGTCGAGGTCGTGCTCGAGGACGGCAGCTTCGGTCGCGCGATGGTGCCTTCGGGCGCTTCGACCGGCGCTTTCGAAGCTTGCGAGCTGCGCGACGGCGACAAGGGCCGCTACCTGGGCAAGGGCGTCTCGCAGGCCGTCGAACACGTCAACAACGAGTGTGCCAACGCCGTCGTGGGCCTCGATGCCTTCGATCAGCGTGCCATTGACGCCGCGCTGATTGCCGCCGACGGTACGCCCAACAAGACCAAGCTCGGCGCCAACGCTATTCTGGGCGTATCGCTGGCCGTTGCCCGCGCCGCTGCCGAGTCGGCGGGCCTGTCGCTGTACCAGTACCTGGGTGGCGTCAACGCCCACCTGCTGCCCACGCCCATGATGAACATCCTCAACGGCGGCGTGCATGCCGACAATAACGTCGACTTCCAGGAGTTCATGATCATGCCGGTGGGCGCCCCGAGCTTTGCCGAGGGCCTGCGCTGGTGCGCCGAGGTCTATCACACTCTCAAGGGCGTGCTGCACGAGGCCGGCCTGGGCGGCGGCGTGGGCGACGAGGGCGGTTTCGCGCCCAACCTCAAAACCAATGCCGAACCGTTCGAGTACATTACCAAGGCCGTCGAGAAGGCTGGCTTTAAGCCCGGCGTCGACTTCATGTACGCCATGGACCCGGCGTCCACCGAGTTCTACAACGCCGAGACCGGCATGTACGAGCTCAAGGGCGAGGGCGTGGAGTACACGAGCGCCCAGATGGTCGATTACTGGGAGAAGCTCGTCGACACCTACCCCATCATCTCCATCGAGGACGGCATGGCCGAGGAGGACTGGGACGGCTGGGTCGAGCTCACCCGTCGCATTGGCAACAAGGTGCAGCTGGTGGGCGACGACCTGTTCGTCACCAACACCGAGCGCCTCAAGAAGGGTATCGAACTGGGCGCTGCCAACGCGATTCTGGTCAAGGTCAACCAGATCGGCACGCTCACCGAGTCGCTCGAGGCCATCGAAACCGCCAAGGAGGCCGGCTACGCTTGCATCGTGAGCCACCGTTCTGGCGAGACCGAGGACTCCACGATTGCCGACCTGGTCGTGGGCGTCAACGCCGGCCAGATTAAGTCGGGCGCCCCGTGCCGCAGCGACCGTATTGCCAAATACAACCAGCTCATCCGTATCGAGGACGAGCTCGAGGGCAGCGCGCGCTACGCCGGCAAGACCGCGTTCTACAACATTCGCTAAACGGGCGAATTTGGCGAGGGGGAGGCTGACTCGGTTCCGCCTCGCCTTGGCTGGATGCCGCAAAGCGCTATGGGCGCTGGGCCATACGGCTCAGCGCCTTTTTTATGTCGAGTAAAGGCTGTCGAAGGTGGTGCGCACGCTCGTGCTATAACTAGAATACTTAGCGCAAACAAACCTCAACCGCACAAGGCGCACATGGATCAGATTTACGACAACAGGTACTATTCCGCCGGTTCGCGTGAGCCGTCGCCTCGCCGTGCGCGCACGGTGCAGCTCGGTGGGTCCGCCTACGCCGGCGCCGACCGCTCCATGCAGCGCCCGACAAGTACCTCGCGCCCCAATGCTCAAGTGAATACTTCGACAGATGGACCAGTGCGCCCGGCACGTTCGTCGCATGCGTCGCGTCCCTCGGCCCAGACGCACGACAGGTCGAGCAGACCCTCGAGCCGTCTTTCGGGCTCGGACTTTATGCGCTACGCCAACGACAATGCGGTGGTCAAGGCGATCTATGACTTTACGCATGGCTCTCTGCGCCCGCTGTTTATCGGCATTGTCGTGGCGCTGGCGCTCGTGAGCCTGTATTTTCCCGTACGCGACCTGTACGTGGCTAAGCGCTCGAGCGATATCTTGGCCAAGCAGGTCGAGATTCGCGAGCAATATAACGACGAGCTGCAAAAAAGCGTCGACAAGCTGCTCTCGGAGGAGGGCATCAAGGATGCGGCGTCCGAGGACCTGGGCCTGGTGATGCCTGGCGAGACTAGGATTGATGTCTTGGGCTTGGACGATGATTCGGACTCGTCGTCGGCTGAAAAGAAGTCCTCGAACGCCAAGAAGGCCAGCGAAGTGGCCAAAGAGATCGAAGAGGTCGGCAAGGACGCGCCATGGTACATTCAGACGCTCGACATGCTGTTTGGATTTAACGGCGTCGAGGGTCAGATGGTCGCGTCCAGCGGCGAGTAGGCGAGTAGCGCCCGGAGGGGAGCCCGCAATGGCAGATTGCAAACGATATAAGGTGGCCGCGATCGACCTGGGAACGGTGTCGTCGCGACTGGTGCTGGCGCAGGTCGAGGCCGGGGCGATCGTGGAATCGTCCAAGCATACCGAGATTACCGATCTGGGCGAGGGCGTCGATGCGACGGGCCGCTTTTGCGAGGCGGCTGTCGAGCGTGTGCTCGCTGCGTGCCGCATGTTTGTGGACGAAGCCCGTACCTTTGGGGCCGCGTGCGTCTGCACCACCTGCACGAGTGCCGCGCGCGATGCGTCCAATGCCGCGCTGCTGCTGGACGGTCTGCGCGATCTGGGGCTCGAACCGCAGGTGATTCCGGGCGAGGTCGAGGCGCGCCTGACGTTTTTTGGCGTGGCGCACGACTTTGCCGGCGAGCGCATCATCGTTGTCGATTCGGGCGGCGGATCCACGGAGCTCGCGACGGGCGTCTATGCACCGAAGCGCGGTATCTTTGCTCTGGAGGGAACGCGCTCACTGGACATTGGTTGCCGGCGCGTGACCGAGCGGTTTTTCTCGGCGCTGCCACCCGCACGCGGCGAGCTTGCTGCCGCTGCCGCGTGGGCAGGCGAGCAGTTCGCCGCCTATTTTGAAGGCCTGCCCAGCGACTTTGAGCGCGCCGAGCGTCTGGTCGCGGTGGGTGGCACGGTGACTACGCTGGTGGCTCTGGTCCACGAGCTGGAACCGTACGATTCGAGCTTTGTTCACCTACGCGAGCTGTCGCTGGAGCAGGTCTCGGCCGCTATCGAGCGCATGTCTGTGTTGGACGCGGAAGGCATCGCCGCGCTGCCGGGTGTACAGCCCAAACGCGCGGGCGTGATCTTGGCTGGCGCCGTGGTGATCCGCGAACTCATGCGTGCCGGCGGCTACAAGACGCTCACCGTAAGCGAGAACAGCCTGCTCGCCGGTATGGCCGCCACCATCAACGAGACCCTCGACGGCGCGACCCCCACCATCGGCTGGACCCCCAGCCTCAGCGCCCTCTAAATAATAAGTTGCGGTGAAATACGGACTAAAATCGCCCTTTCGGGCACCAAACAGTCCCTATTCCACCGCAACTCAACAGCCGGCACCTGGGGACAGTCCTTGTGGGGCGTCCCCACAGCGCCTATGCCAGCTTGTCGATCTGCCCAATCTCCCAAAGCGGAATATTGATGAGCGTGCCCTCGTCTCTATATGCCGCCAGGGAGCTCCTCACGCAACGCTCGAGTTTGAATTTTTCGCAGGCTACTTTCAGACTCTTCGCTTTAAGGTTCTCTGCCGCCTTGACCTCAAGCGGAAGCACGGTTCCCGCATGGTCGATGGCAAAGTCGGTTTCGGCATTGCCGGAGGTAGAGGACCAATACGCGGGAGTTTTGTCCTGGAGCAAAAGCTCCTGCGCGACGTATTGTTCGGTCAGCGAACCTTTGAACTCGGTAAAAACAGCGGATCCGTTAAGAACGATGGCCGGAGAGAGACCGGAGAGCGCTCCGAGGATGCCGGTGTCGATGCAGAACAGTTTGAAGCCCGAGAGGTCTTCGTAGCTCGAGAGCGGCGCCTTTAGAGCGGAAGCACGTGGCACCTTATGAACGATTCCGTAGTCCGTGAGCCACTGGAGGCTTTCCTCGAAATCGCGTGCGCGCGCTCCGGGACGAAGGGCGCCATAGACAAACTTCTTGTTCTCCTTTGCAAGCTGGCCGGGAAGGGATTTCCAAACCAACCTCATGCGCTCGACGATGCGGGCGGGTGCATGTTTGCCAAAATCGGATTCGTAAGCCTCGATGATTTGCTGTTGAAGCCTTCGGGCTTCGATGAAGTCGCGTGTCTCGGCGAAAGTGGAGACAACTTCGGGCATACCGCCGACAACAAGGTATTCCTTGAGCAAGTGCTCGAGCTTTTCGGTAACGTTTGCTAGAAGGTTCATGTCTGCGGCAAGGATGGCGTCGGCGAGCGGGTTGCCGTCGACGGCACGAACGAACTCAGCAAACCCCATGGGACGCATGGTGAGCTGGTCGATTTTGCCGACGGGAAATGACTCGTTTTCGCGTCGGAGCGCGAGGCCCATATAGGAACCGGCTGCTACGATGTGGTATTCGGGCGCAAGCTCGTTGAAGTACTTGAGCGAGGTGATCCCGCGTGGCGCTTCTTGGATCTCGTCGAAGATGATGAGCGTGTCTTCCGGCGTTACGGTTTGGCCACGTAGGAGTTCTATCTGGGAGATGATGCGCTTGGGGTCGAGGTTCCCATCGAACAGCGAGCGTGTGCTCGGCTCGAGCATAAAGTCAAAACGAATGACGTTTCGATACTGCTGGCTTGCGAATTCGTTAAGAAGCCAAGTCTTTCCTGTCTGGCGGGCTCCCTTAAGCAAGAGAGGTTTGCGATTCGCCCTTGATTTCCAAGCGATAAGTTCACTCATAAGCTGTCGCTGCATATTGCCTCCCAACCCTCTCGGTTAGTATAAGGCCATTTGGGTGTTTCCATCGGAAAATGTGCGAGACAACCACGTTTTTCCATCGGAAAATGTGCGAGACAACCACGTTTTTCCATCGGAAAATGTGGTAGGAAACTCATTGGGTGGGCGGAAAAAGTAGTCAAAAAAGCCCCGTCCCAAATGAGCTGCTCTGCAGTTGACGGCGTCCAAAAGAAACGAGCCCGCATCCCTGGGGAACACGGGCTCGAAAGCTCCATATGGTAGGGGCGGTGGGACTCGAACCCACAATCCTTGCGGCGAGAGATTTTAAGTCTCCTGCGTATGCCAATTCCGCCACGCCCCCGTGAGACTAGAAGTCTAGCACAAGCCGTCCGCTACGCGTTGACGGCCATCGAGTGTTGGCCCGACTTCTCCAGGAACTCCTGGAACTTGGCTTCGTCGCCCTTGTTCTGGTACTGCAGGGCCAGCAGGTACTCCAAGCGGCAGCTCTTGACCTTGTCGTCACCGGCATCCTTGAGCATGCGCTCCAGCTCGGGAATGTCGTTGTGGCGCTTGAGGATCATCGTGTCGTACATCAGCTGGCACTCGTGCGCGACCGCCTCGGCCTGACCGCCCTCAAAACCCTTGATCTCGTGCAGAAGCTCCTTGGACTTTTTGCGGTCCTCCTGGCCAACATAGTAGTTAAAGGCCTTAATCACCAGATCGACGCGCTGCATCTTGGGGAGGTTGAGTCCCAGCAGCAGGTCGAACATCTCGCTGGCGCGCTCGTGGTCCTCGCGCAGCAGATAGGAGTTCAGACGCAGGTAGTCGCGGTTGTAGCGCGGGTACAGCATGCTGGTGAGTTTGCCGTCGAGCAAACGATCGAACTCGTCCCACTGCTTGGCAGCCATAAGCTGCTGCAGACGCTTGAACGTGGTGCGTTTTTTGACGCTAAAGAACACCGACACGGCGATGCAGATGATAACGACGGCGGTCCAGAGGGTGCGGGAATCGGGCATGTTAGGGTCCTTAGTCGCTCATAAAGCGAGCGGTATGACAACACGTACTAGATGTATTATACGCAGCGCGCAAGCAAACTGGCATAAAAGCTCATCGAGGCCGAGTGCCATCGCTCGCTGCGGTACACTTACCTAAAGTAAACCATGAAGGGAGACATTACCTATGAAGAAGATCGTTTTGGCTTGCGGTGCTGGCGCTGCTACTTCCACGCTCGTTGCCCAGAAGGTCGCTACCATGCTCGACGCCAACGGTTATGCCGGCAAGTATGAGATCGTGCAGTGCGCCATCTCCGAGGCCAAGGACGCTTGCGACGAGGGCGCCGACCTGCTGATCGCCACCACCGTTGCCCCCGAAGGCCTCACCTGCCCGTACGTGAGCGGCGTGCCCTTCATGACCGGCATGAACCGCGTCGCTGCCGAGAAGGCCGTTCTCGACGTCATGGCTCAGTAGGCACTGCCTGTATGAGTGAGCAGAACGCCAACCCGGTCGAGCTCTTTGGCATGCGCGTTGCCCATGTGGGCATTAACGCCGCCGACCCGGCAGACGCCCTGGAGATCGCGGAGCTGTTCTCGACGATGATGGGCCTGCCCGTCATCGAGACCCCGGTTTCGTACTTCAACGATTCGCTGGTCGAGATCATGAAGCAGAACGGTCGTGGCACCAAAGGTCACATCGGCTTTGCCGTCAACGACATCGATGCAGCTGAGAAGTGGTTTGCCGAGCGTGGGCTCGAGGTCAACGAGGAGTCGCGCGCGCTGCTGCCCGACGGTGGCACCAAACTCGTGTACTTTAAGCGCGAGTTCGCCGGTTTCGCCGTGCACCTGTGCCGCGAGTAGCGCACAAGCTGCCATAGCTGGCAAAAAGGGATAGGGCCGCGTGGCCCTATCCCTTTATTTATGCCGAGGGGCTTCCTATCGTGGCAGGCGAATCGTAAAGCGGCTGCCGACCCCTTCGACCGAGGTCACACCGATGACGCCGCCGTGGCTGTCGACGATCCACTTGGCGATCGCAAGCCCCAGACCCGAACCCTGTGCGCCGGCATCGCGCGCGTTGTCGGCACGGTAGAACCGCTCGAACGCGTGAGCTGCGGATTCCTGGTTCATGCCGATGCCCTCGTCCTCAACACTTATGTCGATTGTGCCCGCGCCCGCATCCGGCGTTATGCCAAATGTGACGGTCGTTCCCGCATCCGAGTACTTGGCGGCGTTTTGCACGATCACGCGCAGAGCCTGCTTCACGAGCGCCACGTCGACGGGCGCGTCGCAGCGCGGGTCGCTGGCAAGCGCAGCGTCAGAAGCCAGCCGATACGTGTGCTCGGTATCGATCATCTGCGATTCTTCGCATACCTCGCTGACCAGTGCAGCCAAGTTGGTATGCGCGCGCCGCAGGACCGTGCGCCCGGCATCGCCGCGCGCCAAAAACAGCAGCTGCTCCACAAGCTCTTGCATGTGCTCGCTTTCGGCTTTAAGGGACGCGATGGATTCCGCCAGCACGTCCGGGTCGTCCTTACCCCAGCGGTCGAGCATGTTCACGTAGCCCTGAATCACCGCGATGGGCGTGCGCAGCTCGTGGCTCGCGTCGTTGACAAAGCGCATCTGCTGCAGCTTGGCCTCTTGCATCTGGCGCAGCAGGCGGTTGAGTGCGACCTCGATGCTTGCCAGGTCGGCGTCGCCGGTGGTGACGCTCGGCGAGTCGACGCTTGCGCGCTCGATGGCCTGCTCCAGTGTTTCCATTTTGCCACCGGAGAGCTGCATACGGCCGAGCTCGTCCACGCGCAGGGCCAGGTCGTTGAGCGGTGCCATGGTGCGGCGCACGCGGCGGGCGCCGCCGAGCATGTTGAGCACGCTGATGACCTGCCAACCCGTAACGACAAGGTAGAGAGGCCATAGCGCGACGAGGTCCTGTGCGAGGGGGAAAGTCTTGGTGGTACGCGCAAGCTCGACGGTATAGGTGAGCGTTGTCAGGTTCCAGCCGCGTGCGGGCGTCAGCGACATGCCGTGAACGGTGGCGCCGGGAATCCATCCCGCGGTAAACGAGCCGTCGGGCAGCGTCTGGTTGTATCCATAGACGAGGATCGCCACCGCAATAACCAACAGCAACAGATCGAGCCAGACGTAGCTCATCAGGCGGCGCCACATATAGCCCCAGTTGATGGCGCGGGCGATGGAGGTGACGCGCTTGGCCTCGGCGTTACGCACGGCAGGCATAGCCCACCCCGCGCACGGTCTGGATGATGCGGGCGCCGCCGGCGTCCTCGATCTTGGCGCGCAGGTGCGCGATGTGCACGTCGACGTTGTTGGTGTCGCCCACGTATTCGTAGCCCAGCGCCTCGTGCGCGATGCGCTCGCGTGTGAGCACGGTCTCGGCATGCGCCATAAGCGGGGCGAGGACGTCGAACTCGCGAGCCGTGAGCGCGATGGGCGAGCCGCCGACTGTGACTTCGCGGCGGCCGGGATCGAGCACGACTGAGCCAACGGTGAGCGTAGCGGGGGAGGGCGAGGCGGAAGCCTGGGCAGAGTCGCTGACCGGGGGTATCGCAGCGGCGCCGACACCCGCGCCGCTCGCCGTGCCCGTCCTGGCCCCGGCGCCGCCAACGCCCGAAGCCGCCCGCACGGCCTCCGAGCGCTTCAGCGCCACGCGGATCCGTGCGAACAGCTCCTCAATCGCAAATGGCTTGGTCAGGTAATCGTCGGCGCCGGCATCGAGCCCGGCCACCTTGTCCATCACGGCATCGCGCGCGGTAACCATAATCACCGGCACATCCTTGTGCTTGCGGATGCGCCGCAGCACCTCCATGCCGTTGAGCTGCGGCAACAGCACATCGAGCAGAATCAGATCGTAGTCGCGCTCCAGCGCCAGGTCCACGGCGGTGCGGCCGTCGGCGGCGTGCTCCACCTGGTAGCCCTCGTGCTCCAGCTCGAGCGTCACAAAGCGGGCGATTTTCTCCTCGTCCTCTACGATCAGGATCCGTGCCATGCGTGCCCCCGTCTGCGATTACTTGTCGTCGTTGAGATTTTGCTTGATGTCGTCCGCGGCATCGGCAGCGTGATTCATAAGGTTGTTGATGCTGCCGGGTACGTCGCCGTCGCTATCGATGCGGTAACGCATGCCAAAGAACAGGCCAATCAGCATCAGCCATATCGTGGCGCCCCAGGCAAACAGCGCGACGATGGGGATCAGGATGGGAATGTTGAGGATGATCGCGTCGCGGCGCGTGGCGATAAACTTGGTGTCTAGGCTCAGGCGGAAGAGCTTTTTGAGGTACTCCCACACGCTGTCCATCTTCTTGGAGAAGTCGGTCTTTTCGCTCGACTTCTCGTAGGCGGCCTGCGCGGCGACCATCTCGGCCGAGGGCTCATTGACCGGCTCGGACTCGGTGGCGGCGTGCGCTGACGTGGTCTGGGTCTTGCCCTGCGACTCGAGCCAAATGATGGCATCTAGGATGTTGCCGTCGGCGGCATCGAGTGCTGCCTTGGCATCGGTGTAGCTCACGTTGCACTTGGTGCGGATGGTTTCAACTTTTTCGAGGTCGTCCATGACCTGTCCTTTCGTTCGATGGGCGCGACGCCGGGCGATTTGCCCGGGCGCGAGCGTTGCGTTCGGCGACCTGCGTGGCGCCGCCCCGCCCTTGGTCGAACTCTATAGTGCAGGTTATAGATTAAGCGATTCTTGAGCCAAGATTAATGTTGGATGAGTTTTTGGGTGGCGGTGGGGAAGTATTGGACCTCGATAGCGGGGGATGGGGTGCCGGTAGTAAAGCGGTGTCAAGGGTTGGTCGAGCGGGCGGTTTTTAGGCGACTGGGACATGGCGGGCGGTCGATCACCTATACTGGTTGGGCTCAACTGGAGAGGTGATAACTAGTTATGAAATCAATCAATGTTGCAGCAGCGATTATTCAGAAGGATGGGAAAATCCTGAGCTGCCAGCGCGGCTATGGCGAGTTTAAAGACGGCTGGGAGTTTCCGGGCGGAAAGCTCGAGCCGGGCGAGACCGGTGAGCAGGCAATCGTGCGCGAGATTCAAGAAGAGCTCGAGGTCACGATCGGCAACCTCGACTATCTTTGCACGGTCGAACACGATTACGAGACGTTCCACCTGTCGATGCAGTGCTACCAAGCTAACATCCTTTCGGGGGAGTTCAAAGAGCACGCTCACGAGGACATGAAGTGGCTCGATACCAATAACCTGTGGGATGTCGATTGGCTTCCAGCGGACGTTAAAGTCGTTAGGGAACTCGAAAAGAAACTCGGGCTTAAGTAAGAAAGGAGCGGGCGCTGCATGGCGCCTCGCTCCTTTTTGTTACTCGGCTTCACTAAGATCGCTGAGCATAAACTCGTAAATGTCCTGCCTCACGGGTGCGTTGAGCTCATATTCGATTTCGACGGCGTTGTCGTTGCTCTTAGTTTTAATAGCCTCGAACTCTCCGGTCGGATGTATTTCGCCTAAGAAATAGAACTCCTTGCCACCCTTATCGTCCTTGTTCTTTCGCATAAACAAATACGTTTTCAAGCCGTTTTCTGGCCATGCCTGCAGTCGCAGAATCTCGGGGGAGTTGAGCGTGCGGTTGTTCTTAGAGATTGCAACTAGCTTACTCGGCGAGACAAAACGGTCTTCATACTGAATGGACTCGCTAATGTCGGGTGCCTTGTCATAGTTAATAAACACGGGGAATGTATTGGTCTTCTCGTCGTAGAAGTAGCCGCCAAGATTTTGGCCGTTGATGTTCTTTTCCCAGTTCATCAAGCGGCAAACCTCTTCGTACGTGCACTTGGCGTTGAGAACGAAATTTGTGTTTTCGTACGTCTCGGCATAGTCGAGTCGGTTGCGCGCGATGCCAAAATCCAGCACCTCGAGAATCTGGCGTTTGAACTCTGCGTTGCGCAGGGCGCTCGCAAACACTTCGGTCAGACGAGGTCCGGTTCCGTCGTCAATAAGCAGGGAAACGAAATCCTTAGGAGTGGCAAAGTCGCCCTTAAGGACGGCGATTGCCGACCTAACGGCGCTGTCCTTAAGTTGTGCGCGGTAGTTCCTAAGCGCGGCCTCACGCATATGTCGATAGCCCTCGTGTCCGGCTTCGACGAGCGTTTGAAGCAAATAGAGGTCTTCGAATCGCTTGCCCGCGGCGAGCTTTTGCGAAATAAATTTGAGAATCTTGGTTTGATCAGAGGAAAAATGGACTGTGTAGCCCGGCTCGTATTTGGAAAGAAATGCGTGGTACGACCCCAGGCCGCTGTTCTTGAAGATAAGCAGCGGATCGATGGAGCCATTACGATCAAATTCGAGCAGTGAGGGAATCTTGCCGAGTTTCTGACGCAAGTCGAGATATTCGTTCTTCAAAAATCTGACGGAGGTAAAGTCACCGCCGTCGATGGCCTTATAGATGCGAGCTTCGGAAATACGATCGAAGCTTACCGTTGAGCATCCGGGGATCGCCGAATCGCTCTCTTGGACGAGACGACGCAGGCGGTCTTTGTTGTACGTCTTGTCACCCGAAAGCGCGATGGGCACCAAGAAGTTGCTCTGGTAATTGCCAATAAAGTCTAGTACCAGTGTGTATTCCTTGCCATCATTCAGGCGCAAACCTCGTCCGAGCTGCTGAATAAAGATGATTGCGGAGTCGGTGCGTCGAAGCATGATGATCTGATTGAGCGAGGGGATGTCGACGCCTTCGTTCATGATATCGACCGAGAAAATGTACTCGAGCTCGCCGGCTTCAAGTCGGCTGATCGCAGCATCGCGGACTTCATCGGAATCTTGACCGCTAATCGCAGCCGTTCGATATCCGAGAGTGTTGAATTTGCGCGACAGTTCTTCGGCCTCGGCGTTTCGATTGCAGAAAATTAAGCCCCTGCGGTTGCTTTTGGTGACGCTGTATTCTTCGATCTTCTCGGTGATGTGACGCACACGCTCGTCAGACGTCAAGCGTCCGAACAAGGCAGTGTCTTCAACCGTCTCGTCGTCAATCTCCAGATCGTGAATGCCAAAATAATGGAAGGGGGCTAGCATCTCCTCGGCCAAAGCGTCCTGCAGCGTGATCTGGAACGCGATGACGTGATTGAAAAGGGCAAAGACGTCATAGCCGTCGGTGCGATTAGGCGTAGCGGTCATGCCCAGATAAAATCGAGGCGTAAAGTGCGACATGATGGATTGGTAGCCCTGAGATCCCGTGCGGTGGGCCTCGTCGATGACGATGTAGTCGAACTCATCGGGACGGAAATCGCTCAGATGCTTGGCGACCGAAGAGCACATGGCAAACACGCAGGTAGCATTGCTTATATTCTTGCCAGTTTGATAGGTGTCGAACGTATAGGTGCTACCCAAAAGCCGTTCGTAGCTTGCACGGGAGGCGTCTATAATGCGCCGGCGGTGCGCAAGAAAGAGGATGCGTCGGGGTTTAGTTGCGAGCACGTCGAACGCCGAAAGGAAGGTCTTGCCAGTGCCGGTTGCCGAGACCAGCAACGCACGGGTCTCGCCCTTGCGGTGGATTACGCCGAGCGCCTCAAGGGCGCGCTGCTGCATTTTATTGGGCTTGATTTCTTTGAGGTCGTTCGTGGTTGAGCTAACAGCTGCCTGGAACGTCGGTTTCGATTTGGGCTTTGACGGGCATGCCGATCGATATGCGGCATAGTTCTCAATCCAGTCTTGGGAAAGCAAAACGGTTGAGGTGTCGTTCCACAACGAATCAAACTCGCCCCTCAGTTCACCGAGCAGACGGCTGTTTTCAACGGTCTGGTACAGCACATTCCATTCTTTATTACAGGTGAGGGCGGTCTGCGTCATGTTCGAGCTGCCGACGATGACCGTGCTGGTTTCGCCCTTATCAAAAATGTATCCCTTGGCATGCAGATTACCCTGGAATACGCGAACTTCCATGTTGTCGTATTCCAGGAGCTTGCGAAAGGCATCGGGTGAGTTGAAGTTGAGATAGGTGGACGTGAGCAGCCTGCCCTTAATGCCACGCTGCTTGAGCTCCTGGAACGCCTCGACCAGGATTTGAAGGCCGCCGTCTGCAACAAACGCTACGCAAAAGTCAAAAGAGCTGCAGGTTGAGAGCTGCTCCTTCATAATGGATAGTAGTGTTCCGCCTGTTGCCTTCGAGTTGGCGATGAGCTTGGGTGAATCGTTCTCGCGTGCAAGCGAGTCGAATTCAATATCAATCTGCTGCTGCGTAGTCATCCCGGCCATACCTTTCGAAAGACTATGTTGGCGCCAGGATAACAGATCGATCGTTCGTGTTTGGGCGTATGTGATTTTTAGACTATCGGCTACTCAAGTTTGTGGCTGCGGCTTTGGCGCCGTGTCTTGCTGAGCCTCTCTCTATCTATGTGTATGTGTTTTCGTTTTATGGGCTGTTGGGAGAAGTCCTGCCCCAAGATTCCGCGCATGCCATGGCTCCGTGTCGGCCATGTGGCAAGCTGCTTGTCATGGCCTCGCCGGAATCCGACTGCAAATGGCCACGGACGGATATGCAGGTTCTTGTCGCTACGTGAGAAAAACTTGCAGAATTCGCAAGTTCTTGTCATGCTGTGAGAAAAACTTGCAGATTGGGGCGGGCGATGGATAAACGGATGGTCCCTAGAGATCGATATCTCGAGAAATTGATTGCCTTTCGTGATGCGGATGTCATCAAGGTCGTAACGGGTATGCGCCGTTGTGGCAAATCGACGCTTCTGGACATGATGCGCAAACATCTGGAGGATAACGGCGTTCCGTCCGAGTGTCTTTTGACCTTTAAGATGGAGTCGTTTGAGCTGGAGGGCGTGCGTGATTGGCGAGAACTCTACCGCCACGTCGACGGCCAAATGCCTGCGGGTAAAAGGTGCTATCTCTTCTTCGACGAGCTCCAGGAGGTTGTCGGATGGGAGAAGGCGATTAACGCACTTCGTGTCGACCGGGACTGCGATATATATGTTACGGGTTCGAATGCTTTTCTCCTGTCGTCTGAGATTGCGACCTTAATCTCGGGCAGGTATGTCGAGATTCGGATGCATCCGCTCACTTTTTCGGAATATGTCGACTTTCTTGGTCCGACTGACGTCACGAATAGGCTCGCTGTTTTTGGTCGGGAGGACATTGTTGCGCTCGACGATCTTCTCGACCGTTATCTTGTGTTTGGAGGCCTGCCGTTTCTCGCTGCTTCAAAACTGCCGGAGCAGGAAATGAAGGACTATATCTGGAGCACGTACCAAACAATCGTCGGGCGCGACATTTTGGCTCGCGAGGCGCGTCGGGGTAGACGGTCGGTGACGAGCAGGAGTGTGCTCGACCGCGTCACTTCCTACTTGGCCGATAACATTTCAAACCCGACATCAATTAACAAGATTGTTGGCACGCTGGCGGAGAACGGGCTGAAATCCTCGCATGGCGTCGTGGACACTTGTGTGTCCGCCCTTGAGGAGACCTATATCTTTTCGCATGCGCGCCGATTTGATATTAAGGGTCGGGACATTTTGAAGACCGGTGGCAAGTTCTACATTGAGGATCTGGGGCTTCGAGCTTTCTTGGATGGGTATCGCGGCAGCGACAGTGGGCGTGTTCTCGAAAATGCCGTTTACAATCGCCTTGTCTATGACGGATATCAAGTCTTCACGGGTCATCTTCGAGATGCCGAAATCGACTTCGTTGCAATCGGCGACGGCTCGGATCGTAAGTTTATTCAGGTTACAGAGTCGATTGACGAGGAGGCGACGCGTAAGCGCGAGCTGCGTCCATTTGAGCTCAGATCGCTCGAGAAGATTACCGGCGGTTACGAGAAGATCATTGTCGTTCGTCAGGGGAGCCATCCGACCGACATCGACGGTATCAAAATCGTTTCTGCAGTCGATTTCTTAATGGGTAGGCTTGGGGCTTAGGGCGTTTGAAGCGCGTCTGTTTCCTATGCCTAGCGACATTGCCGCAGCTCGTGATACCGCCGGCTCCTTCCTCTCCGTCAAGCGGCACCAACTCAGCTGATCCGTTGGGGACGGAGGAAAGCGGATCATTTTCGGCGCGCCGCAGGTGATACGAATCCTGCGGCGCGCTGTTTTTTGCGCGAGGGCTTTCAGCTGTGTCCGCGTGGCGTGGGAGACTTAATTTGCCGTCTTGGTCTGTCACGGCGGCGTGAATCAAAGCAACGGCCCTCTAAGGAGTTCGATATTGATGAGTGACAACACCAAGCACCTTGCAAAGAAGTGCGTCAAGGACGCGGGGCCGTGCCTCGCGTTGTGCCTTGCCGGCGCAGCGGTCGCGCTGCTGGCTGTTCTGGGGCCATTCGACGCGCTCCGAAGTGCCGGCTCTCTGCACGTTTGCATGGCCCTTGCCGGTGCCATGATGACCGGTGGCGTGCTCGATCTGATTTTTTGGGTACTTGACCCGTTTGGATGGAAGAACGAGGGGTAAGCCCTAAAGGATGGAAGGGCTGGAACGGTTGGCTTAGTGATCGTGCAGAATGTGGGCTAGCGACTTGCAGGGAAGTGGTAATCCGATGACGGTCTATGTGACGGGCGATATTCACGGCGGCCTTGACATGCAAAAGCTTCGCGACTGGGAGCTTGGGGATAGCCTGACGAGCGACGACTATCTGATTGTCGCGGGCGACTTTGGCTTTCCGTGGGATTTCTCTGCCGAGGAGTGCGCCGATATCGCTTGGCTGGAGTCGCGCCCCTATACCGTGCTGTTCGTCGACGGCAACCACGAACGTTTCGACCACTGGGCGGAGCGACCCATGGAGTTGTGGCACGGTGGGCTGACGCAGCGCCTGTCGGACACCTCGCCTATCCGGCGCCTGACGCGCGGCGAGGTTTTTGAGCTCGACGGCTCAACGGTCTTTACCATGGGCGGCGCCACGAGCGTGGACAAGGAATACCGCATTCCCTATTCCAGCTGGTGGCCGCAGGAGTTGCCGGACGAGCGCAACTTTGAGGAGGCACGGACGAAGCTCGACAGCGTGGGCTGGAAGGTCGACTACGTGGTCACCCACACCTGCTCTACGCGCATGCTTTCGCCCACGCTCTATCCGGCGCCCGGCTGGAATTGCCCCGCCGTCGATCGACTTGCGGCATTTTTTGACGAGTTGGAAGACCGCTTGGACTACAAGCGCTGGTACTACGGGCATTTTCATCGGGATGCCAACCCGACCGAGCGCCATACCGTGCTCTACGACTGCATCGTTCGCTTGGGCGACGAACTCCAGCCTTGGGATGTTGCGTAGGGGTGGGGCGTATTTGGCTACTCGGCCGTTACAGTGATGTTCTCTCGGTGCGCGCGGATGACGTCCCAGCTAAAGTGCTCGACCAGCCGCTCGGCAGAGCGCGGCGTGGTGTCCGGCGCGATGCCCGTTTGCCCGGCGAGCCAGCCCAGCAGCGCTTCGGGCGTGCCAAAGCGGGCGCGGAGTTCGCCCAGGTCCAGATCGCGGTCTCGTTTGGAAAGGCGGCGGCCGTCCGGTGCCATGAGCAGCGGAATATGTGCGTAGTGCGGCGTGGACAGTCCCAACAGGTGCTGCAGATAGATCTGGCGCGGCGTGGACCCCAGCAGGTCGCATCCGCGCACGACCTCGGTGACGCCCATGGCAGCGTCGTCGACCACCACGGCTAGCTGATAGGCAAACACGCCGTCGCTGCGGCGCACCAAAAAGTCGCCGCACTCGGTGGCGAGTGCTTCGCATTGGGCGCCGTACGTGCGATCCACAAATTCGATCACGTCGTCTGCGAGGTCGTCGACGGTGGGCACGCGCAGACGTGTGGCCGGGGCGCGCAGGGTGCTGCGGCGGGCCACCTCCTCGGCCGAAAGACTTCGGCAGGCGCCACGGTAGATGGGCGTGCCGTCGCTCGCGTGCGGTGCACTCGCGGCGTGGAGCTCGGCGCGTGTGCAAAAGCAGGGATAGGTGAGGCCGGCGTCTTTCAGCCGGCGCAAGGCGCTCTCGTACAGGTCTAGGCGGTCGTGCTGGTAGTAGGGGCCTTCGTCCCACTCCAGCCCCAGCCAAGCCAGGTCGTCAATCAATTGGGTGGCAAGTTCCGGGCGCTTGCAGCGATCGTCCAGGTCCTCAATGCGTAACACGATGCTGCCGCCCTGGCTGCGGGCCGAAAGCCATGCGCACAGGCAGCTGAACACGTTGCCCAGGTGCATACGGCCCGAGGGCGACGGGGCGAAGCGCCCCACGACGGGCGCGGGAGCGGCCGGCGTCGTTGGCGCGTCGGCGGCGGTTGTTGCTATGTTGCGTGCGTTGATGTCCATGCGGACGAGTATAGCGCGGGGCGCGGTGGGGGAGACGCTGCCGTGGCCTGCAAGTTGCCGAGGCCACACGTTGCGCGTGCCGGACCACCGGCTCGGCGCCTTAATCGTCGTCAATCAATCTAGCCCTCAAACGACAGAAACCCCGGCAGCTCTTCGCAACTGCCGGGGTCTCCGCGGAAAAGGGGGACATGATCCTCAAGCGGACGGCAAAGGGGCAAACCGTTTTCGCTCAACTGCTTTATGCCCCTCAACTGGCGGCTCAATCAGCGCATGCCGCGCCCACACAAAGCCGCTACACCTGTGATGGAGCTATGAAGTGGTATCTATTGCCGGAGCGGGCTATGCCAAGGAGTGTCCCAGATTGCCGGCAGATAAAGAACGTCCCCAGATGCCGGCGGCGGGCGTGACTTTTGTCCCATTTTGACGCTCCGCTGACCTAGATGTTCGTCACATGAACTCGCAAACGTGGGACAATGACGCTACTGGTACCACAGACAAAGGATGTGCCTATGAACGCCCCCGTTGCCCAGCCCTGTCGGCAGCGCCGCCTGTTTGCGCGGTTCGCTTCCGTCTGCGCACTCGTCGCGCTTGCGTTGTTGCTGCTGCCTGCCGTCGCGCACGCCGACGGCTACTCCATGAGCCAAACCTATATCGGTGCCACGGTTGAGGCCGATGGCTCGCTGACCGTTGTCGAGGGACGCCAGTTCGATTTCGACGACGACATCAACGGCGTGTATTGGGATATCAATACAGGCTCTAACCAGCAAGGCGGCTCGGTGGTCGTCAATGTGCTGAGCGTCGAGGAAGACGACGCTGCGTTTAACAAGGTCGACAGCGCAAATAAAGGCGACGACGGCGTTTACACGGTGGAACAGTCCGACGACGGCGTAAAGATTAAGGTGTTCAGCCCTCACGAGAGCGGCGACAGCGCAATCTACTACGTGAGTTATTCCATGACCGGTGCGGTTATGAACTGGGCCGATACCGCCGAGCTTTACTGGAAATTCGTCGGCGACGGCTGGTCGGCGGATTCCGATGACGTCGAGATGGAAGTATACTTCGCAAATGCCGCTGCCGGGACGGCTGCCGTCAAGGGCGATAACTTCCGCGCATGGGGCCACGGCCCGCTGACGGGCGACGTGTCGCTCGATGCGGACGAGCCCATGGTCACCTATACCATTCCCTGCGTGCATGAGGGCGAATTCGCCGAGGCACGCATCGCCTTCCCCAGCGACTGGGTGCCGCAGCTTGCCGTCTCGGGTGAAAAGCGCATGTCGACGATTCTGAGCGAAGAGAAGGAATGGGCCGACGAGGCCAACGCTCGCCGTGAGCACGCGCGTGCGGTTGCCGGCGCGATTGTCGTGGTGTGTGTTGTCGTGGCGGTTGCCTATACCGGTGTGATCGTGATGCTTAAGCTGCGCAGGCCCAAGCCCAAGCCGCTCTTCCAGGACGAGTACTTCCGCGATGTGCCCTCGGCCGACCATCCCGCGGTGCTTGCAGCTCTTATGAGCTGGAACGACGTGCCCGATCAGGCATATATCGCCACGCTGATGAAGCTCACCGACGACCGCGTGATCAAGCTGGAAGAAGCGACCGAGACCAAGAAGAAGGGTCTGCTCCGTCGCGAAAAAGAGGAGCAGACGTATCGCATCACAGTGACCGACGAGGCCTGGAAGGCTGCCAAGAAGGACGGCATCGACCGCGACGTACTCAAGGTCTTCTTCGCTGGCGTTAAGCCCGATAAGGACGGAGTCCGTTCGCGCACGTTTAGCGAGCTGGAGGAGTACGCTAGCGAGCGCACCACATCTGTTGGCGACAAGCTCGAGGACTATCAGAGCACGGTTAAGGGCAAGCTGGAGGCGCGCGAGCTTATCGCCTCGGACGGCACCGTCGCCCTGGTTGCCGGCTTGGTTCTCGGCATCATCATTGTCTTTGGCATTTTGGGCTCTCTGTTCTATACCGACTTTGCGGACGCCAACGTCGGTGCCGCTATGATCTCGATCCCCGTCACGATTGTGGGCTTTGTCCTGAGCTGCACCTTCCGCCGTTACACGTCGGAGGGCGCCGAGGTGGCGGCTCGCTGCAAGGCGCTCAAGCATTGGCTCGAGGATTTTACGCGCCTGAAGGAGGCCGTCCCCAGCGATCTGATCTTGTGGAACAAGCTGCTGGTGATGGGCGTTGCCCTGGGCGTTTCGAAAGAAGTGCTGCGACAGCTGGCCGAGGCCGTGCCAGCGGATCTGCGCAACAGCGACGATTTCTACGACAACTACCCCTGCTACTGGTGGTATTACCATCACTACGGCAACGAGTCTCCGCTCGATTCGTTCAACGATGTGTATCACGAGACCATCCGCGAGCTGGCTTCGAGTTCCGATAGCTCGAGCGGCGGCAGCGGCGGCGGCTTTTCCGGTGGCGGCGGTGGCGGCGTCGGCGGAGGCGGCGGCGGAACGTTCTAGCGAGCGCTTGGTCGCGCGCGCAGACGTGGTGTAAGAGTGTCCTGAGGTCCGTCGCTGCAAGTCC
>UQXB01000033.1:0-21955 GCA_900544935.1 uncultured Collinsella sp.
CCGCACGAGCCGAAGAGCACTTAATGTGCTCTTCGTGCGAGCCAGGACCTGACCGAGCGAAAACCAAGCAGGCGGACACGCCGGCGGGACAGGGAGAGATATATGGAAGAGATGCCCAAGAACTACGATCCGTCGACCAACGAGCCGGCGATCCTGCAGAAGTGGCTCGACGGCGGCTACTACAAGCGCCGTGAGGGCGTGGGCGACTGCACCGTCACCATTCCGCCTCCCAACGTGACCGGCAAGCTCCACATGGGCCACGCCACCGACGACTCCATCCAGGACGCCATCATCCGCATGGCCCGCATGCGCGGCAAGTCCACGCGCTGGGTGCTGGGTACCGACCACGCCGGTATCGCCACGCAGACCAAGGTCGACAAGAAGCTCAAGAGCGAGGGCATCAGTCGCCTGGAGATTGGTCGCGACAAGTTTGTCGACGCCTGCTGGGATTGGACCCACGAGTACGGCGGCATCATCGTCGAGCAGATCAAGCGCATGGGCTGCTCCGTCGACTTTGATAACGAGCGCTTTACAATGGACGAGGACTACGCCCAGGCCGTGCGTAAGGTCTTCTGCGACTGGTACCACGACGGTCTGATCTATCGCGGCAAGCGCATCGTCAACTGGTGCCCCAACTGCACCACCGCCATCTCGGACGACGAGGCCGAGTACAAGGACGAGAAGGGCCACCTGTGGCACCTGCGCTACCCGCTGACCGAGCCGGTCAACGGCCAGGACTACATCGTCGTCGCCACCACGCGCCCCGAGACCATGCTCGGCGACACGGGCGTCGCCGTCTCCCCGAAGGACCCCGAGAAGGCCGCCTTTGTGGGTAAGACCGTCAAGCTCCCCATCGTCGACCGTGAAATCCCCATCTTTGAGGATTGGCATGTCGACGCCAACTTTGGTTCCGGCTTTGTCAAGGTTACCCCGGCCCACGACCCCAACGACTACGCCATGGGTCAGGCTCACGACCTGCCGCAGATCACCATCTTCGACGAGCACGCGGTGGTCGTCGAGGGCTATGGCGAGTTCACCGGCATGACCCGCGAGGAGTGCCGCGAGGCCGTCATCAAGTGGTTCGAGGAGCATGACCTGCTCGATCACGTCGAGGAGCACGACCACTCCGTCATGCACTGCTACCGTTGCGACGCCGCGCTTGAGCCATGGCTTTCCGAGCAGTGGTTTGTGGCCGTCGACAAGCTTAAGGGGCCGGCGCTCGACGCCGTCAACTCCGGCAAGGTCACCTTCCACCCCGCGCGCTGGACGCAGACCTATACCACCTGGATGGAGAACCTCAAGGACTGGTGCATCAGCCGCCAGCTGTGGTGGGGCCACCGTATCCCCGTGTTCTACTGCGAGGACTGCGGCTGGGAGGACGCCCTCACCGAGGACACCGATGTGTGCCCCAAGTGCGGCGGCCATCACGTACACCAGGACGAGAACGTGTTGGACACCTGGTTCAGCTCTCAGCTGTGGACTTTCGCCACGCAGGGCTGGCCGCAAAAGCCGGAGCTGCTCGAGGGCCATCATCCCACGACGGCACTCGTCACCGCGCGCGACATCATCGCGCTGTGGGTCGCCCGCATGGTCATGAGCTCGCTGTACTTCCTGGACGAGGTGCCGTTTAAGGACGTCGTCATCTACCCGACGATCCTTGCCAAGGACGGCAGCCGCATGTCCAAGTCCAAGGGCAACGGCGTTGACCCCATGGACCTCATTGGCATGTACGGCGCCGACGCCATGCGCTACAATCTGCTCACGCTGTGCACCAACAACCAGGACGTCAAGTTCGACGCGAACATCGACAAGAAGACCAGGAAGCTTATCGACAGCCCACGCACCGAGCAGGCCAAGTCGTTCGTCACCAAGATCTGGAACGCCAGCCGCTTCTTGCTCATGAACATGGAGGGCTACACGCCCGGCGAGCCCGTCGTGGAGACGCCGGCCGACGCTTGGATGTTCAGCCGCCTGGCAAAGGCCGTGAAGATGGTCACCGAGGGCATTGAGAACTACACCTTTGGCGACATGGCCCGCGGCGTGCAGCAGTTCTTCTGGAACGAGGTCTGCGACTGGTACGTCGAGGTCACCAAGGCCCGCCTGAAGGGCGAAGGTCGTCTGCAGGCCCAGCGCAACCTGATCTTTGTGCTCGACACCTCCATTCGCCTGATGCACCCGCTCATGCCGTTTGTTACCGAGGAGATCTGGGACAACATGCCGGCGAGCGTGCTCGACCTGGACGCCGAGGGCAACGTGGACCGTGCCGAGGCGCTCATGATCGCCAAGTGGCCGGAGCCCGCCGACTACGCCAAGTACGTCGACGAGCCCGCCGAGCGCGCGTTTGAGCTGTGCCGTGCCGTCGTTTCCGCCGCCCGCGCCACGCGTTCGCGTTACCGCTTGAGCCCCAAGGCCGAGCTCGACGTGGTCGTGCGCGCCGGTGCCGAGGACATCGAGAAGCTCGAGAGCCTGCGCTCGACCATCGAGCCGCTGGCCAACACCGCCTCGCTGGTCATGGGTACCGACGTTGAGAAGCCGGCTGCGAGCATCGCCGTGGTCGACAGCGGCGTCGAGGTCTTTGTGGTGCTTGAGGGCAAGGTCGATCTTTCGGCCGAGAAGGCGCGCCTGGAGAAGGAGATCGCCGCGGCCCAGAAGGAGCTCGCCGGCTGCGAGAAGACGCTCGCCAACGAGGGCTTTGTGGCCAAGGCCGCGCCCGCGGTGGTCCAGAAGAAGAGGGACCGTGCAGCTGAGCTCAAGGAGATCCTGGCGGCGCTGACTGCTCAGGTTGCTGACTTCTCGTAGGCGTAACTGGGGGACGCGGTTTGGGGCTTTGCTCGCTACTGCGGACAGTCCTGCTCGCACGAAGGCCACATTAAGTGGCCTTCGGCTCGTGCGGAACTTGTATCGAGCAAAGCCCCTAACCGCTCCCATAGCGGTTACGGGGGCGTCCGCTGCCTGGTAGGGCCACTTGGTTGTGGCCTTGATCTCGCTGCAAAGCGGTGTTTGGCTGATATTTTGAATGGGAGGGGCTCGTTGTTGATTCGGGCCTCTTTTTATGTTGAGGGGACTTTGGGTTATGGCTAAGCGTTCTGGGTCGTATGTCGTTCCGTTCTCGTTTGAGTTGCTTTCGTTTGATGAGGCCGTGGGGCTTGCTGCTGATACGGGGCGGATTTCTGGGGATGCTGGTCCTTTGCTCGAGACGGTTGTCGATATGCTCGATGAGCTGGGGCGTCCGGACGAGTATTTCGATAGCATCCAGGTTGCCGGTACCAATGGCAAGACTTCGACTACGCGTTTTTCGGCTGCCATTCTTCGTGGTGAGGGGCTCAAAACCGCGCTGTATACGTCGCCACAGCTGGTGCGCTATCCCGAGCGCATGGAGGTTGATGGGTGCGTCGTGAGCGACGAGGCCTTTGCCCGTGGCGTTTCGGCGGCTGTCGAGGCGGGGCATCGCGTGAATGCGCGCCGTGTGGCGGCAGGGGAGCGCGCCTATTCCATCACGCCGTTTGACCTGCTGACGGCTGCCGCACTTGTAGTGTTTGCCGAGGCCGCGGTGGATGTTGCCGTGCTCGAGGTCGGCATGGGCGGACGTTGGGACGCCACGAGTGCGACCGATCCCGTCGCCGTTGCCATTACGGGCATTGGGCTCGATCACACACGCATTCTGGGCGATACGCTCGAGGCCATTGCGGGGGAGAAGGCTGCGGTCATTAAGCCCGGACGCCTGGTTGTGCTGGGCGAGGGCACGCACGAGGCGAGCGTTCAGCGCGTGATGGATGCCCGTTGTCGCGAGTGCGGCATTGTGCCGCTGGTGGTGAACCATGCCACGACCAAGGTGCCGGAGCACGTGGGCGATACGGTTGAGTTTAGCTGCACCACGCCGCGTGCGATCTATACGTCGAGCATGGTCAAGCCGGCCTATCAGCCGCAGAATGCTGCGTGCGCGATTATGCTCTGCGAGGGGTATCTGGGTCGCGAGCTCGATCATGACAAGCTCGATGCCTCGCTTATGGGTTGCCCCACACCGGGTCGTTTTGACGTGCTGGGGACCGATCCGCTCAAGCTGATCGATGCCTGCCATAACCCTCAGAGCTGCGAGAACTTTGTAAGCGCGCTGGACGAGATTGACCCGTACGTTGAGAATCGCCCCACGCTGCTGTGCGCCGCGCTGGCCGATAAGGACGTGGCGGGTATCGTTGACGTTCTGGTTCCGGCGTTCCCCCGCGTGGTCGTGACCCAGACCGATTCCGATCGTGCCCTGCCGGCAGAGGAGCTCGCTGCCTTGGTGGACGCTGACAAGCTGGCGGGCGTGTACCCCAGCGTGTCCAAGGCCCTCGCGGCCTTCGATGCCGCGGGCGAGCCCTTCGTAGCAGCCGGCACCATCACCCTAGCCGGCGAAGTAGCCGGTCTGCTCCGCTAACCCATCCCCTCATCAGTTGCGGTGAAATACGGACTGTTTTACAAGCCAGAAGCCTCAAACGGTCTGTATATCACCGCAACTCAAATTAGCTGCCCTGGGGTGCCCGTTTACGAAGCCATTTATGCCGCTTAACCTGTAGCATATTGCAAACCTCCATCGGCGAAGGATACACTCAACTTAACTTGCCAATCGGACCAGTGCTGTTTGGTCCGTTGAGCGTGTCGGGAGGAAACATGAACAGAAGGCATGTCAACGCGGCCATTACCGCGGGTTTGGCTCTGACGATGACGGTCGGCTCGGTGTCGCCGCAGGCGTTCGCCGAGATGATGCAGGGTGATACTACCCAAGTCGTTGCCGAGCAAAGCGACGCGACGGGTGCGGCTGCCACGTCTGCGGACACCGGTCAGGCAACCTCGCAAGACCAGAGTGAAGACAAGATCGCCTCTTTTGCCAGCCTGAACGAGCTACATGTTGCCGAGGGATCCGACGCCACGCTGCCCCAAACTGTAACGGCAACCTACGAGAGCGGTACCACCAAGCAGGAAAACGTCATCTGGAAGCTGAACGGCGCCGATGCTCCGGCAACCTTGGCGCAGCTGCCTGCCGGCTCGTATGAGTTTGAGGGTACCGTCGACGGCACCACGCAGACGGTCAAGCAGCGCGTGGTTGTCGAAGCTGTTACGGCGGACCCGGCAGTGGTAGATCCGGCGGCAGTAAACGCCCCTGATGTCACAGAGACGAGCAACGAAAGTGGCATTACGGTCGAGTCGATCGACGCCAACCCGATTCTGGAAAAATATGTCGGTGCCGATTACTACGGCCAGATCCAATCTTCGAGCGTTAAGGTAAAGCTGTCGGATGGCACCGAGACCTCGGCGTATGTTGATTGGGACGAAAAGTCGCAGACGGCATTTGATACGGCGGCGGAGGAATCCGAAGTCCCCATTACCGGACAGATTACCGGCGTTAGCGTGAACAACAACTGGATCACGCTCGCGGAGCCGTACGAAGTGAGCGGTGTACTTAAGGTGTACGTTCCCCGTTCAACCAGTAATGGCTCATGGGTATGGACTGCAGCTGGTATTGCTCCCGCGCTTCCGTCCAGCATTTCGGTCAATTATTCAAATGGTCAATCTTATACATGCCCTGTTGAGTGGAATGAGATCTCGGCTGATCAGTACCAAAAGGAAGGAACCTTTGTTGTCGAGGGACATTTGAAGAGCTATCCCTCTATGCTCGCACAGTGCACGGTCGCAGTCCGCTCTGTTAAGAGCGTCCAGACCGAGTTGACGTGTACGACCCTAACTGGTGAGGTCCCGTCTCTGCCGTATTCTGCTTCGGTTGTCTTTGATAGCGGGGCCACCGAGCAGATCCCGGTGTCTTGGGATTCTTTCGACGCGTCGCTTTACTCTAAGGTGGGCTCGTTTACGGTTAAAGGTAAACTAAACGGTTTTGATTACCGTGAGGTTGCCTGCACCGTTACCGTCAAAGATCCTAAGGACGTACTCGATCTTAATTCTCTGAGGTTCGAGCGCGTGGTCGGCGACATTTCTCCTCTTAGCACGTATGTCTATTTCCCGTTTACGCAGTCAAATAACACTACATACACCCAAGGTTATCAGGTTAACTGGGACAACGCCGACGTGTCTCAATTCCAAAAGGCAGGCACCTATACGGTCACGGGCACGCTTGTGACATATAACGAATCTTCAGCCGCTAATGGCCTAAAGGTAACTGCTCAGGTCGAGGTCAAAGAAGTTGCCTCTATCGACGCTCTTGCTCCCGTTAACACGCCCGTCGGCGTACGTCCTACAACGGGCGGCGGTCTTCCCTACAGCGTTGAGGTTGCATTCACCGACGGTACAAAGAAGCAGTGCAACATTGCGTGGGACCCTATTTTGGACACGCAGGTGGCAAGTGAGGGGTCGTTTAAGCTTTCCGGTTCGCTGTCGTATTGGACCAATACCTCATCTTCATCGTCTACTCAGGTGGAGCTGGGTGACAGCAACCGAGTCACGGCGACCATCTCCGTCCGCGCCCTGCAGATGCCTTCCTCGACATCGACAAGCACGCTTATCGGTTGCCAGCCCAATATGCCGGGTTCAATCGAGGCCACGATGTGGAATGGCTCGCGAGGCAATTTCCCCGTTCAGTGGTCGACGATTAGTCAGGACGCCCTAAAGAACCTTGGCCAGATTACGGTTAGCGGATATTTTACCGGCTCTAACATTCCGGCTACGGCGACGGTCAACGTCTGCGATCTCGAGGACAGCAACATCGGCAAGATTGCTTATGTTCCCGGCGCCGGACTTCTGGCTCCGCGCTACACATCCACGCTGTATTTGTCGGATGGCAGCTCGTTCTATCCCCAGTATTCGTCGGGGCAGCCTTATAGCTGGGATGAGTTTCCTCAAGAACTGCTGGACGGCAAGCCTGGCGAGTACGAAATTACCGGTACTATCACTGGCTCGTTGGCAAAGATCCATGCGACAGCGGCGTGCGGCGAGGTCAAGGGCGTTAACAACTATAGCGATAACGGTGTGACGCTTGGACAGTCGTACGAGGACTGGCGCGTTATCTATCCCGGCGAGGAAGTCAATCTGGACTACTTCTACGTGTCCGGCGTATTGCAGGATGGAACGACTTTTGACAGTCTTGGCGTCAACTGGGATACCTACGATAGGTGCCCCCAGAAGGACTGCACGATTACCGGAACGGTCGTCGGAACGAATATCCCCGTGAAAGTGCACGTCATCGTGACTAAAAACTGGGAGGCTCAGCCACAAACCATTACAGTGCTCAAGGGCAGCGACGGTACCGCTATGCTTCCCAGCTATGTCGATCTTGTCAGTTCTGATGCGGCAGAACATCCGGACTATTCGCATAAATACGCCGAGGTCAAGTGGAACACGAAAGGTTTTGATTGGACTCAGGGTGGCGTTGTTCGCGGCACTGCAACAATTAGCTTTAATGCAGGGTACGGCATGCAGGCGGTTGACGTTCCGATTACTGCCACCGTTAAGATCGCGAGTAAGGCAACCTCGGTTCAGGGCGGAACCATATGGACCGTCCCCGGCACCAAGCCGATGCTGCCGGAATACCTTGAGGTTCGATACGACAACGATGTGTCTTCTGAGCCCCAGCGCGAAAAGGTCACATGGGACCGTATCGCCGAAGACGCGTATGCCAAGGACGGTTCGTTTAAGGTGAAGGGCAAGCTCCAAGGTGGTGCCGAGGCGACAATCACTGTTGACGTCTGTTCCGTCACCTCCGTTAGCGTTCCTGAGCGCATTAATACGGCCAGCGGTGTTTTCCCCGAGCTGCCGTGGAATGTCTCGGTTGCCACGAGTGACGGCAAAACTCATAATGCCCAGGTTCAATGGGATTACGTTCGTCCCTCGGTTTATACCGGAGAGTCGGGTCAGGTCACGACAGTGTCTGGCACGCTGTTTGCAAGCGGCCTCGACGGATACGGTGACGGCACTAACACCGGTCTCACTGTTCAGACCAAGATCGTTATCCAAGGTGTTGAGAAGGCAATCGATAACGGCGAGACCGCAGTGACCACCAAGGCGGGCACTGCGCCTGCCATGCCTTCCAAGATGGCGGTCGAGATGAGCGACGGCTCTGTTTCGACGGCGGCAATTGATTGGGATCCGATCGCGCCCGAGAAGTACGAGCGGCCCGGCACGTTCTATGCGACGGGCCATGTGGTCGGCTTTGATGCCGCTGCTGTTATGGCGCTTTTGGACGATGAGGGCCAGAAGGTCGGCGTGGATGAGAACGGTAACGTGACCGCCAAGGTGACGGTTGCCGATAAGAAGGCAAAGAAGGTTGCACTGCAGCCCGAGGCGGTCGTGGTCAACACCACGGTCGGATCGATGCTGGAGCTGCCAGATGCCGTGTCCGTATATTTCTCGGATGGCTCAGCGCGGGATACTCGGGGCAGTTTAGGCGGCATCGAGATCGAAAAGTGGACCGACACCGACGGCATCGACCTCTCCAAGCCGCTCGCCAAGAAGGGCACATACAAACTCGTCGGTAAGCTCAAGGATGTCGACAACGTCAACGCTATCGTGTACGTCAACGTCTCCGAGGCGCCGCGAACCATTACCAAGCTCGAGGCCAAGTCGTTTAGTGTTGCCAAGGGCACGTCCAAGCAGGATCTGTACGCCCAGATGCCCAAGCAAGTTGTGGCGACTTACTCCGACGGCTCGACCGATTTGCTCGACATTGACGTGTGGGATCTTTCTAACGTCACGGACGAGCTGCTCAACGGAACCGGATCCGTGGAGATCACGGGTACGGTTAAGCTCAACGGTGCCAAGGTGACCTGCAATGTGACCGTGGTGGATCAGGATGCCAAGACGCCCGACCACGTCGAGCCGATCGATGTTATTGAGATTGCGGACAATGCCAAGGTCAGCGACCTTATGGATAAACTGCCGTCCAAGGTGACGGTTGTCATGAAGGACGACAAGACCAAGAAAGAGACGCCCGTTAAGTGGTCTCAGGTCGACAGCCTGGGCCGCGCCGGCAACGAGTTTGAGGTCACGGGCCTAACGGACAACGGCATGACCGTAAAGGCTCAGATTAAGGTGACGGCGCATATCGTGGATTTTGATACCGTTGACGAGATTGAGGTCGAGCGCGATACCAAGGCGGATGAGGCTAAGGCCAAGCTGCCCACCACGGTCACGGCGATTTACTCTGACGGTACCGATTCCGAAGCCGACGTAACGTGGGATACCAAGGGTCTCTCCGACAAGGACTTTGCCAAGGAAGGTAAAGTTACGGTTATGGGCACTGTTGCCGGCACGGATCAGAAGGCGGAGTGCACCATCAAGGTCGTCAAGCCATTGCGCGAGATTCCTGATCACCTGGCCGGCACGGTTGACGCTGTGACGCTCGACGACGGGGCGAAGCCCGATGCCGTTGTGGCCGCACTGTCCAAGACCGTGAAGGTTGCCATGAAGGACGGCTCCGAGGTCGATTCAGAGATCAATTGGACTGCTCCCAAGGAGACCCTCACCATTAAGAAGGACGGCACGAGCGTCGTCCTTACGGGCAAGACCAAGGTTGGCAATTTTGAAGTCAAAGCTACCGTCAACCTGGCGGCGGTCGTTGAGAGCGTCGCTGACGTTAAGCTGTCGGTTGCACGCAACACGGCGGCAGATGACATTACACTGCCGGCGCAGGTGACGCTCCGCATGTCCGATGGTTCGACGAAGACAGCGAACGTCACGTGGGATAAGGCCCCGCTCACGGCTACTGCCTTGGGCGAACTGGGCGACATTACGCTTGAGGGCACGGTCGAGGGTGCTTCGGTCAAGGCTAAATGCACCGTCACGGTCGTGAAGAGCGATGCCGAGATTCCGGCGTCCGTTGAGCCTGTTGCGGGCGTTAGCGTTCCCGAGGGCGCATCGGTCGATGTCGTGCGTGATGCGCTCAAGGGTGTCAAGGCGACGGTCCTTATGAAGGACGGCAAGACGACAGCGGAGTCCGAGATCACATGGACTGAGGTTCCCGCCGCGGCTGCTACGTACGGCAACACCGTCGTCGCCAAGGGCGTGACGGTGAACGGCAACCTGCCTGTCGAAGTCGTTGTTACCTCCACGACGACAATCAACAAGGTTGCCGAGGTGCCGCAGATTACGGTTGAGCGCGATGCCAAGGCCGACACCGTGACGGGGCAGCTGCCCAAGAAGGTTGCCGTGACGTACTCCGATGGCCACACGGATGAGGCCGTGGTCACATGGAATACGGATGGCCTGGACAAGCAGCTTCCCTCTGTTGGCGAGTACACGATCGAGGGCTCCGTTGAGGGCGCGACGCTCAAAGCGACCTGCAAGCTGGTCGTCGAGACGCCGGCAAGCGAGATTCCCGTGAGGCCTGCGACGTTCGCTCCCGTTGAGGTTTTCGAGGCAAGCTCTGCCGCCGATGTGCTGAAGGCGCTGCCCAAGAAGGTCTCCGTGATGATGAAGGATGGTAGCCAGGAGGACTACGACGTCGATTGGGAGAATGTTCCCGCGCTGGATTGGGGTGCCGATGATGTGACCGTGGGCGGTAAGGTTCGCGGTACGGATCTGACGGTCAGCTGCAGGGTACGCGTTAAGCCGCGCCCGGCGGCCAAGGGCCTCGTTATCGTTGACCAAAACGGCAAGGCCACGACTGCCGAAACCGTGCTCAAGGTAGAGCGCGGCAAGGAAATTGACCTTGCTGCCGCGGCGAGCAATGCGGCCGATGGCGCGCTGCTGCGTGGTGCCGTGACGTGGACCTCGTCCGACCCGACAATCGCCACGGTCGAGAACGGTAAGGTCAAGGCCCTCAAGAACGGAACCGTCGTCATTACCGTGACGATGCCCGTTGACGGTGACGCCACGGCGATTGCGACGCTTGCCGAGGATGGCGCTACGGAGACGCCGGTGCCTCAACAGCTCACCGCTTCGGTTACCGTTGAGGTTGTTGAGCCTGCTTTCGTGCAGAAGCCAACGAACGGCAAGGATAACGGTACCAAGCCCGATGCCAAGGATTCTTCGGGCAAGAAGGATGGCAAGAAGGCCGCTAAGGGAAGCCTGGCCGAGACGGGCGACAATACTGCCGTGACCGTCGCGGCGCTTGGCGGAACCGGCCTGCTGGCGCTGATTGCCGCGGCGATCGAAAAACTGCGCCATCGCGCGGAGTAGCGTCGAGAGCGTAGTGCTTTAGGTCACAAGAAGGCCTCCCGGTTCTCGTTGGGGAATCGGGAGGCCTTTCGTTTTGCCATCAGGGCAGCTAATTTGGGACGGGGCTTTTTGACTACCCTGGTCCCCTTGGCAGTTGCGGTGAAATAGGGACTATTTTATGGGCTAGAAGCCTTAAGCAGTCCGTATTTCACCGCAACTTAGTTTGGGGACTTGGGGATGAGGTTAGCCTAAGCGGACCGGATCGTGGGGGTAGGCGTTTAGAATCTCGACGCCGGACTCGGTAACTAGGACCAAGTCCTCGATGCGGACGCCGGTGCGGCCGGGGAGGTAGATGCCCGGTTCGATGGAGAACGTCATGCCCGGCTCGACAACCTGCTCGTTGGCAAGCGAGACGTCGCCCGGCTCGTGGTCCTGCAGACCAATCGAGTGGCCCAGGCGATGTGTAAAGTACTTGCCGTAGCCAGCGTCCTCAATCACGTCGCGCGCTGCACGGTCCAGGTCGCACATGCGCGCGCCCGGGGCGATGAGCGCCTCGGCGGCCTCGTTGGCACGGCGCACGATGTCGTAGATGCGCGCCGTCTCCTCGTCCGGCTCGCCCCAAAAGAACGTGCGCGTCATGTCCGAGCAGTAGTTACGATGGCGTCCGCCAATGTCGAACAGCACCACGTCGCCACGCTTGAGTACCGTGTCGTCGGGCTCGTGGTGCGGGTCGCCGGCGTTGGCGCCAAAGCTCACGATGGGCGGAAAGCTAAACCCCTCGCAGCCGTGCTTGCGATACAGACTGAGCATCTGGTCGGCAATTTCGCGCTCCGTCACGCCCTCGTGGACGGGCTTGATAACATCGGCCATCACAGCGTCGTTAGCGGCCGAGGACGCGCGCATGAGCTTCTGCTCGGTGGCATCCTTGTAGGTGCGTGCGTCGGTGACGGCAAAGTCGCCCAGGAAAAACTCGCTGGCGGCATGGCGCTCCATGAGGGGCATCAAAAAGCCGGAACGCATGACGGTGTCGATACCAAGCGGCTTGTCTGGGTCGATCTCACTCGCGATGGCGTCGGCCACGACATCGGTATCGGTGTGGTAGGCGACGCGCGCATTGTCATACTCTGGCAGCTGGTGCAGGGCGTTGACTAGGATCACCGGCTCGCTACCGCGTGTGAGCAGCACGCCACAAAAACGCTCGAACATATCGGCATAAAAACCGGTCAGGTAATAGATCGACCACGGGTCGTTTATGAGCAGCTGTGCGCCGGGGTGCTGGGCCTCGAGCGCATCGAGCACGCGCGCCACACGCTGGTCATCGACATGTGCCATGAAACATCCTTTCGCTAGGGTGCCACCATGGTATCCCCAATGCCGGGGTAGTCAATTTGGGACGGGGCTATTTTAGCTGCGTAAAACTTGCGGAATGATTTTTCTGGGACGGGGATTAAATAATCATTCGGAACCCAATGATTATTTAATCCCCGTCCCAGAAAAATCATTTGAGCGAACGTTCGGGCAAAAGTAGTCATAAGAGGCCCGTCCCAAATGGGCTGGCTTCAAAACTATGGCGGATTACGGGGCTGGACCTGTATTACTTGACCATGGGAAAAATCGCTAAATTAAAACCGCAGGTAGACGGCTTATCAAAAATCGAAAATTGCCGGTATGGATGGGGGTCTCCGAATTAGCCCCGTAATCCGGCATAGTTTTGAATTGGTACTAAAGTAGGCACAAGCTAAATACCGATTCCAAGGATGGTTGCGGTGGAATAGTTCCTGGATGCCGGGGTTTGGCGGAAAACAGGAACTATTCCACCGCAACTGCAGAGGGGGATGAAGTCCCGTTCTAAATGCGCTGCTTAGGCTGGGTCGATGTTCATGCTGGCGACGAGGTCGATATTGGTGTTTAGGAGGTTCTCTAGCACGACGTCGCCCATGCGGATGGGGGCTTTGACCACTAGACCGCGGATGAGGTCCATGGCTTGGGCGTGGAGTGCCAGCGGGATGGCTTCGGCCGTGCGCACAGGCAGAAGCGCCTCGTCGCCGCCGGATGCGGCCACGGTGGTGGTGAGCACGCGCATGGGGCAGGTGAGCTCCTGATGCGCGAACTTATCGCCGCGTGGGCAGTTGTTGCCGGTTACGGAGCGCACTTCTACCACGGCGCCGTCTGCGTCACGCTCTACCTCTACGGTCAGGAGGCATTCGGATGGGCAGGTGGTGCAGTTGAACTGCAGCGTCTCGGTCGCATTCGTGCTCATGAGCTATGCCTCCTCAATGGGATCGACAGACAGATTAATCTCTCTAGCACCTAGGTCGAGTGCGCGCTGAATCACCTTCGCCGGCAGCGGGAAGCTTTCCATGACGCTCGGCTTAAATGCACGGACCTTGCCTGCGAACAGTTCCTCGCCGCCTGCCAGAATACGCACGCGGGCGGCGTCGACGGGTCGGCGCACGCGGAAGTTGAGCTTGGTGAGCGCCACAGCCGTAATGCGTCCCGGCAGCGCGTAGCCCGCGATGCCGGCAGGGGAGACGGTGAGCTCGCAGCTCGGAACGGTGCCCGCGTCGGTCCCGCCGGTGCTCCAGCAGGTACCGGGCAGCGTTTTCCCCGGCCCGGGCCGCCTCCTGGGACACGAAGTCCACCAGATCGTGGACGTGCAGCACGTTGCCGCAGGCAAAGATACCCGGTACGCCCGTCTGCAGGCTCTGGTCCACCACGGCGCCGCGCGTACGTGGGTCAAGCTCAACGCCCGCGCCCACCGAAAGCTCGTTCTCGGGAATCAAGCCCACCGAAAGCAGCAGTGTGTCGCACGGAACGATGCGCTCGGTCCCCGGAATGGGCGCCAGGCGCTCGTCGACTTGGCTTACCTCGACGGCTTCCACGCGGTCGTGCCCGATCACGCGTGTGACGGTGGTGGACAGGTGCAGCGGAATGCCAAAGTCGTTCAGGCAGTTCTTCACATTGCGGCGCAGGCCGTTGGCGTACGGCATGAGCTCGTACACGCCTTCGACCGAAATCCCCTCGAGCGTGCAGCGGCGCGCCATGATAAGCCCGATGTCACCCGAGCCCAAAATGACGGCACGCGAGCCGGGCTTGAGGTTTTAGATATTGATGTATCGCTGCGCCAGGCCCGCCGTAAACACGCCGGCGGGACGGCTGCCGGGGATCTTGATCTCGCTGCGCGTGCGCTCGCGGCACCCCATGGCAAGGACGACCGCGCGTCCGGTGAGCTGCAGCATGCCGGCGGGGCTCATGAGCGTGACGGTATGGACTGCGGTGGCTCCCGCACCCTCGCTCGAATCGATCCCAATCACCATGCTGTCCAAGAACAGCGCAATGTCGGTCGCGCGTACCTGATCGATAAAGCGCTGCGCGTACTCGGGACCGGTGAGCTCCTGCTTAAAGTGCGAAAGGCCAAAACCGGGGTGGATGCACTGGCGGAGGATTCCGCCCAGATGCTGCTCGCGCTCCACGATGGCCACGTGGGCGCCGGCCTTTTGCGCGGCAAGCGCAGCCGCCATGCCAGCAGGCCCGCCGCCGATGACGACCACGTCGAAGGCCTGCGTCGACACCGACGCTACAGCTCCGGCCTCCGCGCGTCCGTCGCGCATATCAAACGTTGCCATCCTAGCGCGCCCCCTTCAGCGGTCCCTCAACCAACCAAGATCCGGTATCCTCCAACAGCACCTCGCTGGGGTCGCAGCCCAGCTCGCGCGCGATGATCGCCACCACGCGGCTCTGGCAAAAGCCACTCTGGCACCGACCCATGCCGGCCCGGCAGCGGCGCTTGACGCCTTCGACCGAAACCGCGCCCGGTTGGCGTCGAATCGCGGCCACGATCTCGGCCTCGGGCACCGTCTCGCAGCGGCAGACGATCTGCCCCCACGCGGGGTCGGACTCGATGAGCTCTTCTTTGCGCGTAAGTGGCGCGCGGTCAAAGTCGTCGGGCGCGCGGCGAATCGGGTCCCAATCGTCCCGTTCGCGCAGGGGCACGCCGGCATCGCGCAACACCTGTTCCATACGCTCGGCAATGGCCGGCGCGCTCGCCACACCCGGCGACTGAATGCCTGACGCTTTGAACAGCTCCGGCACCACGGCCGACTGCCCAATAAAGAAGTCGTTCGTTCCCTGAATGACCGGACGACCGCCGGCAAACGCGCGCACCACACGGCGCGTGTCCAGATCGGGCACCAGCTTGCGCGCGCCGCTCAGCAGCGCGTTCACATCGCTCGCATAGGTCTGCGTGTCGCCAGGCTCGCGCACCGCGGCCGTCGCGGTAATCACAGTGTTGCCGTGTACGGTGCCCGTGACGATAACGCCCTTGGAAACCGGCGTGGGAACGGGATAGAGCGGCATGAGCACTCGCGGCTCCTTGTCCAGCACCACAATGTTGCCCTGGCGCCAGACCATCTGAAACTCCTCGGCGCCCGCCATATGCGAGATGTCTGCGGCACCGTTGCCCGCGGCGTTGACCAGGTAACGGCAACGCACGTCTCCGGCGGGCGTTGCCAGCGTAAAGCGCGCGACCCCGTCATCCGAGCCGGCAACTTCAATGGCTTCCACCGGCGCGGACCGCATAAAGGTCACCCCGTTGGCGACGGCGTTCTCCAGCGCGGCGATGGCAACCTCAAACGGGTCGACAAACCCAGTCGAGGGGCACCACAACGCGCACGTTGCATCGGCACTCGCGCGCGGCTCTAATTCGTGGATGCGGTCGGGTCCGACGATTGACAGCTCGGGCACACCGTTGGCCAGGCCATTCTGGCGCAGCTTTTCCAGATGCGCGCGGCCCTCGTCGTTAAAGCCCAACACCATCGACCCGGTGCGGCAGAACAGAAAGCCCAGCTCCTGCGCCCACGTACCGTATAACTCGCAGCCACGGGCGTTGACCTGCGCCTTTACGGTGCCCGGCGCCGGATCGTAGCCGGCGTGCACCAGGCCGCCGTTGGCCTTCGACGCCCCCAGCGCGATATCGTTTGCTGCCTCGACCACGCAAATGGATAGGTCATAGCGCGCGAGCTGGCGCGCGATGGCGCACCCGGTAATGCCCGCGCCCACAATTGCGATATCAAATGTTTCTGCCACGGTGCCTCCAAGACAAGTTGACAGGATGTCAATAAGACTATCCTACGGTCTGCACACCCCCCAACGCGGTGGCAATGCGGCGAACAGCCCCGCAACACCCGCCAACGGCAGACGAGGGGAGACTCTGTAACGTCGGCAACCTCGTCTGCCGGCTACCGTGTTGAAGTTTTGTCTTGATCTGTAACATCTAGACCCGGATTCCGCTCCCACTTGTTACAGATTGAGATGTTTGTGTCCGCGCCTGCCCCGCCCCTAGCCGTGGTCCCATATAAACAAACCCCGTGGTAAACTTGACCGGACTGTTAATATTCCGAAAGGTACCCGTAATGTCCAAGTACATCTCCGAGCTCATGTCGCCGCAGCTTATGGGCGTCGTCTATGCCTTTGTTGGCTTTATCATCGCCCTGTATGTGCTGTCGGTCGTCTATGTGTTCATCGACGCTCGCCGCCGCGGCGCCAGCGCCTACGTGGCATGGGGCATCATCGCCCTCATCCCGTTTGTGGGCCTCATTGCCTACCTGGTCCTGCGCCCGCACTCCTACGCGTCCGACCGCGAGGAGCAGGAGCTGGACATGGCCCTGCGCGAGCGCCAGCTTGCCCAGTACGGCACCTGCCCGCAGTGCGGCGCGCCCATCGAGAAGGACTTCGTCGTCTGCCCGGTGTGCGACACCCAGGTTCGCAATGTCTGCCCCAGCTGCCATCGCCCGCTCGATGCGCACTGGAAGGTCTGCCCCTACTGCCGAACTCGCATCCAGTAACGCATCCATCGCCGGGCCGGCCGTAAGCCACGGGCACCGCGCACTACGCGCTAGCCGCATGCGCGCCCCGCAGCCCCGCCCCCACACGATGAAGCATGCGTAGAAAATCGCCCGCCGTGCCATTAAGGTACGGCGGGCGCTTGTATACCAAGGCAACCTGCCTATAATGATGCAAGTCAAAAACGCCGAGCGCATCGCACGCACTTGCATCAGGCATCCGAGAGGAGAAAACATACCCATGAAGGCACTCTACAATGACGGTTCGGTGGCCGAGCTCCCGCAGGACGAGGTCACGCACGTCATCCGCCACTCCGCCGCGCACATCATGGCGCAGGCCATCAAGCGCCTGTACCCCGAGGCTGACTTTGCCTACGGTCCCGCGACCGACAACGGCTTCTACTACGACGTCGACCTTCCCGAGGGCGTCAAGATCAGCGAGGACGACTTCCCCGCGATCGAGGCCGAGATGAAAAAGATCGTCAAGGAGAACCTCAAGTTCACCGTCTTTGAGAAGCCCCGCGCCGAGGCCATCGCCCTTATGGAGGAGCGTGGCGAGAAGTACAAGGTCGAGCACATCGGCGACCTGGACGACGACGCCCGCATCACCTTCTACCAGCAGGGCGACTACATCGACATGTGTGTCGGCCCCCACATCTGCTACACCAAGGCCCTCAAGGCCTTTAAGCTCACTGGCGTCTCGGGCGCTTACTGGAAGGGCGACAAGGACAACAAGATGCTCACCCGCATCAACGGCGTCGCCTTTGCCACCAAGGAAGAGCTCGACGAGCACATGCACATGCTGGAGGAGGCCAAGAAGCGCGACCACCGCAAGATCGGCCGCGAGATGGACCTCTTTATGATGCGCGACGAGGCCCCCGGCTTCCCGTTCTTCCTGCCCAACGGCATGATCCTTAAGAACACGCTGCTGGACTACTGGCGCGAGATCCACCACAAGGCCGGCTACGTGGAGATCTCCACGCCGCTCATCATGAACAAGCAGCTGTGGAAGACCTCGGGCCACTGGGACCACTACAAGGACAACATGTACTCCACCGTCATCGACGACGAAGAGTACTGCATTAAGCCCATGAACTGCCCGGGCGGCGTGCTGGTGTACGCCTCCAAGCCGCACTCCTATCGCGAGCTGCCCATTCGCGCCGGCGAGATTGGTCTGGTGCATCGCCATGAGCTGCGCGGCGCCCTGCACGGCCTGTTCCGCGTGCGCTGCTTTAACCAGGACGACGCCCATCTGTTTGTGCGTCCCGACCAGCTGACCGACGAGATCGTGGGCGTGGTCAACCTCATCGACTCCGTGTACCAGAAGTTTGGCTTTAAGTACCACGTTGAGCTTTCCACCCGCCCCGAGGACTCCATGGGTTCGGACGAGGACTGGGCTCGCGCCGAGGAGGGCCTGCGCACCGCTCTGGAGCAGCTGCACATGGACTACGAGGTCAACGAGGGCGACGGCGCCTTCTACGGCCCCAAGATCGACTTCCATCTGGAGGACTCTCTCGGCCGTACCTGGCAGTGCGGCACCGTGCAGCTCGACTTCCAGATGCCGCTCAACTTTGACCTGGAGTACGTTGACGCCGACGGCACCAAGAAGCGCCCCATCATGCTGCATCGCGTGTGCTTTGGCTCCATCGAGCGCTTTATCGGTATTCTGATTGAGCACTTTGCGGGCAAGTTCCCCACCTGGCTGGCTCCCGTGCAGGTCAAGGCACTTCCGGTTTCCGAGAAGAGCCGCGATTACGCCCACGAGGTGTGCGCCAAGCTGGAGGAGGCTGGCATTCGCGTGGTCTGCGACGACCGCGACGAGAAGATCGGCTACAAGATCCGCGAGGCCCGCTCCATTGACCGCGTGCCCTACATGCTCATCCTGGGCGAGAAGGAGGTCGAGGCCGGCAATATCTCCGTCCGCGATCGCTCCAACGAGACCGTTCAGATGAGCGTTGACGAGTTTGTTGCGAAGGTGCTCGAGGAGATCAAGACCCGCGCCTAAGGCAAACTTCACAACAATTATCAAAGGCGACCGTCCACAAAGGGCGGTCGCCTTTTTCATGCCGAAATAAGAAAAGCCGCTGGTTGAGCGGCTTTTCTTGTTGCACAAAAAGGTACAGGTTTTTGTAGAGGGGTATGGAGATGTACCTACTAGCAGTACATTTTGCGTAATCTGGTCAAACGCTGATTAATTGCTCGTATAATGTCGTCTGTCGAAAGATACAAAAAACTGTACTTTTGCGACTGCGCCTAGCTGCGAGCGAGAAGCCTGTTCTAAACGCCCCTGCATTTGCGTGCATCGCAAAGCCGACGAGGGGGCGAGAACATGGAACAGACGGCGCGGCGCCAAGAGCAGCTGCCGGGCGCATTTAATGGCTCCACCACAAACAGCCAGCACGGCCGCGTCCGCTGGTATCTGGTTCACACCCCCTATGGAAAAGAGCGCGAGACCTGCGAAAAGGTCCGCTGCATTATCCCACACAACCTTATGCAGGACGCTTTTGTAATGCAAAAGGAGTTCTGGTTTAAGCGGGACGGCGCATGGTCGCTCCAAACCAAACCTATGTACAAAGAATATTTCTTCGTCGCCACGCACGATGCCGCCGCGCTCGATAGGGCTTTGGCCCAGTTGAGCTTTGGCTGTCGCATCGCCGGCAGTAGGGAGCGGGCGTACATGCCCATGCCGGACGATGCGCAGGATTGGTACCGCAGCGTGCTGGACGACGACGGCGTGGTGCGCAACAGCATCGCGCGCATAGAAGACGGCGTGTTGCACATAGAACAGGGGCCCTTGGTGGGGCAAGAGGCCCGCGTGAAGAAGATCGACCGTCATAAACGTTGGTGCCTGGTAGACGTGGGCGTAGGCGACTCCGCTTTTAGGGAGCTGCTGCCGCTCGATGTCCCCAGCAAAACGTAAGGGAGACGTTGCACCAGCTATTCGTTCGCATTTTTGATTTTACCGATTGGGGGATCCCTGGGGAACGGGGACGTAAGTTTGACTGTGGCTGCTAAAGAAGTAACAGAGAGCAATGCGCCCGTGGGGGCGGCGCTGATTGCTCAGGCCATGGACCGGCGCGAGGGCGCCGGTCGCTACAAGGCCATGCAATCCATCATGGACTGGGATCGCTCGCGCCTGGTCTACCGTGTCGTGAAGCGCACGTTCGACATTGTGTTCAGCGGTGCCGCGCTCGTCCTCATCGCGATCCCCAGCCTCGTACTCGCCGCTGCCATCCGCCTGGAGAGCGAGGGGAGCCCCTTCTATAGCCAAATCCGCGTGGGCCGCACCCGTTCCGACGGTAGTTTAACCACCTTTCGCATGTGGAAGTTCCGCAGCATGTACAGAGATGCCGACGAACGCCTCGCCGAGCTCAGGGAGCAAAACGAGATCGCAGGCGCCATGTTCAAGATGAAGAACGATCCGCGCGTCACCAAGATCGGGAAGTTCATCCGCAAGCACTCTATCGACGAGTTCCCGCAGTTCCTCAACGTGTTCCTGGGCCAGATGTCCGTCGTCGGCCCGCGCCCGCCACTTCCGAATGAGGTAGCTGAGTACACCGAGTACGACCTGCAGAGGCTAGCAGTGAAACCAGGCATTACGGGGCTCTGGCAGGTTACGGAGCGCAACTCCACCGGTTTCGACGGCATGGTCCGCCGGGACCTCGAGTACATAGCAAAACGCGGAATCGTTATGGACCTCAAAATCGTCCTCCTCACGGTTCTGGAGGTCTTCAACGGGAGCGATGCGTACTAATGCAACATGTTTTCATCATCGGATCCAAGGGGATTCCGGCAAACTACGGCGGCTACGAGACGTTCGTGGAGAAGCTGACCGAGAATCAGGTATCCCACGACATCAAGTACCACGTGGCATGCGCCGTGGACTCCGCCGAGCAAGTCGGCGAGTTCGAGCACAACGGGGCGCACTGCTTCAACGTGCTGCGCAGGCCCGTCGGTGCCGCGAGGGCTATCTTCTACGACATCGACGCCCTCAAGTGGTGCATCGCCTACATCGAGGAGAACCGAGTCCAGCACCCCATCGTCTATGTGCTGGCCTGTCGCATCGGACCGTTTTTCGGCAGGTACGTTAACAGGATCCACGCCCTTGGCGGCAAGGTCCTCGTGAACCCCGACGGCCACGAGTGGAAGCGCGCCAAGTGGAGCGCGCCCGTCCGAAAGTACTGGAAGCTCTCGGAGCGCGGGATGGTCAAGCACGCCGACCTGATGGTGTGCGACTCCAAGAACATCGAGAAGTACATTCGCGGGGAGTATGCCGATATCGGCCCCGAGACGACCTTCATCGCCTACGGGGCCGATATCAAGCGCTCCGTGCTCGCGGACGACGACCCCAAGTTCACGGGATGGCTCTCCGAGAAGGGCCTCGAGCCCTTCGGCTACTACCTGGTCGTGGGACGCTTCGTGCCCGAGAACAACTACGAGACCATGATCCGGGAGTTCATGGCTTCCGACTCCAAGCGAGATTTCGCGCTCGTGACGGGAGTGGACGATTCCTTCCTCGCGGAGCTCGAGCGGAAGACGCACTTCAAGTCCGATCCGCGCATCAAGTTCGTCGGGACCGTCTACGACCAGGAGCTTCTGAAGAAGATCCGTGAGCAGGCTTACGGCTACTTCCACGGCCATGAGGTCGGCGGCACCAACCCGAGCCTCCTGGAGGCCTTGGCTTCCACTCGCCTGAATCTTCTTTTAGACGTGGGTTTCAACCGAGAAGTCGCTGAAGATTCCGCCCTGTATTGGGACAAGAAGTCCGGAGACTTGGCTGGACTTATTAACCGTGCTGACGCGATGGACTTGAAGTCGATCGAGGAGTTTGATGCGGCCTCGACTTCCGTTATCCGCGACCGGTATTCTTGGCGGTCCATCACCGACAGCTATGAAGACCTTTTCCTCGGAAGGCAATAGCACTATGAAAGGCATCATCCTCGCAGGCGGGTCCGGCACGCGTCTGTACCCGCTCACGCTCGTGACCTCCAAGCAGCTGCTGCCGGTCTACGACAAGCCCATGATCTACTACC
>UQXB01000034.1:0-21720 GCA_900544935.1 uncultured Collinsella sp.
GCCCGATTTTGCCTCTTGACAATGTCCTGCTCATATTAAAAGGAACGTCCCCAAGCGCCGGGTTTCCGCAGTCATTGGGGACAGACTTAAATGACTAGTCTTTTATGAACGTCCCCAATGACTACCCACAGAATGAGGGTCTCATCGGGGACTAGGTAAATAGCAAAAGCCCCCGCGGCCGAAACGGGCCGCGGGGGCAGCAGGCTTGCAAGGGTTAACTCAAGTCCTCGCCATTTGATGCAATGACCTTTTGATACCAGCAGAAGCTGTCCTTTCGGTAGCGATCGAACGTGCCTTTGCCCGTATCATCGGCATCGACATAAACAAAGCCATAGCGCTTCTTCATCTGCCCCGTCGAGGCCGATACCAGATCGATACAGCCCCACGGCGTGTATCCCATCAGGTCAACACCGTCCTCGACAATTGCATCGCGTAGCGCAAGAATATGCCTGCGCAGGTAATCAATATGATACGCATCGTGGACTTTGCCGTCTTCCAGCGCATCGAGTCCGCCCACACCGTTCTCAGCGATAAAGAGCGGAAGATGGTAACGATCGTGGTAGCCGGCAAGCGTCACGCGCAAACCCAGCGCATCGATCTGCCATTTCCAAGCAGTCTCTTTATCCTTGAGGTACGGATTGCGCAGCGTCGGGAACACGTTACCCTCCGCCTTCTCAGCGATCACCTGGTCATCGGCGCACACCAAGCGCGAGCAATAGTACGAGAACGAGATGAAGTCGACGGTATGCTCGGCCAGATACTCCGTATCGCCTGGCTCAAAGGGCACGTGAACACCCTCTTTCTCGAGCGCACGCAGCTTCCAAGTAGGATAGGCGCCCGCAGCCATCACGTCAGTGTAGAAGTAGCGGCCGCGGTCCTCCTCATACGCAAGCCATACGTCCTCGGGCGCACAACGGTACGGATAGGTCGCACCGGCAGCGATCATGCAGCCCACCTTGTTTGCGGGATCGATCTTGTGCAGGATCTCGACAGCGCGAGCGCTCGCCATAAACATATGGTGCGAGAACGCCGCGGTCACGGCTGCACGGTCACGCTCATCCTCGAGCGTGACGCCCGCGTTGAGATAGGACAGCGCCACGCTGTTGATCTCGTTGAAGGTGAGCCAATAACGCACGAGGCCCTGGTACGCACGTCCGACGGTCTCGACGTAGTGCGCATACCGCTCGATCATCTCTCGGCTTTGCCAGCCACCATAACGCTCGACCAGAGCCAACGGATAGTCGTAGTGCGACAGCGTCACGAGCGGCTCGATTCCGTGCTCGCGCAGCGCCTCGAATACCTGACGGTAAAACTCCAAGCCCTCACCGTTGGGCTCGGCCTCCATCCCTGTGGGAAAAATACGGCTCCAACAAATTGAAAGACGCAGGCACTTAAAGCCCATCTCGGCAAAGAGCTCGACGTCCTCGCGCCAATGATGGAAGAAGTCGTTGCCCCAACGGCATGGATACAGCCTGTCCGGATCATCCACGGGCTTTTGCCTGCCAAACATCACATCCCAGCGGTCGGGACCCTGTGGAATCAGGTCGGAGTGCGACATACCGCGGCCGCCCTCGTTCCAGCCCCCTTCGGCCTGGTTGGCAGCGAGCGCGCCGCCCCACAAAAAGCCCTCGGGCATACCGGCAGCAGACGTTCTGTCAAAGTAACCCATGCTACTCAGTATCCTTGGCAGAAGCTGCCGCGGCGTTCTCCTGCTCCTGCGCCAGGAGCTGGTTGTCGTACACCTTAAAGAACGGGTACCAGACCACAGCCATGACCACGATCAAAACGATCGTAAATACCCAGATACGCGGGTCGAGGCACTGGATAAAGCCCTGAACGAAGATGGGGAACGTGCCGCTCACCAAGATGTAGAAGTTAGAGACAAGACCCAGTGAGATTGCACCCCAATACAGCAGGGCCGAAATCATACCGCCCAGCACAAACGGAATCATGAGGATCGGGTTGAAGATGATGGGTGCGCCAAAGATCGCGGGCTCGGAGATACGGAAGAAGCTCGGCACGATCGATGCCTTGCCAAATGCCTTGAGCTGCTGCGACTTTGCCTTAAACGCGCAGAGCGCCACAAAAGAGAACGTATTGCCCGTGCCGCCGATGAGGTTGATGACCATCGACATGAGTACCGGGTGGAACTCAAGCGGCTGCCCAGCAGCGTAGAGCGAGGCGTTGGCAGCAAAGGCGGCAAGCGTGACCGGGGCGGTGATGGGCATCACGATCATGTTGCCGTGGACGCCAAAGCACCAAAACAGCAGCGTCATGAAGCAGATAAGCAGTGCGCCGGGCACAGAGTCAACTGCGACGGAAAGCGGGGCAGCGAGCAGCTTCTCGATAACCGAGGGGATGGACAGCGTGGGATCGATCATCTGGATCAGCAGGTTGCCACCAAAGAAGATGAGGATGTTGACGAGCATAGGCACGATGGCGCCAAAGGTTTCGGACAAAAACGGCGGCACGCCATCGGGCATCTTGATGGTGATGCCCTTGGTCTGGCAGAAGCGCGTGACCTCGACGGAGACCAGGGCAACGATGATGGCGGTAAACAGGCCCTGCGCACCCAGATAGGTGCAGGGGACCGCCTGGAGCACGGACTCATCAGCAAGCTGGTAGTAGGACGACGGCGCCGCGGCGATCAGGAACATCACCAGCGAGGTCATACCGGCGTTAAGCTTGGGCATCTTGTAGGTGCCCGCCAGGTTATAGGCGATTGCGAACGTCACGATCACCGACAGTATGCCCATCGTCATGTTGAACGGGATGAGCAGCGTGAGCTTATTGGCCGTGGCAAAATCGAGCCAAGGGCCAAAGACGGACCAGAACCCGCCCTGCGCCACCAGGTCGGCCGTGACCGGCGGGTTGGCGATAATCATAAAGACGGCAGAGACCAAGATGAAGCTGATCGCGCTCATAAAGCCCTTTTGCATGGAGGCAAAGTGGCGCTCGGTGCCGCAGAAATTGGCAATAGGGGTCAGTTTTTCCTGAAGCAGGGTCATGAACTTTTCCATGGTCGCCTCCTAGCCCAACAGCGACTGGGCGAGTGCCAGCACGTTGGCGGCGTTGCCCATGCCGTAGTCCTGTGCGGGGATGACCGCGGTCGGCTTACCGCTCCCCTGCTTGACGGTGTTGAGCTGGTAGGACACCTGCGGCCCCAAGAGCAGCACGTCATAATCGGCACAGGTCTCCTGATACTCGCCGATACCCACCGCATCGATATCGAGCTCGATGCCGTTTTGCTCCGCGTATTTCTCGAGTTTCTTCATCAGAATGCTTGTAGACAGGCCAGCTGCGCAAACAAGAAGGATCTTCATAAGGGATTCCCTTCGCATTGATTGGTTGGATAGTCGCCGCACGCCGTTAGGCGTTCTTGGCTGCAGTGCGCTCATACAGGCAGATCAGCTCCTGCACGAGCTCCTGAGCAAGCATGGAGCACATGAGGTGGTCCTGAGCATGGACCAGCAACACATCCACCGACAGATGCTCGCCCGCCGCCTCGGTCGAAAGCAGCTGCGTTTGGATGTGGTGAGCCTTGATTCCCGCATCCTTTGACTGCTTCATGAGTTTGGCGGCAGCGTCAAAATCCCCCGCCTTTGCCTTTTCAAGGGCTTCGAAGGCAAGGCTGCGTGCCTCTCCCGCTGCAGCGACCAGCTGAAACGAAACCATCTCGGTTCCCTGATCGTCCATAACGGTCTCCTCTCCCGTGATGTCTGGTTTGTACTTGAATATTCGAAACACCTATCTCCCGCCCGCAATCCTCGAGGTTTATTGCAGGTAGACTGACAGGGTCATCGACAAAAGAAGTCTTAAGCCGTATGCGCTTGCACAAGCGCCATCAGCTCATGCCAGGACCGGCGCTCGCGTAAGCGCTCGACCCCCTGGCGGTCCATAAAGATCTCAGCGAGCAGCGAGCTCAAGATCCGCGCCTCATCGCCGCCCGACCGGGCAAACGACACCATAAAGACGATATCGACCTCATGGCCGTATTCGTCCCAAAGAATGGGATGTTCGAGCAGGCCCACGGTAACAAAGGCCTCGGCGCTCAAAGGATGCATCCCATGGGGCATGGCCACCCCATTGCCAAACGAGGTGGCACTCGCGCTCTCGCGCTCGGCAACCTCTTGGGCAAACTGGGCATCGACACGGCCGCTCTCGACGGCGCGCTCGGAGAGATATCGGAGAACGGCCTGCTTCGACGACGCCTCAACGCGGTTGAAGAACAGGGCACGGCTAAAGAAAGCGCTCAGGGAGTCCGATTGCGCAGCGTCATCACTCAGCACCTTGCGGATAGCGTTGACATCGCTCGTCTCCAAGAAGAAATCGACCTCGCGGACGGGCACAGGCAACTTGACGTTGAGCGGCACCGTTGTGAACACGTAGTCGATGTGCGAAAAGTCGAGCGTTCCCACGCGGGCGACGTCGCATGTCTCAATCGACTCGATATACATACCAAACTGCTTGCGGTACTGGTGCTCGAGCATACGGGCGCTTCCCGCTCCCGAGGCGCACACGATCAGGATGCGTTTGCGACGCGGCTGGTCGGCTTGCTGCTCGAGGGCCAGGGCAAATGCCATGGCGATGTAGCCGAGCTCCTCATCAGAGGGCTGGCTGCCAAAATGACGCTCGAGTACCTGCGAGGTGCCGGCCGCCATCGAATAGGCCAACGGAAACCTCGTCTTGATATCGGGCAGCATGGGGTTATCCATATGCATGTGATATTCAAGGCGATAACCCAGAGGGCCAATATGCCGAGCAAGGTTCATGCGAAGTTCAAGATCGCTGCTAAAGTCAAACCTAAACTCATCGTTGACCGCACGTACCATCTCGGAAGCAATCTCCCACATCTCGTCCGAGATAACGGCAGAGCCCTTCTCGGGCACGCCCGTGCCCCTGCCGAGCAAATGGATTGCGATAAAGGCAACCTCTTCTCGGGGCATGCTCACGCCCAGGGCATCCTTGATGTTTGCGGCAATCTGGAAAGCCGCGGCGTATTCGCGCGTTCCCTCCAGTTTTTGAACGTCCGATTCTGCAGCTGGGACATAGCAGCCCTGCTCGATGCGGCCAAGAGCGATGTAAAGATGCATGATGAGATTGCGGGATGCCAGCGAGCTCACCGTGACGGGCGAGGCCGTCAGGGCATCGTCCACACATGCGGCGATGGCCCGCAGGTGCTCGGCGAGCTTTGCATCGTCGGTGTCGGGCAACACGGGCCTCACCAGCGAGGCCAGGCACAGGCGCCGTTGCGACTCCCCGCCCGCAACGCGGATTCCGTAGCGTGGGCGCTTTTCAAGCGTTAAGTCAAATTGGGCGAGTTTCTGCTCTACCAGACGCATGTCATTGGACAGAGTCCGCGCCGAAACGTAGAGTAAATCCGCATACTCCTCAATCGTCACCCACTGGGACCGCATTAGGAGGTCGTTAAGAAGGAAGGACACACGGCCGTCGCGCGTATCAGGAATGCCCGGATGGGCCAGAGCCGCACCGTCTAGCAAGCGAGCAAGCTCATCTGCATGTGCAACATCGATACGATATTGCCCTTTGCTGCCAACGATGCGTGCAACCCCCGCAAGCTTGTCGTTTGCGCGATGGATATAGTTTCTCACGGCGCGCTCGCTTACCTCGAGACGCTTGGCAAGCACCGCGACAGCGACAGGCTGATCGTCCTCGATCATATTTACAAGCTGCTTAACGCGAGCATCCATGTCCTCCTCCTTTCCCTGCGTCTAGTCTAACGCGGTAAAGAATGACACTCCACGTCGCGCTCGTTCCGCCAACGCGGAACAGGTTGCGGGGAGTCCAGCTGAACTTATAGGGAGCACGGAGAGAGGGCCCGAAAGCAATGCGTCGGTGTGAGATGCGCTTTCCGCAGTCATTGGGGACAGATTTAAATTAGTAGTCATTGAGGACGTTCTTGTTTGACTAGTCGTTTAAGAACGTCCCCAATGACTACCCACCCATCGGGGACTAGGTAAATAGCAAAAGCCCCGCAGTCGGAGCGGACTGCGGGGCTCATGAAGAGAGGCTAGTTTGTGGGCGCTTTGCCTGGCGCCCACGAGAGAGGCAACAGAGTAGAGACTACTCGTGGATGCGGGTACCGGAGAGACCGGCCATGGTCTCGGCGGCCTTGTCCAGAGCACCGATGATGCAGGTGCGGCCCTTGCGGGAACGGGCGAACTTGATGGCGGCGCGGACCTTGGGCTCCATGGAACCCTTGCCGAACTGACCCTCGTCGGCCAGGCGCTCGGCCTCGTCGGCGGTGAGGTCCTCGAGCTCCTCCTGGTTGGGCTTGCCAAAGTTGATGGCGACATGCTCGACGGCGGTCAGCAGGAACAGAACGTCGGCGTCGCAGTCCTCGGCCAGCAGCTCGCCGCCCAGGTCCTTGTCGATGACGGCGGGAATGCCCTTGTAGCAGCCCTTGTTCTCGTAGTCGCGGACGACGGGGATGCCGCCGCCACCGCAGGCGATGACGATGAACTCGTTGTCGAGCAGGTTGAGGATGGAGTCAGCCTCGACGATCTTCTTGGGATCGGGGGAGGCGACGACGCGACGCCAGCCGCGGCCGGAATCCTCGACGAAGACCTTGGAGGGATCCTCGGCCATGAACTCCTTGGCCTGCTCCTCGGTGTAGAAGGGGCCGATCGGCTTGGTCGGGTTCTTGAACGCGGGATCGTCGGGATCGCACTCGATCTGGGTGACGACGGTGGCGGCGTGCCAACGCTTATAGCGCTTGTGCATCTCGCGGCCGATGCCCTGCTGCAGGTGGTAGCCGATGTAGCCCTGGGACATGGCGCCGCACTCGGGCAGCGGCATCTCGGGGGTGCCGATGGCATCGTGGGCAGCAGCGAAGGCGTTCTGGATCATGCCGACCTGCGGGCCGTTGCCGTGGGTGATGATGATCTCGTTGCCCTGCTCGATGAGACCGAGGAGAGCGTGGGCGGTGTTGCTCACGGCCTCGATCTGCTCGACGGGGTTGTTGCCGAGGGCGTTGCCGCCGAGGGCGACGACAATACGATCGGGCTTGCCAAGAGGCTTAGACATTGCTGGAATCCTTTCTGTAAAAGGCCTACAACCCATTAATAACCCGCGTCCGTGCGATACGCGAGTTTATTAAGGTTTATATTCTCTTTATCGCTCATTTTATTCATTTTGAAAATACCTAAGCGGCGAACGGTCGATTTTACCCGCTCAGCGTAAAGAAGCCCAGTTCAGGCATATCTACGCCATTTACGTGCAACTTTATTTAAATAGAGCAGGGATTAGACCAGATTATGCAAACTATATCTTTGCTAAACACAAAACGGACAGCGCAATATCTTACTCGCACTATACGCGATTCTATACATTAATTTGACGAGTATGCACCCCTGCAAAAACATGGGGCTTTTCATCCAACATAAGGGATAGCCGATCGCGCTTCACCCCGCGGCAAGCGACTGCGAGTTCGCAGTATGGAACTTTACCGTCGGCTTCTGCATGAACGCTGCCGACGCCCTTTCGCTCCTGCGCGCCCAAGCAGCCGAGAACGCTAACGGCGCCACTGTCAACCTGGCCACCCTCAACAACGGCGCCGCCAGCCTTTTCGCAAAGTACCGTGCTGGTTCGCTGGCTTTGAGGCCTAAGTGAGCTTTGCTATTTGCCAATTTTTGTATGATTTGGGTCAAATCTATTTGTCAATTTTTGTATGATTAGGGGCAAATCTATTTGCCAATTTTTGTCAATGAGGTGTTTTAATGCTACGCCGCAAGGTCACTGATAGGCTTTTGAGCTGGAAGAATAACTCCCATAAGGCCCTGCTTGTTACCGGTGCGCGTCAGATTGGCAAGAGCTATGCGATTCGCGCGTTTGGAAAGAGCAACTACGCTTCGTATTATGAGGTCAATCTGCTACTTGATGCCGAGGCAAGAGACGTACTTGTTGGCGCTAAGAACTCCATTGACTTCATCAACCGTGTGGCCCTTCTTGCGGATGCACCGCTTGTTGAAGGAGACACGCTTATCTTCGTCGATGAGATTCAGGAGTATCCGCAGATCGTTACACTTATGAAGGCGCTGGTCGAGGACGGACGCTTTAGCTATGTCTTCTCGGGGTCTATGCTTGGGACTGAGTTTAAGGGGATCTCTTCTTTCCCGGTGGGGTATGTCGAGCACATTGTTATGCGGCCAATGGATTTTGAAGAGTTTTGTTGGGCAAACAGCATCAGCGAGAATGTGCTTGCAGACATCCGCAGCTGCCTTGTCGAGAGGCGTCCCGTCGAAAATTTTATTCATGAGGCGATGCTCAAAAACTTTAGAGCTTATATCGTTTGCGGCGGCATGCCGGAGGTCGTTCAGAACTATATCGATTCGGGCTATTCGCTCGTGAGAACGCGTGAGCTTCAAATTCAGCTAGTCGATCAGTACAAAAGCGATATCTCTAAATATGCATCGACTCGAGCGTTTAACGTTCGCTCCATTTTCGAGCAAATTCCCGTTCAGCTTGAGGCGGAGTCCCATCGCTTTATCGTCTCGTCTCTAGGCGAGGGAGCTCGTCTTCAAAAATACGAGCAGGATTTCCTATGGCTGGTGAACGCAGGCGTTGGATTGATGGTCCCCCAGGTGACGGAGGCACGAAGTCCTCTCAAGAGGACGGAGAAAACGACAGCCTTTAAACTATACGAGTCCGATACAGGTATGCTCGCATCGCGGTATCCCGGCAGCACGGCACGCGCCGTCTACCTTGACATGAAAACCCCCAACCTCGGCGGCCTCTATGAGAACGTGGTCGCACAGGAACTCGTTGCCCTCGGAGCAGATACGTGGTACTACCAAACGCGTGAGGTCGGTGAAGTCGACTTTGTAATCGAAGGTGCCCTCGGGCATGTTGTCCCAATCGAAGTCAAATCGGGCAAGAAAGTTCGAGCACATGCAGCCCTCGACCGTTTGATGAGTGTGGGCGAGTACAAAATTCCCGAGGCCGTTGTGCTGAGCCACGAAAACCTTTGCAAAGAGGGCAAGATCCTTTACGTTCCAATCTATATGACATTCTGTCTCGATGAGTTTATGGAAAAGGACGACCCCAACAACGATTTCTCGTTTGCACCCATATCTCTCTAGGTCATCTGAGTCCGCAAGCCAGCCCCCACGCCCAAAGTACTGCGCCTTTCGCGCCAAAGGCGCGAAACAGCAAGGGGATAGAAGGCAGCGACAACCAACTCCCCCACTATGCCCAAAGTGCTGCGATGTTTCGCGCAAAGCGCGAAACAGCACTGGGGCAGCAGAAGGCCACAATCAGCTAGCCCTCCATGCCCAAAGTGGCGCGTGGTTTCGCGGCCACGCCGCGAAACAGCGACCGGGACAAGGCACCCCCACAGCCACGTCCTTCATTCAGCCCCACAATCCGAGGACGTAGTCGTAGCAGGATCTGAGGGCTAACCTTCGCGGACACTCCGCAGGACGAAAGAACCCCCGCCGCACGTAGTGCGCAGCGGGGGTTCTTTCATGTCCGAGGACGTCCGCGAAGGTCAGCCCTCAGATCCTGCGGTGGGAGACCTAGGCCTCGTTGTACACCGTCTTGAGCTTCAGCAGGTGAGCGTAGCGGTCCATGGCGGCCTGCTCGTTCTCCTTGAAGAGCTCCTCGGCACGCTCGGGGAAGGAACGCGTCAGCGAAGCGTAACGGGCCTCGTTCATCAGGAACTCCTGATAACCGCCCGCGGGCTCCTTGGAATCGAGCGAGAACTTCTTGCCGGCAGCAGCCTCGGGGTTGAAGCGGAAGAGGTTCCAGTAACCGCACTCGACAGCCTTCTTCATCTCGGCCTGGCAGTTCTGCATGCCGCCCTTCTTGATGGAGTGCATCTCGCAGGGGCTGTAGCCGATGATGAGGGACGGGCCGTCGTAGGCCTCGGCCTCGTGGATAGCCTTGAGGGTCTGAGCCGGGTTGGCGCCCATGGCGACCTGCGCCACGTAGACGTAGCCGTAGCTCATGGCAATCTCGGCCAGAGACTTCTTCTTGGTCACCTTACCGGCAGCGGCGAACTGAGCGACCTGGCCCAGGTTCGAGGCCTTGGAGGCCTGACCGCCGGTGTTGGAGTAAACCTCGGTGTCGAAGACGAAGACGTTGACATTGTGGCCGGAAGCCAGGACGTGGTCCAGGCCACCGAAGCCGATGTCGTAGGCCCAACCGTCGCCACCGAAGATCCAGAAGGACTTCTTGGTGAGGTAAGCCTTGTCGGCGAGGATCGCCTTGGAAGCGTCGCAGCCGCACTTCTCGAGCTCGGCAACGTAGGCAGCGGCAGCGGTCTTGGAAGCCTCGACATCGTTGACGGAGTCGATCCAAGCCTGGCCAGCGGCCTTGAGCTCGTCGGACGGACCGTCAGCGGCGATAATCTCCTGGGTGGCGGCGATCAGCTTGCGCTGAACGGCCTCGTAGCCAACGGCCATGCCCAGACCGTGCTCGGCATTGTCCTCGAACAGGGAGTTGTTCCACGCCGGGCCGTGACCGTCCTTGTCCTTGCAGTAAGGAGCGGTGGCAGCGGGGTTGCCCCAAATGGAGGAGCAGCCAGTGGCGTTGGAGATGAACATGCGGTCGCCGGCGACCTGGGTCACCAGACGTGCATAGGCGGTCTCGGCGCAGCCGGCGCAGGAGCCAGAGAACTCCAGGTAGGGCTGCTTGAACTGGCTGCCCTTGACGTTGGCCGCGATGAGCTCCTTCTTCTCGGAGACGTTCTCGACCATGTAGTCCCAAACGGGCTGCTGGTCCATCTCCTGCTCGGTGGGAACCATCTCGAGGGCGCCCTTGGGACAGACCTTGACGCAGTTGGTGCAGCCCATGCAGTCGAGCGGGGACACGGCCATGGCGAACTTCATACCCTTGGCCTTGGGGCCCATAGCGTCGAGCGCGCGGGTAGCCTCGGGCGCGGCGGCAGCCTCGTCCTCGGTCATCGCGAACGGACGGATGGTGGCATGCGGGCACACATAGGCGCACTGGTTGCACTGGATGCACTTGGTCTCGTCCCAGTGGGGAACGACCACGGCGACGCCGCGCTTCTCGTATGCGGAGGCGCCCAGCTCAAACTGGCCGTCGGCGCAATCGACAAAGGCGGAAACGGGCAGGCTGTCGCCATCCATGCGATCGATGGGCTCGAGCAGGTTCTTGACCTGCTGGGCGATGGCGGACTTGGTCTCCTCGGAGAGCTCGACGGGAGCGGCATCCTCGGCGGTTGCCCAGTCGGCCGGAACCTCGAACTTACGGAAGGCGGTAGCGCCGGCATCGATGGCCTTGTGGTTGGCGTCGACGATGGCCTGGCCCTTCTTCATGTAGGACTTGGTAGCCGCGTCCTTCATGTACTGCAGAGCGTCCTCGGCGGGCAGGACCTTGGCCAGCGCGAAGAAGGCGGACTGGAGCACCGTGTTGGTGCGCTTGCCCATGCCGACCTTGGCGGCCAGGTCGATAGCGTCAATCAGGTAGACGTTGACGTTGTTGTTCGCAATGTAGCGCTTGGCCACAGCGGGCATGTGCTCGGCGAACTCCTCGTCGCTCCACTGGCAGTTGACCAGGAAGGTGCCGCCAGGCTTGACGTCGCGGACCATCTTGAAGCCCTTGACGATGTAGCTGGGGTTGTGGCAAGCGACAAAGTCGGCCTTGGTCACGTAGTACGGCGAGCGGATCGGGGAATCACCAAAGCGCAGGTGCGAGACGGTGACGCCGCCGGTCTTCTTAGAGTCGTACTGGAAGTAGGCCTGAACGTACTTGTCGGTGTGATCGCCGATGATCTTGATCGAGTTCTTGTTGGCGCCGACGGTACCGTCGCCACCCAGACCCCAGAACTTGCACTCGATGGTGCCGGGGGCTGCGGTGTTGGGCGCATCCTCGGCCTCGGGCAGGCTCAGGTTGGTCACGTCATCGACAATGCCGATGGTGAACTCGCGCTTGGGCTCGTCCTTCTTAAGCTCCTCGAAGACAGCGAACGCGGACGCGGGAGGCGTGTCCTTGCTGCCCAGGCCGTAACGGCCGCCGACGACCTTGATGCCCGTCTTGCCGGCCTCGTAGAGAGCGGAGACGACGTCCTGGTAGAGCGGCTCGCCGATGGAACCCGGCTCCTTGGTACGGTCCATGACGGCGATCTTCTGGACGGTCTCGGGGAGAACGTCGACGAAGTGCTTGATGGAGAACGGACGGAACAGACGAACCTTGACCAGGCCGACCTTCTCGCCGTGAGCGTTGAGGTAGTCGATGACTTCCTCGAGCACGTCGCAGAAGGAGCCCATGCACACGACGACGCGGTCGGCATCGGGAGCGCCGTAGTAGTTGAACAGGCCGTAATCGGTGCCGAGCTTCTCGTTGATCTTCTTCATGTAGCCCTCGACGACGGCGGGAAGCTCGTCGTAGACCTTGTTGCAGGCCTCGCGGTTCTGGAAGAAGATGTCGCCGTTCTCGTGGCTGCCGCGGGTATGCGGGTGCTCAGGGTTGAGCGCGTGATCGCGGAAAGCCTGGACGGCGTCCATGTCGCACATCTCGGCCAGATCCTTGTAGTCCCACATGGCGACCTTCTGGATCTCGTGGCTGGTGCGGAAGCCATCGAAGAAGTTAAGGAACGGGGTCTTGCCCTCGATGGCGGCAAGGTGAGCCACCGGCGAAAGGTCCATGACCTCCTGGACGTTGCCCTCGGCGAGCATGGCGAAACCGGTCTGACGGCAGGCCATGACGTCGGAGTGATCGCCAAAAATGTTCAGGGCGTGGGAAGCGACGCAACGCGCGGAGACGTGGAAGACGCCCGGGAGCTGCTCGCCCGCGATCTTGTACATGTTCGGGATCATCAGGAGCAAACCCTGAGAAGCCGTGTAGGTGGTGGTCAGAGCACCGGCGCCCAGCGAACCGTGAACGGTACCGGCTGCACCTGCCTCGGACTCCATCTCGACGACCTTGACCGGGGTGCCGAAGATGTTCTTGCGACCCTGGGCCGCCCACTGGTCGACATGGTCGGCCATCGGGCTGGACGGCGTAATGGGATAAATTCCCGCTACCTCGGTGTACGCATACGAAACATATGCGGCCGCCTCGTTGCCGTCCATAGACTTAAACTTACGCGCCATATACCCCTCTCCTCTCATATAGGTATACAGGCCCCGGCGATTGCCGGGATGTTGGCGTGATGGGATTTTCGCTGTTGCTTCCAATCATCTGGCAGGCAGACTGAGCAGCAGGCACATGGCGTGGAGAGAAGGCATGCCAAGGCGAGGAGGGCTGCACGCGCTCCACAGGCCCAGCTACCCGTCTTGCACATGACCGAGCGCCGCAAAGGCCGCATGCCGGATGCTCCCGGGCACGCCCCGGCGATGGGAAGCGCCCGCAACGGAAATCCGCATGCGGGTTTATTGTACCCCGCCGTTAAGTGTAATTTCGACAAATATAGGCGGGCGGTAAAGGTTTACCTCGGGTGACCGCCAAAGGCCAGAATGGTCCCTCCATCCCCGGACGACTGGCTCTGACGCGCCAAGGAGTGTCCCCAAGTACCGGCAGGAAAGGAACGTCCCTAACTGCCGGCTAGAGGGCGCCGAGCAGGATGGCGTAGGTGGTGGATTCGCCGAGTTTGAGCTCGTCGCCGGGGTTGAGCTGGGCGGAGCGGCCGGGCTCTACTTGAATACACACACTCGTGACCCCGTTTACCACCACGGTGCCGTTAGTGGACGACAGGTCCTCGACAAACCATGCGCCAGACTCGTCGCACCAGATATGGGCATGGCGGGCCGAGACGTCGTCGGTGATGCCGCCCTCCCCCGTTGCCAGCGCGCCGATCTCAACGCCTTCCTCACTCGGCTGAATCCAGCGCGGGACGCTCACCACGTAGCCGTTTTGCACGCACAGCAGTCCCAGCGGATGCGCCGGCGCGACCTCGTGCTCGCCCGCGACCGAAGATGTGCTCAGCGAGCGCGGCGTCGACGTGTCGCCGCCACGGGTCGCATGAGCGCGGCGGCTCGCCCGACTTGGAACTAAGGCGGGCGTGAGAGCAAACGGCATAGGGAACGAATCTTGCGGATGTACTCCTCGACGTCAGGCAGGTAAGCCCCACGAAGTCACCGGGGAGGCCCAAGCGGCCCGGCACCACTTCCAGATTCTGACCAGGGCGAGTCGTTCGCCGGTGGCTGAAGGCTCGCTCCCACCCAAAAGGGGAGATTCGCGTTGTTCCCCAATCGCTCTCGCATCTTTCATTTTGCTCGAGGTGGGCTATAAAAACTTTCCTGGTGAAAGGCGGCGATTGGTTTCCTTTCTTTCTAGAGGAGCGCGCCTGTAATCTGTTTTCATCCTAAATCAAGTTAAGATCGGACCTTCCAGAGGCAAGTCGACTCAAACTGCGAGGCTCCATGTTGGAATAAAGAGCGCTGTCGAAGTGCCAACAACACAAAGCCTGCCAGTCTCAAATAGAACCTTTTGGGAGTCCGATTGGGCCGCACACCGAATCCCCGCTGGTGGTTTTTTATAGCTGCGCAACAATAAACAAGGTTAGTGCCAGTCCAGCATGAAATTGAGGAACGTATGCATTTTTTCTCAGTAAGTGATCGTCGTTACTGCTTCGATGAGGTCACTCGCAATTGCTTTCAGGTTGACCAAGCATCAGAAGATGCGCTTCGCATATTTGAAGCATCGGGAAGAACGGTCAACTCGAAGTTGCTAACAAAGTCACTTGCTGCGAAAGGCTACGACCAAACGACCATAGCAGAACTTGAAGACGACATTGATGAGTATCAACGATTGTCTGAGCGGACTTTCTTAACAAAAGACACGCCTCGAAAACTTAGATCCATCGAACTCCACGTTTCACATGCATGCAACCTTGGTTGTAGTTACTGTTTTGCCGGTAAAGGAGATTATGGAACGTCTCCTCTGCTGATGACAGACGAGATAGCCTTCAAGGCGGTCGACTACCTCGTCGCAAGTTCATCGGAAAACGGAACGCTTGCGATCGTCTTTTTTGGTGGGGAACCCATGATTAACGAGCCGCTGATATGGAAAACGGTCGACTATTCAAAAAGAATATACCCCAATAGAAACTTTACCTATTCTATTACGACCAACGGAACGCTTTTGAATGACACTGCTGTGAATTCTTTCAAGGAGCACGGGTTTTCTGTTCTGATTAGTCTCGATGGTACAGGATGCAAGCACGATGCATCGCGCCCGTACAAGACGGGAGGCGGCTCTTTCTCCGATATCGACAAAAACGTTCGTCGTTTTTCCGAGTCGTTCCCCTTCGGCGCAAGAGCGACCTTAACAAATAATAACTGTAACCTTGTTGAAGACTATCTTCAGTTTAAAGAGATGGGCTTCAGAAGGATTTACTTCTCGCCCGTGAGCTCATTCGATGAGAATATCAAACTCGACGAACACTCATTAAACAAAATCAGGGCGGGCCTAATAGATTTGGCGGATCAATATCTCAAACAGATTGATCAAGGGGAAAAGCCCTTGTTTAGAACATTGAAAACTGCAGTTGATTTGATTATGAGCAACAGGATCGCCTTTGTCGGATGCGGGGCTGGCAGGCGTTTTATTTCCGTGACTCCCGAAGGGGACGTATACCCCTGTCACAGGTTTGTCGGGATGATGCGATTCAAAATGGGCAACATCGTCACCGGAATTGACGAAACTAGGTATATTGAAAACTGGAGTCAGGGTGTCGAAAAAAGAATTGACTGTACGGACTGTTGGGCTCGGTCTTTCTGTGGTGGGGGCTGTAGCTGGGAGGCTGCAGACGAGCACGGCTACTTGCCCAAGAGTCTACACCCTGCATCATGTGAATATAGAAAAATGTGCTACGAGATGGCTTTTGACCTTATTTCCCGCCACTCATCTTCGCAGGAGAAAAATCAACGAGAAGCTACTGTATCGGAATAAGCGGTTCAGCGCATTGCTGTCACCATTGTGGAGGTGTTCGTTCTTCTGATTACCGTCTGCGAAGCTTATTGCTACGTTCGCCGAAACCATTCTAGAAATATGGTGAACTAGACATCTTGGTTTGTTATACACAATATTGAGGTTTTTCTGCACTCAAAGGGAGGTAGTCGTGAAGCATATTCATCCGATTAATCCAGGAAGTGGCGACGAGGCAGGCGTGAAGCCGATGTCTTTTGACTGCCTCTTGGGCATTACTGACATCTGTACTGTTTATGATAAAGCAGATGGCTGTGGTGCATACGATTACTGCGACTATGACATGGATGGCGGCAGCATCTGCGTTGTAGATCACTGTGGCATTGATCAAACGTAGTCTCTAATTGGATTAAGGTGAGGAGCTGTTATGAAGCATATCCATCCTGTTGGTTCAAATGAACATCCTCCCGTTGAGCCTTGTTGTCTTGGAGTTGATATATGCAATTTTTACGACATCGCCGAGTGCCCTGTTGCGGATTGGTGCTATGTCGATAAAGAATCAAGCTGTGTTTTGCCAGCAGATTGGTGCGATCCAGTTGACGAGTAGTTTTGTGGCTAGGAACTATTTGGTCCAATTCAGAATAAGATGGGAACAAATACCAAAATCTCGTGTCTGGGAGGAGTTATGCCATTATTGCAAGGTCTCGTTGGATTAGCCTTTATACTTGCGTTATATCTGGCACCTTTTTTAATTCTATTCTTCATTATCCGACTCTTTCTTCGGAGAAAATAGGAGTGTCACGCAAACATTAGCGTAGCTTTCTTCCAATATGAGCCGAGCATTGGCAAGTGGAATAAGAAGCCCGACCGTTCGCCACATGAAAGTGATCGGACGGGCTTCTCTATTTAACCCGGGCCGCCACCCATAGCGGCTTTCCAAGCGTATTCTCAGTGCAAAGCAATCGTCAGTTTAATCCTATGCGCTGATACCGCATTTCATTTGTTCGGCTCGAATTCTACGGCCTGGCAACCCTCGCACTCTCCGGCAAATGGATTGAACGCGAAGGCAGAGATGATGTGTGCGTGGACATCGAGGCTGCTGTAGGCAACATACTGGGACATGGACCCCCGCTGCGCGTGGTATGCGGCCCGGCATATTCATTGCCGTCCAACCCCGTGTAGTTGCAGCAAAGGGTGGAACCTCAATGCTCAGCTCATGTTGTCCGTGGGACACGAGAATCGTAAGTACACTTTGGTGCGATTCTCACGCTGATACTGAGCCACCTGGAATAAGATACGTCGCGACAACACTTCGCTTCACCTCTGTCTCGACAAGATGACGTAGACTAAAGTTTCCTTTAGTAAGAGAACGAGAACTATATCTGAAAGCGTTGCGATGGCGTGAAGGCACCGAGTCCGAACCGCCTGAATGCTACGTGCATCTGCATCGCCTTTTTGTTATCTCTGCCAGTTGGGTAGCACTACACTTGTCATCATTTACCCTGGTACATGCTGCCTAAATCCACTACCCCTTCTACCGCGCCGACCATCTCGTCATCGTGAGAGACAACGATGATCAGCTGGCTTTGCTTGTTGCGCTTAACATAGGCCGCAAGCTCGGCGCGGCTTACAGCGTCTAACCCAGTCGTGGGCTCGTCGAGTACCAAAACTGACGACTTGCGTGAAATCGCCGACCATAAGTACACTCGGCGCAGCTCACCGCCCGAAAGCGCGGAGCAACGTTTCCCGAGCAACTCCTTCACGCTGTTTTCCAGCGAAAGTAGGCCATCTACACCCCGGTGATAGGAAGAAAAGGGCGTGTCGAAATACTCTAACAGCTCTTTCACCGTTTCGTCCGGCGCGAAGCACGACTGTGGGCAGCACGATATCTCTCTCGCACGTATGTAATCCAAGTCGCATTCTTCGATTGGCACGCCGTTGTATTTTACTTTGCCTTTCGATGAGTATAGCCCGAGTATCAAGTAAAGAAGTGACGTCTTGCCTCTTCCGTTTTCCCCAACTATGCAATATGTACCAGGACCGGAAAACTTGAAAGAAAACCCGCCGAGGACCTCTCGGACAGATCCGTCTGGAAGGGCAACCGAGAATTCCAAATCAGATACCGAAATGTCATTTATTTCATCGAGTTTAGCTAAATCGGTCCGATTCCACCCCGATCTCTCCTTTTCTCTCGTCGCGATAGCCGTCCTATCCCATGATGCTTTGGCATCTTGATAGGATTTGAACAATGACATCATACTTTTCAAAGTCTTAAAGAGAACCGCGAAGTATGTACCGATGATAGTGTACTCGCCTATTGACATAGTTCCGTTAATGATTCGTACTCCGGAAACAACAAGTATCACCGCTTGAAACAACGCTGCGAAAAGACCATCGAGCGATGTCAGAGAATATGATAGCTTTCCGGAGCGCAAAACTTTGGGAAAATAGCTCTTAAACCCAGCGTCGAGCGCTTGTTCGCTCTTGCCGTACGAAGATGTCAGTTGAATGTTGAGAATCTGATTAAGCTGCGATGCAATTGCGGCGTAAAAGGCGCTGTCCGCCTCTTTCTTCTCATACGTGACCCTATACAAAAGTTTCCTCAACCCAGTAATTACACAGAAATACACGATGAGGAGAATGATGGAAAACACCGCGAGAGTTGAATCAATTGACCATATGATAAGCAATACGATGGGAATGGCTACAATGGACAGCGGCGCACTGATAAAATTCGCCAAAACGAAGGATGAGACCACGCTGGAGTCGGAAATAATCCGTTGCGTTGTATAGGCTGGATCGATGGTCCGACTCACCAAGTAATCGTCTCTTTCAAAACGCAAGACGGCCTCCCTGAGAAGATCAAAGGAAAGTCTCGTGGTTATGCGAATGGAAAGTGTTCCTGCAAAATAAGTAAAGAGGGTGGAGAAAACTCCTATTGACGCAACCAGGAGCGCGAAGAGTACGGCGTCTCTTTCGCTGCGGTTACCGAGAAGAAAATCTAAGAATTTCCCGTTCACGTATGGCATGGCATAGGAGAGAGCGGTTCCAATCACCGTGATAGCAATGAAGACGAAAGCCCCTTTTGCTCTGATGAACCTCGAGAGAACGCATCGAATCAAGGAAGGCCCCAATCTACCCGCCACAAAACATCAATCACTGATACCTTACACCTCAACACAACAGGAGCGAAGATTTGCCAATGAGACTGCTTTAAGATTGCCTTGGGCCAATACGATCTCAAGCTCTTCCTACAAGAGAGTCGGAATCGGACATCTCCTCCGACGAACCTGGCAATCGGGCGGTTGAAATATCTTTTTCAACCGCCCGATTGCCACAATAGATTTGAGCATCCGCCCACAAACGTCCGCGTTTTATACCCATCAAATCCTTTGCCTTTTGTCGTCTAGACTAGAAAAATCGCTCGAAATAACGCAACCGGCCTGCTCGCTTGAAGAAACCTAAGCCCGTAACGTAGATGTGCAAACTTCCGAAACGCCTTGCGCGGCATAGTGCGTATAAACTTCGTCAACCGCCTCAGAAATATCTGAGTATCGCGCCGGGTCAAAAGCATACGATGTCGCAGCTATACCCTGCACCCATTCGGAACGCGGATTAATTGAATAGCCACACAGCATCATCATACATGCATCTAGACCTGATTTCCCAAGTATCCGACGTATTGATGAGAGCATCGCGGGTCGCCCCTGCACCATCGTCGTCACCCCTATTAGCAGTATTTACCGTTTTTCTCTAAATGCGTATCGCCACCCTTAAGAATACGAAGTGTTTTATCCAGACCCGATTGTCCTCCATCTCAAACGAAGGGATAAGGAATCTCATCCGGAATCGGCAGTAACGGAGGATTCACAACGACAAGCGAAAAACATGAGTCATCTCTCAGAGGGGAGTAAAGGCTCCCCTCAAGCACCCTAGTTTCGTCATCCAAAGAGTTGATGGCAGTGTTTTTCTTACAAAGGTCGACAACAAAAGGGTTGATTTCTACAGATGTTACATCCATGCCACAGTTGGTAAGTATCAGGCCCTGTATTCTGGGGCCAGAACACAAATCGAGAGCCTTCCGTGCGCTCTGCGGTGTAAGGCGCCAATCTCAGCAAATCTGTCCCACAATACTGCGCTGAAGAACAAGACGGAACCCCTGAGCCAAACTCCCCTATACCTTATTAAGGCTAAGACAGGCAAGTTCACGCACCCGGCATATTCCAGAATAACATCCTATTGTTTTAGATGCTCTACAAGCATGAACAGCCGCGAATCGGAAAGATCTTCTAGTTTCGCCCCGACTGACCGCCAAGGGCCAAAATGGCCCCTCCATCCCCGGGCGACTGGCTCTGGCGCGCCGAGGAGTGTCCCCAAGTGCCGGCAGAAAAGGAACGTCCCTATCTGCCGGCTAGAGGGCACCGAAGAGAATGGCGTAGGTAGTGGATTCGCCGAGCTTGAGCTCGTCGCCGGGATTGAGCTGGGCGGAACGGCCGGGCTCGACCTGAATGCAGACGCGCGTGGCCCCGTTTACCACCACGGTTCAGTTGGTGGACGACAAGTCCTCGACATGCCAGATATTTTGAGCATCGCACCAGATATGGGCATGGCGGGCCGAGACATCGTCGCCGACGTCGGTAATATCGCCCTCACCAGTGGCCAGCGCGCCAATCTCAACACCCTGCTCACTCGGCTGAATCCAGCGCGGGGCGCTCACGACAAAACTGTTTTGTACGCGCAGCAAGCCCAAGGGGTGCGCCGGGGCGGGTTCGCGTTCGCCCGCGGTCATCGACATGCCAAGCGAACGCGGCGTGGATGTGCCTCCGCCACAGGTCGCGTGCGCGTAGTCGATGGCATAGTTCACCGAGGACCGCACATCCGCCGAACAACCGACGGCGACAAACAGCACCAGCACGGCCTCGGCGCGCTCGGCGGGCATGAGTTCCGCCGCCTGGGACAGGCGATCGAGCGCGTTGCGATAGAGATTCGTGTCCTGGTGGCACTCTTCGAGCGCGCGTACCATCGGTTCACCTGCAGGACCGCACACCATATTGATCACAGCCGTGGAGTCCATGGGATTGCGCTGGCGCAGGGCCAGTTGCGACATAATACGCGCAGCCGAGGTACCGTATTCGGCAAAGTAGCGCTGCTGAAGCGTGCCGACCGGCGCGCGAACGATAAAGCGGGAAACCCAAGAGCGATCGGCGGCTCGGCTCTGCGGGCTGCGGCCGTCGGCGAGCGGACGGGACGAAAGCACCAAGCCGCACAGCTCGATATGGCTCAGATGCGCTGCGCGCTTAAAGATGTCAAACATGGCCCCGCATGGGGTGAGCTCAACTTGAGATGCCATGACCTAGGCCTCCTTGGTCGTAGAAATAGAATCGGACGATACTTCGACAGGTCCGCCAAAAGTACGGGCAGCTGCGGCTCCACCGGCAAGCGGAGTCGCCATCTGGGCTTTTGTGCGTCGCGGTGCCGAAACGGGAAGTTCAAAGGCAAAGCCCATCGCAAGCAAAAACCACGTAAGCGTATAGGTTGCAACCAGAGCGGCAACAAGGCCGCCCATCACGGCGCGTTGGGAAAATACGCTACATGCAGCCACAACCAACACCGGAACCTCGCAGGCAGAAAGCGCAAGCACACCCTGCAGGAACCCCGAGCGCCGATTGCGCGCAAATGCCCCCGTGACAACGCCGGCTATGCCTGGCAGTGCCAACGCCAGTGCGGCAATAATACCCGGTAGCGACCCAGACCACACGAGCGATCCCAAAGTCGCCGTCACGCGGGCGCCCGACGCCAGCAGCGCGGCCGAAACCACGACCACAGCCCAAACCACGCTGCAAACGACCGCCGCACCGATCATCGCCG
>UQXB01000035.1:0-21053 GCA_900544935.1 uncultured Collinsella sp.
TTTCCTGCTCTACAGTCCTGCTCACGACGGAGGCCACATTAAGTGGCCTCCTGTTCGTGCGGAACTCGCGATAAACCTAAGCCGGTGTCCCCGCTCTCCCGGGGCCTGTGGTTACCTGGTTGTTGCATGCGGCTCGCTTTTCGGAACTGGGCTGATATTTTCTTGATGTTAGGCGCTCTTGGTCCTAATGGGCTTGGGGCGCCTTCGCGTTTCCTCGGCTCCGCACCCTTGCGGGTTCGAATCCCTCCGCTTGCCCACAAGAAAGCGCCCTGGGCCGTTATGGGCTCAGGGCGCTCAATTTTAATGGCTGGGACGGAGGGATTCGAACCCCCAACAGCCGGCACCAAAAACCGGAGTTCTACCGTTGAACTACGTCCCAATGTGTGGTGTTGCCCAAAAGCAACTCGTTTAGTTTACCTAATCTGCGAGGGCATCGCAAACGCCATCGAGCAGGCGTACGGCGAGTGTCTGCGCGTCGCTGGCCGTGAAGGTGCCGTTGTAGCGCGTCATGCCCGTGAGCTCAATGCGAATGCGTGCCGGCTTCTGCTGTGCGGCGACATTGGCAGTGCGGATGCGCTGGGCCAGGTTGTGGCACTCGGCGAGGGCAATCGTGGCGCGCGGTGCGGCGTCGGCGGGCAGCTCGTCGCTTGCGATCTCGAGCACCAGGTCAACGTCGGTTGGGACCTCGGAGTCGCAGAGCATCATGCCGCTGTTGTCGGTCGTTGCCGTGGCGATATTCCACATACGCGACGCAACACTGCGTGCGATGGGGTCCTCGCCGATAACGGCAATCTGAAAGCGCTCGAGCACGTTGGCGGCGCGAGCAAAACCGATGCGGGACTCGGCTTCGGTGACCGAGGGCTTGCCCTCCCACACATGGTGCAGGCGGTTGATGTAGGCGTAGGTGTCCTGGAAGGCCATGCCGTCGGCAAACAGGCCGACATTTTCCTGGAACTGCTGCAGGGCGGCCTCGGTATGCGGACCAAAGTAGCCGTCGTCTTCGCCACAGGCAAAGCCCAAAACGTTGAGAGCGCGCTGCAGGGCCTGCACATCGGCGCCATGGAAATTGGGCATGCGCAGATAGAGGGTGCGGTCGCCCAGCTTATACGAAGCGTCTACAAGGGCGCTCCAACAGGGGATATCGACGGCATGACCGGCAGCAAGGCCGCTGTCGAGCCTGAAGGTGCTGACGGCCTGCTCAGTGGTGGCTCCAAAGTACTTGTCGGTGACTTCGGCGGCATCAATCGTGTAGCCGAGCTGCAGGAGACGAGACTGCACGTCCTCGACGGCTGCTCCTTGCATGCCCGTTGTAATAGGTTCCATGAACGAACCCCTTTCGGCGTACCATTCGTACTATTTGAGCGTCTGTCGGATAGACAACGCAAAGGGATGCATAAACATGCACTCAACAGTGTAGCAAGTTGTGCCTAAATACGCTGCTGACAGGTTTTATAACCCCCGTTAGTTAAGGCGCTCCACAAAGAAATCTGCCATGGAGAGGAACAGCTCGCGTGCGTGCGGATCAAGCTCAACGTTCTCGATGGCCGCTTTGGCCTTAGCGGTCAGGTCGAGCGCGTAAGTGTGGGCGTAATCGATGGAGCCGGTTTCCTGAAAGATCTCCACGGCGCGTGCGAGCTGCGCGGGATCATCGGTACCCGAGGAAAGAATCGCCTCGACCTCGTCGTGGTGGCGCTCATCAGAGAGGGCGTGTACGGCGACAAGCGTGCGCTTGCCCTCGGTGATGTCGGTGCGGAAGTCCTTGTTGGCGGCTTCCTTAGCGCCGACAAGGTTGAGCAGGTCGTCCTGAATCTGAAAGGCAAGGCCCGTGTGCAGGCCAAAGGCGCGCAGCGCTTCGATTTGCTCATCGCTGGCGCCGCCGATAATGGCTCCGGCGGCAAGCGGCGTGGCTCCGCTGTAAAACGCGGTCTTGTGCGTCGCCATGTCCAGGTAGTCATCAACCGAGATATCAAAGCGCCCGTCACGGACCCAACCCAGGTCGAGCGCTTGACCCTCGATGGTGCGGACGATCATCTCGGTTAGCTCGTGGAGCACGCGCAGCTTCACGTCGGACTCCAGCGTGGGGTCGTCGAGAACGGTCTTGGTGACCATGGTGAGCGCCAGGTCGCCACAATTGATGGCAAGCCCCGTGCCCTCGGTAAGGTGCATGCAGGGCTTGCCTCGACGAAGCTGTCCGTTGTCGGCGATGTCGTCGTGGATCAGCGCGCCCGACTGGAAATGTTCGATGGCTGCCGCAGCGCTGCGGGCACTCTCAAAGCTACCGCCCACTGCGGTTGCGGCGAGCATGCAGATAAGCGGGCGGTGGCGCTTGCCGGCGTTGGCCGTAAAAGCCGAGAGCGGCGCGTACAGGTAGCGCTCGATATCGGCAGAGGTCGCCTGTCCGTCAAAGAACGTGGCCAGATAGTCGTTAATCTGGTCAAAGTGCTGGGCTAAAAAGCTGGTAAACGGACTGGACACGGGTTCTCGCATTCTTTCTGAGGTTGCATTGGTGCAATATGCAGACAACATATTGCCACATCAGGGCGTTTGGCGCGGCAGTTTTGGCGATTTAGGACAACGGGCGTGCGTTTGATGGAGCGCGCCTAAATCAGCCTAAAATGCTCGAGCGCCGCAACGACACCGTCGTGATCGACGGTGTCGGTCACGTAATCGGCCTTATCCTTGAGATAGTCCGGCGCATTGCCCATGGCGATACCGACATCGACGGCGTTCATCAGCGAGACGTCATTGCTGGCGTCGCCGATGCCGTATACGGTTCCGTGGTGGGGATCGAGGGCATCGAGTACAGACTGGATGCCCCCGCGCTTCGTGCATTCGCGGGGCGAGATTTCGGTTACCTCGAGTTCGAGCTCGTTAAAGCACAGCAGCGGCTCAAGTGCCTTATCTTGGGCGATGCGGTTGGCGAGCGATGTAGACATCAAGATCTTGTAGACACTGTAATGTTGCAGCTGCGTGACTGCGTCGCCCAGGGTGCGCGCGTATCCGGGGGCATCGGGGGCATCGGCACTCATGCGCACGACGCCGTTGAGGCCCTCAAAGCGGATGACCTCGCCCGATTGCTCAAGGTAGGGGGCAAGACGCTGCAGCATACTGGGCGTCATCGACAGATCGCGAATTGCGTGTCCGTTGATCTCGGCGTAACCGCCCGCAAGACAGACGATGCCGGTCCAGGGCAGCTCAAGAAGTTTGGGGTGGATGCAGCTCAGGGTGCGTCCCGTGCAGATAAAGGCCATGTTGCCGTTGGCGACAAACTCGCGGATGGCCTGCGAGACCGCCTCGTTGGGATAGGGGGAGAGGTCCCGCTCGTCTTCGGGAAGGTCTTGGGCGAGCCTGGGGTCTTGCCAGGCGAGCGTTCCGTCGATATCGAAGAAGCAAATATCGCCGCGCTTATGGGCTGCGCTGGCGGCGGGGGAGGCCGAGGCGGTGGGCACAAATTCCGGCTCGAGGCCCATGATCTGGTCAAAATGCTCTTTAACGCGGGGAACGGAGATGCCGATGACCACCTGGGCGGTCTTGTCCGTAATGATGAGGCCCTTGGCGCCCACCGCGACAAACGACGCGTTATCTGCAACGATGGAAGGGTCTGCGACCTCGACGCGCAGGCGCGTGGCGCAGTTGGTTGCGCCCACAATATTGCCAACGCCACCTAAAAGCTGAATTACCCGCTCAGCGAGGACGTGATCTTGATCGGATCGACTATTGACCTCGTCATTGGGAGATTGCTCTTTGGCAAAGCCGCTTTCCGTTAAACGATCGATTGCCGCGCGATTGGCAACATGATCCTCGCGGCCCGGCGTCTTAAGGTCATAGACCAAGATGAGTGCTCGAAAACTAACAAAAAAGATGAGGCTAAAGGCAAGGCCGATACCGAGCGCCAAAAGATAGGCACCGGCATGCGTGCGCATGAGCGGAATAAAGTTGAAGGCTGCCATCTCAATCAAGCCGCCCGAGAAGATGCCGACGATGCCAAAGAGATTCATGGTTGTGGCAAGGCAAGACGATAAGACGGCGTAGAGCAAAAAGAGCCCGGGGTGGGTGAACATAAAGAGAAACTCGAGTGGCTCGGTAACGCCGCAAACCACCGAGGCGACGATGGCGGGCAAAAGGATGACCTTAAGGCCGGCGCGGCGCTCTGGTTTTGCGGTGGAGTAGAACGCGGCTGCGATGGCGGGAAGGCCAAAGAGCTTGACCCAGCCGGTGGCGGTAAAACCGGCCCACGGCGCAAGTTCATTAAGGGGGCGCGTGCTATGGGAGAGGATGGGGAGCAAGCTGCTCCACGTGGCGTAGATGCCGTCGTTAATGACCAGGTTGTCGTAGTAGATCGGCATGTAGAGCAGGTGGTGCAGCCCCATGGGCTCGAGCGCTCGCTCCAAAAGCACAAAGATGCCCACGCCAAAGGGGCCGACGCTCGTAAGTGCATGGCGCAGCGTTTCGGTCATTGCGTATACGGAGGGCACGATGGCGGCCGAGATAGCGGCAAGGGCAAACACGGCAAAAAAGCTGATGAGGTAGACCAGCGAGGAGCCCGAGAAGGTGCCGAGCCAATCGGGAACCTTGGCATCGTAGAAGCGGTCATGGATGGCAACGACGGTTGCCGATACCGCCAGCGGGCCGATAATGCCGGTGTCGAGCGTCTTGATGCCGTCGATGACGGTGATACCGCTGGCGGAGGTCAAAGATGACGGGTACTTAAGTCCAAGATTGTCTCCGCTCAGCTTAATGATCTCGCTCAAAAAGAAGCAGTAGGCAAAATAGGCGACGAGAGCCTCGAGGCAGCAACGAGCCGGTTGTTTTTGGGCAAGACCGATGGGCAGCGCTACGGCAAAAAGGAGCGGGAGGCGTTTAAAGACCGTCCACGAGCCGCGCTGGATGATGGTCCAAAAAGCGTACCAAGGGGTTCCGTATACGGCGAGATCGCCGACGATGTCCGCAGTCGTTGCGAGAGCGGAGACGCCGACCATGAGGCCTGATATAGAAAACAGCATGGCGGGCGCGAACATTGCCCCGCCAAAGCGTTGGATTTTTTGCAGCATGTTCTGCCTTCCGAATATCGAGGCGCGTTGCGCGTGGGGAAACGTTTAAACAATGGATTCATTGTAGAGGACCAGACGATTGTCGTACCGGCAGTTTTGAGCGAAACCGATTTGGGCATGACAGAAACCGTCAACGGTTAAATCCTGTCGCTTTACCGATATTCGGTTTAAACAACTTTAAGAAATGCTATCGTGCCTAGCCGGAAATGAATAATGTAGAGGTGAAACAATGCCAAAAGCGATATACGAAGGAATCTACCGAGAAATACGCTCGCGCATCATTAATGGGACCTATGCGTTTCAGGAGATGCTGCCAACCGAAGCCGAGCTGACCGCGGAGTTCGGATGCACTCGCAATACCGTCCGTCGCGCCTTGGGTATGCTGGCCGACGGGATGTTTGTGCAGCCCATACACGGCAAGGGCGTGCGCGTTATTTGGCTTAAGGGCGAAACCGACATGTTGGGCGCACTCGAAGAGGTTGAGTCGTTTGGCGAGTTTGCAAAGCGCAACAATGCCGTTGCATCTACGGACGTTAAGTCTTTCGAACATCTGGTTTGCACCGAGCAACTCTCTCGTCACCTGGGCTTTAAGGTGGGCGAGGAGTTGATTCGCGTAGTGCGTGTCCGAAGCCTCAACGGCAACGCGCGCCAAGTGGACCATGGCTATTTTTTGGCGTCGATCGCCAAGGGCCTGACTCCCGAGATCGCGGCAGATTCTATTTACGGCTATCTGGAGCACAAGCGCGGTGTCAAAGTGATGGCGAGCCGTCGTACGGTGAGTGTCGAGCTCGCCAACGATGAGGACTGCAGCTATCTTGACCTCGGCAAATACAACTGCGTTGCCGTCATGGAGAGTCAGTCGTACACCTCGGACGGTATCTTGTTTGAGGTGACGCACACTCGCACACACCCCGAGATCTTCCATTACCGTGTCAATTCCAAGCGATAGCCGGCTAGCTCGCAGCCTGACGAGACTCATGGCCTCAAAGAGAAAACGCCCGGTCAAACCGACGGTACATCGGCTTGACCGGGCGTTTTCTCTGCATTCGATAACAAATAATTGTTTATACAAAACTTGTCAAGTATCAAGTTGAAATTACCGTTCACCGAAGTTTTTCTACCGCTCTAGTAATACTTGTTCAAACAACTAGCCAAATAGCGTATCGTTCAAATCAGCAAAAGGGGCAAAGTCCCCGAGCCAATCTCCGAAGGCGGCGGCAAAGGGTGCCGCCACGGTGTGAAAGGGTGGATTGTAATGAAGAACGAAATGAGCAGAAGGCAGTTCCTGGGCTTTGCTGGTTCCGCGGCTGCAGTTCTTGGTCTGGGCCTCGTGGGTTGCGGTGGTTCTGCCGGCTCCGGCTCCTCTGCTTCTGGTGACGCTGCCGAGGTCTACTTCCTCCAATTCAAGCCCGAGGTCGACAAGGAGTGGAAGGAGATCGCCAAGGCCTATAAGAAGGAGAAGGGCGTCGAGGTCAAGATCGTGACCGCCGCCTCCAACACCTACGAGGAGAAGCTCAAGTCCGAGATGTCCAAGAGCTCCGCTCCGACCCTGTTCCAGGTCAACGGCCCCACCGGTCTTAAGAACTGGAAGGATTACTGCGCCGACCTGTCCGATACCAAGCTCCGCGGTGAGCTCATTGACGACTCCCTGGCTCTGCAGTCCGACGGCAAGGATCTGGGTATCGACTGGGTCCAGGAGAGCTACGGTATTATCTACAACAAGCAGCTGCTCGAGAAGGCTGGCTACAAGGCCGAGGACATCAACTCCTTCGACAAGCTGAAGGCTTGTGCCGACGACATCCAGGCCCGCAAGGACGAGCTCGGCGTTGACGGTGCCTTCACTTCCGCCGGCATGGATGACTCCTCCAGCTGGCGCTACACCACCCACCTTGCCAACCTCCCGCTCTACTACGAGTTCGAGAAGGAGCACAACCAGGAGGACGACGAGATCAAGGGCGAGTATCTCGACAACTTCAAGCAGATTTTCGACCTGTACATCACCGACTCCACCTGCGATCCTTCGCAGCTTGCCTCCAAGACCGGCGACGACGCCACCAACGAGTTCGCAACCGGCAAGGCCGTCTTCTATCAGAACGGTTCTTGGGCCTACGCTGACCTCACCAAGGCCGGCATGACCGACGATCAGATTGGCATGATGCCCATCTACATTGGTGTCGACGGCGAGGAGAACCAGGGCCTGTGCTCCGGCGGCGAGAACTACTGGTGCGTCAGCTCCCAGGCTTCCGAGGATGCCCAGAAGGCAACCGAGGACTTCATGTATTGGTGCGTTACTTCTGACACCGCCACCAGCATCATCGCTGACAAGATGGGTCTGACTGCCCCGTTCAAGAGCGCTAAGGAGACCACCAACGTCTTCTCGCAGCAGGCCGTTGCCATGGCCAAGGACGGCAAGAAGACCGTCGCTTGGGACTTCGTCTACATCCCCTCTGAGGAGTGGAAGAAGAACCTCAAGCAGGCTCTGATTGCCTATGCTGCCGACAACAGCAAGTGGGACGGCGTCAAGAACGCCTTCGTCGATGGCTGGAAGACCGAGAAGGCTGCTTCCGAGTAAGCAGTTGCTGCCCAAGCTATCTGATTAGCGACAGGGGGCGGGCAGACGTTGGTTTGCCCGCCCCCTGCATATTGAAAGGACCCTTCTATGGGCAAAGCACTCAAGCGCTGGTGGCCGCTCTTTATGCTGCCCACGTGTCTGGCGTTTATGATCGGGTTCGTGATCCCCTTTATCCAGGGTTTCTATCTCTCGTTCTGCCAGTTTATTACCATCAACAACACGCACTTTGTCGGTATCGAGAACTACGTGCGCGCACTGTCCGATCCGCAGTTTGCCACGTCGTTCTTCTTTACCGTGGCGTTTGCCTTCCTGTCGACGGTGCTCATCAACGTGATCGCCCTCGCCATCGCGCAGGCGCTCACCCGCAAAGCGCTCAAGGGCACCAACATCTTCCGTACGATCTTCTTTATGCCTAACCTGATCGGCGGCATCGTGCTGGGCTACATCTGGCAGATTCTGATCAACTGCCTGCTCTCCAACGTGGGCGCCCAGCTCATCGCTCTTAACTCTGCTGCTGGCTTCTGGGGCCTTATCATCCTGACCCTGTGGCAGCAGGTCGGCTACATGATGATCATCTACATCGCTGGTCTGCAGTCCATTCCGTCCGACTACATTGAGGCCGCCAAGGTCGACGGCGCTACGGCATGGCAGACGTTTTGGAAGGTTAAGATCCCTAACCTGATGCCGACCATCACCATCTGCCTGTTCCTGTCCATCACCAACGGCTTTAAGCTGTTCGACCAGAACCTCGCCCTTACCGGCGGCGCCCCCGCGCACTCCACCGAGATGCTCGCCCTGAACATCTACAACACGTTCTATTCGCGTGCCGGTATCGCATGGCAGGGCATTGGTCAGGCCAAGGCGGTTATCTTCTGCATCCTGGTCGTGGCCATCTCCATGATCCAGCTTAAGGCCACGAGGTCCAAGGAGGTGCAGCAGTAATGAAACGCGATAAGGTTATCAACCGCGCGCTCTCGATTTTCTTTACGATCCTGTCGCTCGCGTGGATCTACCCCGTGTTCATGATTGCGCTTAATTCTTTTAAGAAAGCGACCGCAATCAGCACCACCACGGCATTCGATCTGCTCACGCCCGAGACGTTCAACGGCCTCGCAAACTACATGCACGCCCTTAACGAGCAGGGCTTTGCCTCGGCATTTATGTACTCGCTCATCATCACGGTCACGTCGGTCGTGCTGATCTTGGTGTGCTGCTCCATGTGCGCTTGGTACGTGGTTCGTGTCAACAACAAGATCTCGAACTTCTTCTATTACCTGTTCGTGTTCTCGATGGTCGTGCCGTTCCAGATGCTCATGTTCACGCTGTCCAATTTGGCGGACCGCATCGGCTTTAACACGCCGTTCAACATCTGCTTTATCTATCTGGGCTTTGGCGCGGGCCTGGCGGTCTTTATGTTCGCCGGCTTTGTAAAGAACATTCCGCTCGAGATCGAAGAGGCGGCCATGATCGACGGCTGCAACCCGGTTCAGGTGTTCTTTAAGATCGTCCTTCCCATCATGAAGCCCACCTATCTTTCGGTCGGCATTCTCGAGACCATGTGGGTCTGGAACGACTACCTGCTGCCCTACCTTACGCTCGACTCCACCAAGTACAAGACCATTCCTATCTTGATCCAGTACTTCCGCGGCGGCTACGGCCACGTCGAGCTCGGCCCCATGATGGCCTGCATCATGATGGTCGTTATCCCCATCGTTATCATGTACATCCTCTGTCAGAAGTACATCATCGACGGCGTGGTGGCAGGTGCCGTCAAGGGCTGATGCCGTAACTGTTTTGCAAGTTTCTGCGGCGCCCCTCAGCGCGGCGCCGCATATCGAAAGGTAAAGACATGGCCGAGATCGTTCTCAAACATGTTCAGAAGGTGTATCCCAACACCGAGTCCAAAAAGAAGGGCTTCTTTGGCAAAAAGAAGAAGACCGAGGAGAAGAAGCACAACCTCAAGGTTACCGAGGACGGTGTGCTCGCTGTAGAGGACTTCAACCTCACCGTTCACGACCAGGAGTTCGTCGTCCTCGTTGGCCCCTCTGGCTGCGGTAAGTCCACGACGATGCGCATGGTCGCCGGCCTGGAGGACATCACCTCGGGCGATGTGCTCATCGACGGCAAGCGCGTCAACGACGTGGCGCCCAAGGACCGCGACATCGCCATGGTGTTCCAGAGCTATGCTCTGTACCCCAATATGACGGTGTACGGGAACATGGCGTTTACACTCGAGCTCAAGAAGGTCCCCAAGGACGAGATCGACCGCAAAGTTCGCTCTGCTGCCGAGATTCTGGGCATTACCGAGTACCTCGACCGTAAGCCCAAGGCGCTTTCGGGCGGCCAGCGCCAGCGTGTCGCTATCGGCCGCGCCATCGTGCGTGACCCCAAGGTCTTCCTGATGGACGAGCCACTGTCCAACCTGGACGCCAAGCTTCGTAACCAGATGCGTGCCGAGCTCATTAAGCTGCGCCACGAGATCAAGGGCACGTTCATTTATGTTACCCACGACCAGACCGAGGCTATGACCCTCGGTGACCGTATCGTGGTCATGAAGGACGGCGTTGTCCAGCAGATCGCCACGCCGCAGGAGGTCTTCAACCATCCCGCGAACATCTTCGTCGCCGGCTTCATCGGCGTGCCGCAGATGAACTTCTTCGATGCTCAGCTGGTGCGCTCGGGGAACGGCTTTACCGTCAAGACCGAGGATATGAACGTGGCGCTTGCCCCCGAGACTTGCGCTCAGCTTGCCCTCAACTGGGACGGCGGCGACGTGAAGGAGATCACGGCCGGCGTGCGCCCCGAGCAGATTCTACTTGCCGACAAGGGCGAGGAGGGTGCGCTCCAGGGCACCGTCGAGGTGACCGAGCTCATGGGCTCGACCGAGCATGTCCACGTGACCGCTCCCGACGGCCAGTTTGTCCTGATTATCCCCGTCGTCGACCTCGAGGCCAAGGGCGCGCTCAAGGCGGGCGACCCCATCTGGTTCAAGTTCGAGAAGAACGCGACTCATCTCTTCGATAAGGTGTCTGGCAAGAACCTTATCTAGGCCCGGTGCAACCAGGCCCTTCCTTTGGGCGACTGCGGTATTGCCATCCTTTTGCCGCGGTCACATATAAGGCTCCCCTCCCGTCCACTGGGCGAGAGGGGAGCCTTTCTTTGTGTTGGGGCTTTCCGTCTGTCAGTTTGTCTTGATCTGTAACAGGTAGGGCCGATTTCGGACGTTAGATGTTACAGATCGAGACAGTTCCGCTGAGCTAACCATTTCATCTAAATCTGTAACACCAAAGGCGAATTACACCTGCTAGATGTTACAGATTGAGATAAACCCAAGGGGAGGGGCCGGTATGTCTCAATCTGTAACGGCTGGGACCGTTTTGGTTGAGTAATTGCTACGGATCGAGATTGTTTGGCCGAGTCGGATCACAGGGTAACGTGCGGGCACAAAAAACGGAGCCGTGTTGCCACGACTCCGTTTCTCAAGAGGATGGGTAAGGGGAATGAGCTAGCTCAGGTGCCAGATCTCGTCGTTGTACTGGGAGATGGTGCGGTCGGACGAGAAAGTGCCGGCGTTGGCGATATTGATGAGCGCCTTGCGCATCCAAGCGTCCTGGTCCTCGTAGTCGGCTAGCACGCGCTCCTTGGTCTGGATGTACTCCTCAATGTCGAGCAGGGCCATGAACCAGTCCTTGCCCTTGATGTCGTCGTGCAGACGCTGCAGGCGCTCCGCGTTGCCGGTCGCCATAAAGGCGGGGTTGGTGATGAAGTCCACCAGCAGTTTGATGCCGGGCTTGCGGTAGAGCGTGTCGGCGTCATAGGTGCCGTCGGCGTAGAGCTGCTCGACCTGTTTGGACGAGGCACCAAAGGTATAGATGTTCTCGTCGCCCACGAGCTCGGCAATCTCCACGTTGGCGCCGTCAAGCGTGCACAGGGTTAGGGCGCCGTTGAGCATGAACTTCATGTTGGAGGTGCCGCTCGCCTCCTTGGAGGCCAGGCTGATCTGCTCGGAGATATCAGCAGCGGGGATCACGCGCTCGGCGGCGGTGACGTTGTAGTTCTCGATCATGACGACCTGCAGGTAGGGAGCCACGTCGGGGTCGTTTGCAATCCACTGCGACAGCGTCAGGATCAGATGGATGATGTCCTGCGCGATAGTGTAGGCAGGCGCCGCCTTGCCGCCAAAGATGATGGTGACGGGGTGCTTAGGCCTGTTGCCGTTCTTGATATCGATGTACTTCCAGATGATGTAGAGCGCGAGCATCTGCTGACGCTTGTACTCGTGGATGCGCTTGACCTGGACGTCGATGATGGCGTTGGAGGGAATGGTCACGCCCTGCTCGAGCGCCATGAACTGGCGCATGATGGCCTTAGCCTCGACCTTGGTGGCGGCCAGGCGCTCAAGAACGTCCTTGTCGTCGGCGAACTTGGCGAGTTTGCTCAGATCGCCGGTGCTGCGCCAGTCGGTGCCGATTACATCGTCGAGCAGGCTGGCGAGCGCGGGGTTGGCTCCATGGATCCAGCGGCGGAAGGTGATGCCGTTGGTCTTGTTGGAGAACTTCTCGGGATAGATCTCGTAGAACGGATGAAGCTCGGTGTCCTCCAGGATCTTGGTGTGGAGGGCGGCTACGCCATTGATGGAGAAGCCAAAGTGGATGTCCATGTGGGCCATGTGGACGGTGTCGTGCTCGTCGATGATGGCGACGCGCGGGTCGTCGTGCTCGGCCTTGGCAACCTCGTCGAGCTTGACGATGATGTCGGCGATGGCAGGGGAGACCTTCTGTAGGCTGGCGAGCGGCCACTTCTCGAGCGCCTCGGCAAGAATCGTGTGGTTAGTGTAGGCGACCATGGAGCGTACGATGGTCACGGCCTCGTCAAACTCGATGCCATGCTCGGTGGTGAGCAAGCGAATGAGCTCGGGAATGACCATGGTGGGGTGCGTGTCGTTGATCTGGACAACGGCGTAATCGGCCAGATCGTGCAGGTTGCTGCCGCGCTCGACGGCCTCGTCGATCAGGAGCTGGGCGGCGTTGCTCACCATGAAGTACTCCTGATAGATGCGAAGTAGGCGGCCCTGCTCGTCGGAATCGTCGGGGTAGAGGAACAAGGTGAGGTTCTTGGCGATCTCGGTCTTGTCGAAGTCGATGGAGCTGCCGGGGACCAGGCCGTCGTCGACGCTCGCCAGGTCGAACAAACGCAGGCGGTTCTTGGTGGGCTGGCCGTAACCGGGCACATCGATGTTGACGAGCTTGGAGGTAACGGCAAAATCGCCGAACTCGACGGTGTAGGAGCGGTCATCGTCGACTAGGATGTCCTGCTCACCGAGCCACTCGTCGGGGACGGCCTTCTGCTGGTTGTCGACAAAGCGCTGACGGAACAGACCGTAGTGATAGTTGAGGCCCACGCCATCGCCGGTCAAGCCCAGCGTGGCGATGGAATCCAGGAAGCATGCGGCCAAGCGGCCCAGGCCGCCGTTGCCGAGTGACGGCTCGACCTCGAATTCCTCGATCTTGTTGAGGTCGTGGCCTGCGGCGGTGAGCTGGTCCTTAACCTCGTCGTAGATGCCGAGGTCGATCATGTTGTTGATGAGCAGCTTGCCGATCAAAAATTCGGCGGAAATGTAATAGAGCTTTTTCTTGCCGTTGTTGAGCGGGCAGGTGGCAGAGCGCTCCTGCACGAGTTTGACCAGCAGCTTGTAAATGCGACGGTCGTCGAGCTGCTCGAGCGAGGTGCCAAAAGACTGCTCGGCGAGTTCCGTGAGGTTAATTTGGGGCATGTTTTCTCCTGTGATGGGTTGTTTCATGTCTGCAATTCATAAGAAGCCCGCGCGAGGGGATTGGGGTGGCCTCGCGCGGGAAAAGCAAGCGCGTCCGCACGGTGGGGAGGGGTCGGGCGCGGTAGCTCCTATTGAGGAAGCTCGATTTCGGCTTCCGACGGGATGCGGAAGTAGGTCTCGGTCCAGTCGGTGAGTTTGTGCTCGAGCTCGCGGGTGATGGCGCCGTCGAGCATGCGCCAGGTCCAGTTGCCGCCCAGCGTGGCAGGGGTGTTGATGCGCGCCTCGTTGCCCAAGTTGAGCAGGTCCTGCATGGTGTAGATGCACGTGTCGCTCACGCTGGCGGCGATGGTGCGATTGAGTGCATCTGCCATGGGTTCGCCGGCCTGCTGATGGGTGTACAGGGCTGCCTGCTCGCGCTGACGCGGGGTGGCCGTTCCCTCAAACCAACCGCGCGCCGTCTCGTTATCGTGGGTGCCCACATAGGCGACGGTGTTGGCGATGTAGTTATGCGGCAGGTAGTACGAGTTGGTGCCCTCAAAGGCAAACTGCAGGATCTTCATGCCGGGGAAGCCCGAGTTGTCGCGCATGTCGATGACGCCGGGGGTGAGGAAGCCCAGGTCCTCGGCGATGATGGGCAGCGTGCCGAGCTTTTCCTCGAGCGTCTTGAAGAACTTGAGGCCGGGACCCTGCGTCCACGAACCGTAGGACGAATCGGGTGAGGAGAACGGCACCTCCCAATAGGCCTCGAAGCCGCGGAAGTGATCCAGGCGGATGACGTCGTACATGTCGAGGGCGGCGCGAATGCGGCCCTCCCACCAGGAGAAGCCGTCGGACTCCATGGCGTCCCAGTCGTAGATGGGGTTGCCCCAGTACTGGCCGGTGGCCGAGAACTGGTCGGGCGGCGTGCCGGCGACGCTCACCGGATTGCCGGCGGCGTCGATCTTAAAGAGCTCAGGCGTCGCCCACATCTCGACGGAGTCACGCGAGACATAGATGGGCAGGTCGCCGATGATGAGAATGTCGCGCTCGTTGGCATAGGCCTTGAGGCGGCTCCACTGGCGATCGAAGAAGTACTGCGTCATCTGGTGGTAGAGCATACGCGCCGGATGGTCGGCGCAGACCTTGGCGGAAGCCTCGCCGCGGGTGCGGAGCTCCGCGGGCCACTCCCAAAACGCCTTGAGACCGCACTCCTCTTTGACGGTCATGAACTCACAGTAGGGGATGAGCCAGTCCTCGTTGGCCTGGATAAAGTCATCGAAATCGGCCGGCTTGTCGGCAGCAAAGCGCTCGGCGGCTCGGTCGAGAATCTGACGGCGGCCGCCAAAGATAGCACCGTAGTCGACATTGCTGGGGTCGGATCCCAGATACACGCCATCGATATCGCGCTGCTCCAGATACCCTGCCTCGATAAGCTCGGCAAAGTCGATAAAGTTGGGGTTGCCTGCGCGGGCCGAGAACGACTGATAGGGCGAATCGCCATAGCTGGTCGTCGTAAGGGGCAGAATCTGCCAGTAATGTTGTTTGCACGAGGCGAGAAAATCGACGAAGTCGTAGGCATTCCAGCCAAAGCCGCCGATTCCGTATGGTCCGGGCAATGACGAAACGGGCATCAGAACACCGCTTGCACGCTCCATGGATGCACTCACCGTCCTTTTGAATAAGGGGCTGCGCCGTAGATGGATAGACGGCTCGTCCCGAGTTTCCATTTCTATTGTCCCTATTGTAGAACATGTTGTTTAAACATGTATATAGAGAATGAAAAAGTTGCCGAATTTCGGTGAATGGTAGTGCGCCATAAAGACGATATGAGCAGAACAATGTGAGCCCCTGCTTCGTATCGTCTTTTGATTCGTGGGCCAAGGCTGACAATGGTCGTCGTCATTAAAATCCGGCAGCCAGCCAGGTTGCCACAATGCGAGACTGGCTCACAATGCCACATGTTGCCTCTATTGGCCTTGAGGTGCACGCCCGCAGCATCAAAGGATGCGCCTTCAATCCGTTCACGGGCGAGATCGGCGGGAAGCCCCTTCTCCTACGACCCCGCCTCCGTCGCCGACTCGATCCTTTCTATCGAGTCGCCCGGGGCAGTCTACGAGTCCGGCGTCACCGGCTTTCCCTTCTGCAGGGAGCCGCGCTGCCTCGGCGTGGACTGCGTCATCGGCGCGGTCTCCAAGATGCAGAGGCCCGCGGCCGACAAGCGACGCAAGACCGACAAGCGCGACGCCGAGTTTTCGGCCAAGCAGCTCGCACTGCACGAAATCGTCGAGGTCCACGTCCCCGACTGCGAGTGCGAGGGCGCCAGGGACCTCTCCCAGGCCCCCGCCGATGCCCGGGAGAGGTTACCGTGTTACCGTCAAGCAGCGCCTCTCCAAGTACCTGCCCAGGAATGGGCAGTGCCACCCCGGCGGAGACGACCAGAGAAGGAGGCTCGGGACGTGGACCAGGGCGCACTGGGCCTGGATCGAAGCCGCGGAGATGGCCGACCCCACGGCCCAGCAGACCCTCGACTGCTATAAGGAGCGCGTCAAGCGGGCGGTAGACGAGAAGAAGGACCTGGAATCCAAGGTGGAGTCCCAGTCGGAACAGCCCCGATGGAAGCCGACGATGGACGTGCTCAGCTGCATGAAGGGCATCGACGTCGTCATCTCCGCTGTTAGTGTTAGTGTATTTTTCACCGTTCAGTTTAATGCTACCACTGACAGTTGAAACGCCTGTGGAAGGGATAGCCTTGTTGGACGGGGACTATTCGTGATAGTATCGCGCCGCAACATCGAGGCGCGAATCGCCCATGTGGTGGCAGTGCGAGTTTCGTGAGGTGTGGTGTGGACGGGACGCAGCGTTTTATGGGTCTGGCCGGTCCGACTGGTGTGCAGTTCTGTCGGGCCGGCCGAGATTGGTGAAGAGATCGCGTTGTTGAATGAGCGAATTTTACAAGCAGCTCTTCAAGGCGCTCTGGGCGTTGGCTAGGGCTGCGCAGTCAATCGCATGCAGCGATAGGCGAGGTGATTGCTCGATGGGTTGGCGACTAGTTTTGTGCCGTACTTGCCCCGGTGCCGTCGTTATCTGCCGAGTACCAGAATGCGTAGGCCGCAACGACGGCATCGTAGACGGCTGCAACTACGTTATCCACGACGGCTGCGAAGTTGACTACAACGGGAATGGGGCCGGTTTTGGAATCCATCTTCTCTACTTCTGGGGTCTCGTACATGGGAACATCTCCTTAGAGTTGGGACAGGACGCTCAGGTTGCCTAGATCGTCATCGATTAGGTCGATATAGAGGTCGCCGTCCATATTGATGTCTGCAATCAACGATGAGATCTCTTCCATCTCGTCAATCGAGTGCATGCGATTGGCCAACGCGGTAATAACGGGTTTATCCCAAACGGTTGCCATTCCGGCATCGTAGTATTCCTGAAGACTGTGTTTGCGAACGTTTCCAATGATGAGAGGTATATAGGGGGATACGACGATATCGCCATTGGCGTGGATGGCCACTTGGTCAAATTGCATCTGCAGCTGGGGGAATCTGACCAAGTGGTCGATGGGGTCGCCCCACTCAAGCATGAAGTAGCCTCGATAGTCCGGATCGTATCGAAGGTCGTTGATCGTGTTGACTAGCCGACGGTATTGATTATTCGAAGGGCGAATCGTGCGGTTTCTTCGGGCTCTACCGAGGAGCATGAGCGGCTGAACTCTAAGGTCAATTCGGTCAGTTCTACCCGACGATTTCAGCTTGTCTCGAAGCATCGTGCAAACTGGTTTGAAATCGTCGACATTGAACGATGTCGGACAAAAGGCAATTGAAAGGTGCAGTGAGGCTTCGTTCAGCGTGATATCGATGGCGTCGAGCACCCGGTCGTATAATCCCGAGAGTCCTCGCATATGTTCGTGAGAATCGCGTAGGCCATCGAGGCTAAACTGTATGCCGTTTAAACCGGCGCGTTCGAGCTCATGCAAAGTATTTGAGTTTGCGAGCAGACCGTTTGACACGAGGTTGCATTTGACGCCAGATGCGCTGAGCCGCCGCAAGGATTCGATGACAAGGAGTGGACTTGAGTGATGGCGATGTCGGACGTTATAGTTCCAATGGTGGGGTCATGCCTGCTGCTGGTGTTCGGAATAATGATGTATCGAGGCAAGCTCACGGGATTGCTTGCTGGAATGTCATCGCTATCGGGAGGGCGTTTAGAGGAGGAAAAGCGGACGGCCGAGTCTCTAGGCACAAACCGAGCGGTGGGGGCGGTTATAGTTTTCTCCGCAATATGTCTCCTTTTTTCGTCCCTTTTTCCGGACAAAAGGGCGATTTTCGGTCTGATGGTGGCTGCCGTAATAATCGCCGCACTTGCCTATGTAAATAGGGAGTCTATTCGTATGTATATCAAGGCGAAACGGAATCCTGGGCATCGCAACCCGCGATAGTGTTTTGCGAGGATTAACAATAAGGAGTGTATGGGAGCGATTAAGCGGCGAACTAATTCAGTTTTGGATAAAAGGTCGCTTGATGGGGGCTGGCATGTTTAAGAAGACGGTTAACGAGTTATTTCGCTGTAAAGGGTCGCGGCTTTTCGTGATTCTCATGTCGGTGAATTATGCTCTCTCGTGCGTCATGCCCGCCTTAAACGGTGGGTTTGTAGATTTTCTCGTGACGAATAGGGATCCATCTCGCGTCGTATGATTTGCAGCCTTTGTTGCCAGCATAGGGATATCGGCATCCTTCATGTCGTATGCGATGGGCGTGAACGTATCGCGCGTCATTTTGGAGATGACTACGAGACTGATGGGGGCCACGTGTGAGTCGTTTGAACGAGGGCCCTTGGAAAAGGGGGAGCAGGCGGATTCATCCTATACAACGCAGAGGGTGTATGCGGATTCGAATGCGGTGTCATCGTTTGTCGTGAACAACTTCCTGACAATCGGGCTTAACATCGTTCTGATTGTGTTTATTTTCATCATTCTGTTTTCAATTAACCCGGTGTTTCTGGCGTTAAGTACATGTTCGCTTGGGGCATACTTCATTTTATTTAGGGTGTTGAAAAAGCCGCTGTACAACAGTTCGCTTGCGAACAAAGAGGGGTTGAGCAAGCTGTTCGCATCCGTGAGCGGCGAGCTGTCGCAGTTGTTTGACATTAAGTGCGATGGGGCATATGACCAGAGTGCCCGTACGCTCAAGGGGATATTCGAGGGGTACTACCCGATTTACATGAAAGCAAGTAGGGTCTCGAATCTGGCCACCTCGAGCGACGGCCTGATCTCATCTGTGTTCCGGGGAGCGTTGCTTGTGATCTCCGGAATGGAAATATTAAGCGGAAGAATGAGCATTGGCGAGTTCACAATGGTGAACTCGTATTACTCGATGGCGTTCGGATGCTTCAAATATTATTTGAATTATTTCAAATCATATCAGGACGCGAGGGCCTCGTTCGACCGATTGGAGGCTCTGTCGGAAGGCGCCGAGGACCGCGGCACCATCTCGGTTGGGCACGTGGAGAGCATATCGTTGTCCAACATCGCGTACCGATATGCGGGAAAGCCCTACTTGTACCGCGATCTCTCCGTGGAGGTCGAGAGGGGGAAAATCTATGCCATTACCGGGCCGAACGGATGCGGCAAAAGCACGTTTCTGAAGGTGCTTCTTGGACTATATTCTGCTGGGGGGCATCGGACTTTGGGGTCGGTGCCATATGAAGAGCTCGATATGGAGACGATCCGACATGACCTGTTTGCGGTGTGCCCGCAAAAGCTCTTTATTCCGAATGAAACGGTGGAACACTATCTTGAGAGGGCATCGATTCGGGGAACGGGCGAGCATCTCTGCGAGCTTGTGCCGAGTTTCTGCCGAACCGTCGAATCGTTAAAAGGTAAGAATTGTAGGGACCTTTCTGGTGGAGAGTATCGGAAGCTAAGGATAATCTCAGCACTTTGCAGGCAACCGGAAGTGCTTGTGTTTGACGAGCCGACGAATGATTTAGACGAAGAAAGCCGTCGGGAGTTCACGGAGTATGTCTCTCGAAACCCCTTTAATCAGCTAATTCTTGTTGTAAGCCACGATCAGGATTTGATTTTGGCATGCGATAAGAAACTGGATTTGAATTTCGACTCGAAAGATGGGCAATGCTGATGAGAAACGCTTGGAGTTCGGGATTGCGCGGCGTGAAGCGACCCTCTTCTTCTCGAGTTCGTTACAATGTAGGAAAAACAGTAAGTAAGAAGACCTCTGATTGCTTTAGGAGGAGCTGTGGTGAATAGCGCCCAGAAGATCGATAAGTCCATCCAGAAGATGATGACTCTCGGAAGAAGGCTTGGGATTCTGTTTACGGCGCTGTTTATAGCGGTGTGTTGCTGTTCGGTGGTGGTGGTTATTTCCATTGGGCTTATGGCTGCTCAAGGAAACCTATATGATCCATCAAAGACGGTTTCCGTAGTGGTTCCTTTGATGTATCTTCTGATTTCCGGAGGGGCCACATGGACCCTGCGGGGAATCAGCATGGACATGGCTCATGGCGAATCGCCCTTTACCCTTTCGCATGCTCGAAGAATCTCGATTATCGGGTGGCTGTTTGTTGCAGCAGCAATAGGTGACCTCTTGTTTTCTCCGGGGTTTCTTTCGATAGTGATTGGCCCCTTCGACTTGCTGGGGAACGCCTATTCGATGTTTGAAAACCTGGCCCTGCCCATAGATATTGGTGCTGTGCTGGGGGCCGTTTGCTGCTTCTCGATTTCTGCGATATGGCGCTACGGAGCTCTGCTTCAAGACCAGACCGAGGATTTGGTGTGAGGGGCGGCATGGACTATCTGATTATTGAGCTTGAAAGCTTATTGCTTCGACGCGGAAAGACGAGTACGGATATCATTCGGGCGACCGGGCACACACCGGCAAGTATCTCAAAAATACGAAATGGCAAGGTGAAGTCAATTAGGTTAAAGACATTGCTGGATATTTGCGTAGAGCTTGATTGCCAGCCTGGCGATCTTATTAAGCGCGTCAACGAAAGAGAACTTGAGGAACTGGCGACGCGGCGCGCCCGCAACGCGCTGAGCAGGGCGACCGCGACGGGTGATGACCCGGTCCTGGAGTCAGATCATGTTTACGTGGTCGATCTTAGAGACGACTGAGGCTGGAGAATAAAAAAGTATTGAGCAGGTGCAGCCCGTGAAAACAACGGTTTTCACGGGCTGTTCATTCAACGTCCTGCAGTGGCCTGTATTTCTCGCCGCGTCACTGGGGAACGAGAGAGTCATTTCCTGTGCTGGATGCAGGGGGGTGCTTACCTTGTGTAATATATAAATAAGCTTATATTGAAATATGACACATATCGAATTAGAATAACATTATCAATTCGGTATGCAAGGAAAGGAGGGAGAGATGGATTGGATTAACGAGCCGGAGGAAGGCGTTGCACCCGCGTGCGGCAACTGCTTCTTCTACGCGCACGGGGGATGCACGAAGAGGTGCCCCAATCAGTCCTGCACGTTCCGTTTCTAGGGGGCAGAGATGAACTGGCTTTCTACCGCGAAAGGAGGGGAATGAAATGGAATGGATTACCGAGCCGTCAGCCGGGGCTGAGCCCATGTGCAACAATTGCTTCTTCTACGCGCACGGCAGCTGCAGCACCAAGTGTTCTTCACAGGAGTGCACTATCCGCTTTTAGCGGATAG
>UQXB01000036.1:0-20731 GCA_900544935.1 uncultured Collinsella sp.
ACTGCCCGAGCAGCGAACTAAACGGCCAGACCCGCCCAGGAGGACCCACATGATCAAAATCACCGTCCCAGCAACCAGCGCCAACCTAGGCATCGGCTACGACACCCTCGGCATGGCCGTCAGCCTCTACTCGCACTTCACCTTCGAGCGCGCTGACAAGCTTACCATCACGGGCTGCCCCGAGGAATTCCAAAACGAGAACAACCTGGTCTACGTGAGCTTTGTGGATGCGCTGGCCGCATGGGGCGAGCCGGCCTTCCCCGTCGCCATTGACATTCAGACCGACGTTCCCGTCGCCCGCGGCCTGGGCTCCAGCTCCACCTGCGTCGTCGCCGGCATTATGGCCGCCGCCGCGTTAACGGGCCACACCGTCGACCGCGCCGAGCTCGTCCGCATTGCCACCGAGGTCGAGAGCCATCCCGATAACGTCGCCCCCGCTATCCTGGGCGGCGCCGTCTGTTCCTTTACGCCGACCGATTCGCTCCCCCAGTGCCTGCGCTACGAGGTGAGCGACCGTTTGCGTTTTATTACCGTGATTCCGCCCTACGAGGTGCACACGAGTGAGGCGCGCAAGGTCGTGCCGCAGGAGATTCCGCTCTCCACCGCCGTGTGGCAGATGGGCCGTATCGCCGGCATGACGCGCGGCTTGGAGACCGGTGACCTGGACCTGATTGCCGCCGCTAATGACGACCGCATTCAGGAGCCCTATCGTCGCCGCCTGATTCCCGACTACAACGCCGTGCGCGACACCTGCCTTAACGGCGGCGCTAAGACCATCTGGATTAGCGGCTCAGGCTCGACCCTCATGGCTGTGACCGACGACACCATCGTAGCAAAGTTTCTGCAGGTCAAGCTGCGCGAGCAGTTCCCCAAGTGCGATACGCATATTCTGACGTGCGACACCGAGGGCGCTCAAATCGAGTACCTGTAGACATCGCCGATCGGTCTGTCCGGGCCACCCAGGGGCATCCCCTTAAAAACGTCCTCGCACTTGAGGCCCGCTTATCCTGCTCCTTCGGAGCTGCGGATAAGCGGGCCTCGTGCTGCGGAATGTTTTTAAGGGGATGCCCCTGGGTGGCCCTATGGTAACGTGACTGGCGATGTCTACAGGGACCCACGCTTCGAAGGGGCGCCGGGCTGAAATTATGGCCTTTTATTGATAGGGGCTCTTGCTAGGCTGGAGCACTTATTAGAGGCAGGCCTCGGCGATGCGGCGCTTGAGTTCATCGATGCCCACACCGGTTTGGGAGCTTGTGATGATCACGTTCTCGGCCGGGACGTTGAGATGCTTTTTGATGGCTGCTGCCTGGCGGGCCTGCTGGGTGCGGCTGAGTTTGTCGGCCTTGGTGAGGCAGACGATAAAGTTGAACTCGTTGCCCTGTAGGTAGTCGATCATGTCGTGGTCGAGCTTGCTGGGGTCGTGACGAATGTCCACCAACGAGACGACCAAGTTAAAGCTGCGCTCGGAGTCGAAAAAGTCGCCGATAAGCTCGGCCCAGCGGTCGCGCTCGGCCTTGGAGCGACGGGCGAAACCGTAGCCCGGCAGGTCCACGAAATGCACGTCGTCGGCCTCGAAGAAATTGATGTTGCTCGTCTTGCCCGGCGTGCTCGAAACCTTGACCAGGTTCTTGCGGCCAAATAGCTTGTTCATGATGGAGGACTTGCCCACGTTGGAGCGGCCGACGAAGCTCACCTCAGGGCAGGTGGACTCGGGAATCTGCGAAACCTTGCCGTAGCTGGCAACGAACTTGGCAAGCTGATAGTTAATGGAATCGGCCATGGACGCTCCTTGGTCGTAGGTTCTTACAAATAGACGCGCTATTGCGCAGCGGCAATGCGGCGGACGATATCGAGCGTGATGTCACTTGCGACACGCGCGTACTCGAACAGATCGAACTCGCGCTCGCAAATTGCATCGTACGCCTCGTCACAATTATCGCTGATAGCGCGCAACACCAGGCAATCGACACCATTTTTGGTTGCGACATGGGCAATTGCCGCGCCCTCCATGCCGACACAATCGGCATGCGTCGCCTCGATAGCGTCGTTGCGCATGGTGGCGCCCGTCACAAAGCGGTTACCCGTGGCAATCGTGCCGACCAGGAACTGCTTGGTGCCCTCATTCGAAGCGACTGCATTTGTCGAAGCGTCAACAAACCCACGCTCAGCAAGCACGTCGGCGGCAATATCGACCAGCGCGGGCGTCGAGCCAAACTCCTCGAGCCCCGGTGCGGACTCGGCGATAAGCGCGGTATCGGTATCCAGATAGCGTAGGCGTTTGCCAATGACCACGTCGTCGATATGGAGCTTGGGGTTCAAACCGCCCGCAATGCCCGAAAACACAACAGCCTGCGGAGCATACTTGCTAATGAGGTGCTGTGTTGCAGCGGCGGCGTTCACCGTGCCCATGCCCGCCGTTGTGGCGACAACTGTCAGGCCGTCGAGCTCACCGCTCACAACGGTCAAGCCTGCCTCCCGTGCCTCGCAAACGTCGCTCAGCTCTTCCTTAATCTGCATGATCTCTTTTTCGAGCGCACCGATAATCGCAATGGTAGCCATGCCATTCCCCAAACCTATTCGAAATTCTCAACCACGGTATGGTACCAGCATTTTGTTTGACCTCGTCAAACGAACACGCTAAGCCAGTGCAGCTCGCGTATCAAACAGAGCCTTTGCAATCGCGGCCGTAACCTCACTCGAGCGGTCGCTCCACGGCATCGATGTCATGATACCCATGACATAGGTACAGCCATCGATGTCGATAAGGCCCGCATCGCATGTCGAATAGCAACCGTCCTCGCTGATCCAACCCGCCTTGTTGCACATCTTAAAGGGTAGTCAATTTGGGACGGGCTTGTTAGCCGATGGCCGACCTGAGCTCCGCACGGCGCTTTTTCATACCGGCCATGACGGCATTGCGCAGCTCGGGCATGCGCGCGGTATCCATCTGTGGAACGCCCTCAAGCTTATAGGGAATCCCCAGCTGCTCGTATTTGACGACACCCATGGTGTGATACGGCAGCATCTCCAGGCCGACCACGTTATGCCACGGGGCGATCAGGCGACCGAGCTTCTCGCATTCCTCCACCGTATCGGTGATACCCGGCACTACCACGTGGCGAATAACAACCTTAATCTTGCGACGCGCGAGCTCATCACCAAACGCCAGAATGCGTGCGGGATCGCAACCGGTCAGCTTTTTATGCTCGACGGGATCGGCATGCTTGATGTCGAGCAAAACCATGTCGGTCTCGTTGAGAACGGCATCGAACTTCTCGGGATGGTTGGGATCAAACGCATATCCGCAGCTGTCAAGGCAGGTATGCACGCGACCATCGGGGTTGTTGTGCATTGCACGGAACAGATCGGTCAAAAACTCAGGCTGTAGGAGCGGCTCGCCGCCCGAAACCGTAATTCCGCCGCTGCGGTAAAACTCATGGTTACTCTGGAACTCGTCCATCAGGTGCTCGACGGTCACCATGGTGCCGCCGCTAACCGACCAAGTATCGGGATTGTGACAATATGCACAGCGCATGGGACAGCCCTGAACAAACACCACAAAGCGGATGCCGGGTCCGTCGACCGTTCCCATCGTCTCGATTGAATGCACGCGGCCTAGGGCAAATGCGGAATCCTCAGGACGAGCGTCCACACCCTCAAGCGTCATCTCAGCCATTCCCGCTACCTTGCCTCTCCTTGGATGCAACCAATTAAAATGCCAGAGCCATTCTAGCCCATGCGCTTGCGTTTAAACGTCTCGGGCTAGAATGGCACGTTTTAATCTATCCCCCATCACCATGGCTGGGGTCTACGTCGAGATGTCAGGCTGAAGAACGCTCGCCTGCGGCCTTTACGCCTTGAGCGTGAGCACCGCACCGAAGGCGGTCGGGCCGCAGTGGCTCGAGATGACGCCGCCGACTTGAGTCCAGGTAACGTCCTCAAAGCCCAGGTCATGCGCATAGACTTCCATGTCATCGCGCAGCTCCTGGGAAAGGCCCACCGAATACGCCAGGCCAATGTGCGAGTAGTCAATCTCGCCCTTCGCAACCATGTGGTCAATGAAGGCGCGGGCGCACTTGAGCATAGAGCCGCGGAACTTCTTGGTCGCCACGAACTTACCGCCCGTCACCTCAATGCAGGGCTTAATCTTGAGCAGATGGGCGCCCAGGAACGCGACGTTGGACAAGCGACCGCCCGCCTTAAGGAAGGCAAGGTCCGTAGGAACAAAGCCCAGCAGCACGCGGTCCATGACGGAGTTCGTAAATGCAAAGATCTCGTCGACGGTGGCATCGGGGTGAGCCTCGATGTATTTGGCGGTCTCGACGACAACGAGCGACTGGCCCACCGAGACAAAGCGCGTGTCCATGGAGAACACGTAGTCGCGCCCCTGGGCCGCAATCTTTGAGGACTGATGCGAGCAGGTCGTGGCCTCGGAATACGCGAGATGCAGAATAGTCGCGTCGGGCTGCTCGGCGTGAATGCGGTCGTACACGCGGGAGAAATCTGCCGGTGCGCAGCCACTGGTCTTGGGCATCACGCCAAACTCGTTGCAGCGCGAATAAATCTCGAGCGGATCGATCGAGCCGTCCTCGACGGTCTCGTCACCAATCGTGACATGCATGGGCACGCGCACGATGCCGTAGCGTTCGCAGAGCTCTGGCGTCACATCCGAACCAGATTCAACCACGATTACGTACTTGCCCATTCTTATCACGACCCATCTCGACGTTGGCTTTTTAATATGCGACGCTCGTTCACCGTCCTGCTGCAGAACGGCCTCCAAGCGCCAAAGAGACGCCGTCCCTTGCACACAACAAAGGACAGCGTCTCCCTGGAAAACTCCGTGCTTATCTGAGATTCTACACGGTTTATTAAGGAGTGTTACTTATTCCGCAAACGGTCGCTATACGCGATAAACGGTAGTTGGCCGCGGCAACTGCGACACATTCCGCCCAACAAGTCCAATCGTGCCCCATGCACGGTTAATGAGCGAGGCGGTAGAAATCCATCGACGCCGCACCCTCGGCGTGCAGCGCCATCGCCGGAACCGCCGACGAATAGGTACGGCTCGTAAGTGCTGCCTCGCCGCCGTTGGCAAAAATCTCGACCATCGTAGTGTCCGAAAGCACGCGCAGGTCGCGAAGCTCGCTGAGCTCGATCGACCTTTGGTCGCGCCCATAGCCTTCGTCACCCATATCGAGGGTAAGCATCCCGTCCGCATAACGCACAAAGACACCCTTGCGGATTTCGAGCTCGATCATCTTGGCTCCCTCACAGGAAACCACGACATCAAACAGGCGTCCCGGCTCCTCGACGGTCTCTCCGCCTACAGCACGAACGCAGGCGCCGCGCATTCTCTCAATCTCGTGCGCCGGTTGCTGGCAGAGCTTGCCGCCGCGCATGCTCAACTCTCTCGGCACCGTCAACGCGCACTGCCACCCGCGCGCCATCGTCGGGCTTTCCGCCTTCGCATCGGGGCAACCCGACCATCCGATCATCAAACGCCGACCTGCAGCGTCCACAAAGGACTGCGGGGCATAGAAATCAAAACCGGCATCGACCATCGGAGGCATGCCCTGGCCGACGATCTTAAAGCTCGGCGCCTCCCAATCGGCCTCGATGGAGAACCACACGCACTGATGCGGATTGCGGTAACGCCAGCCATCGGCGGGCACGCCCTGCGGACAGCAAACGAGAATAAGCTCGCCATCGAGCTCAAACAGATCGGGGCACTCCCACATAAAGCCAAACTTCTCGCCCAGCTCAATGCGCGTCGCATAGCCCCAGTCCTCTAGATCACGCGAGGTATAGACAAGCACGCACCCGCGATCGTCTTTCGTACGAGCGCCGAGAACCATGTAGTAGATACCGTCGTGTTCAAGGATCTTGGGGTCGCGCACGTGCGTACCGATATCGTCGGGGTAATCGACCGGCCCAACAGCTATGCGCTTCTCGCCCAATTCGTCGGGATTCTCGGCAACCATATGAATCTGGTTTTGCTCACGGCCCGTCAACACGTAGTCGTAATCATCGCGGTCAAAATGCTTGACGTTGCCGGTATAGAAGTAGTGAATCTTGCCATCACGTACAAAGGCAGAACCAGAATACGCTCCGCTCGAATCCAAATCGGAATCGGGGAACAGCACGGGGCCGTGATTCTCGTACGTCACAAAATCCTTTGTCGTCAGATGGTTCCAAAGCACTGGACCGCCATGCGCAGCATCGAACGGATCGTATTGATGATAGATGTGATACGTATCACCAATCTGAACCAAACCGTTGGGGTCGTTGAGCCAGCCAAGCTCAGGCTCCACATGGAACAGAAGCCTATCGGGGTCGGACGCGATGCGAGCCGCCGTCTCATCCTGTCCGACACGCCACTGCTCATAGTCCGCACGCATCACCTTGTTTTTTTGATTAAACATCGCCATTGACCTTCTCGTCTATAGGAAAGGACGCTCGACTCACACGAGCCGAACGCCCTTCCCCAAATGGACTTATCCGCACATTACGCTGAACGGCTCAACTAGAAGCTGACGTCGAAGCCAGCGCCAGCGCCCTCTTCATCGGTGGTCGGCACGCCCTTTGCCTTGTTGTAGGCAAAGATCAAGACGATCGGCACGATAAAGGCGATGAGATTGCCAGCCACATACCACACGAGAGTCTCGGGTGTGACGATGAGCAGGCCAAGCACACCGGTCAGACCCTGACCGATGGCGCGCACCTCAAAGAGCTTGACGAAGGCACCGCCGCAGCCTGCACCGATGCAAGCGCAGATGAACGGGATGATCGAGTAGCGCATGTTTGCAGCAAAGATTGCGGGCTCGGAGATACCGACCAGCGTCGGGATAAAGGACGACATGCAGATGTTGCGCTCTTTGGAATGCTTCTTGTGAATGAGGTACATGCCGATGGCGCCGCCGCCCTGGGCGATGATGGAAACCGACCAGATTGCCTGGATGTAGTTGAAGCCAGTCGTGGCGACGAGGTTTGCCTCGATACCCTGGATGAACTGATGCGTACCGGTAACGACGAGCGGCTGCAGGAATGCGGCGAAGACAAAGGCACCAAAGACGCCCATCCTGTTGTACAGGATATCGATTACGCCGGCGAGGACGTCGCCGATTAGGTTGCCGAGCGGGCCGAACACGGTGAACAGGGCGACGTTAGCAAGAATCAGGGTAACGGTCGGGACAAAGACGAACGAAACGACCTCGGGGATGTACTTCTGGGCAATCTTTTCGACCTTGGCCATAAACCAGGCAGTCAGGATTGCAGGGAACACGCCGCCCTGGAAAGCAACCATGGGAATGGATAGCGGACCAAAGTTCCAGTACTCAGCACCCGTCGGGTCCATAACGAACGTGTTGCGGTTCATAAGGCTCGGGTGAACCATGACGATACCGACGAGGATGCCCAGGATCGGGTTACCGCCAAAACGCTTGACCGCGCTGTACATAACCAGGACAGGCAGGTAGTCGAACGTGGTGGCGATAATGGCAAAGAAGCTTGCGAGGTTCTTGAGGAACTCGCTGTGATCGGCGAGGCTGCCTTCCATGCCAAAGAGGCCGTTGGCAACGATCAGCGACTTAAGGCCGATGATGATTGCAGCGCCGACGAAGGCAGGAATGATGGGGATAAAGATATCCGAGAATACCTTGAGGACCGAGAAGAACTTGCCCTTCTTGTCCGCCTCGGCGCCCTTGACCTCGGAAGCACTGATCTCCTTAACGCCCGTCAGAGCCATAAACTCATCGTAAACCTTGTTGACGGTACCGGTACCGAAGATGATCATGAGCTGGCCGCTGTTGTACAGCACGCCCTTGACGCCATCGATGTTCTCGAGCTCGGCCTTGTTGTATTTGCTCGTATCCTTGAGCACCAGACGCAGACGGGTCACGCAATGCGTGGCGCCCTCGATGTTCTCCAGTCCGCCGACGTTGTCGACGACTTGCTGGGACACTGCCTTGTAGTCCATGTTCCTCTCCATTCCTTTTCTAAATCATAAAACGGTTCGTTGCCGCTACAGAGACGCGATCGTTGCGTTTGCGCACTTGAGCGCACCGTCGGTGACGGTAAGCGCCACACCCTGGCCCTGCTTGTTGCAGAAGCGAGCGTTGAGCGCAACATCATCGACAAAGATGGTCGCGATGTCGTCGTCGACGACCAGACGCACATGGTGAGTGCCCTCGCCCTTAAAGAACAACGGACGCTCGAGGCCCATGTTGTTGACCTGGAACCACGGATACTGGGGGGCCGCCGTAAACTCGAGTTTGCCCTCACGCAGGTTGGCGCGGAACTCATAGGCAAGACCGGACTCGGCGTCCTCGGCAAGCTTCACCGAGAAGCCGGCAGCGTCACCGGCGAGCTCGATGTCGGCGTCGAGCATATAGGTAGAACCGGCATCCGCGGCGAGCACCTGCTCGACCTTGCCCGACTCGCACGAAAGCTCAAAGGCCTCGACTGCCTTAGCCTCGCCAAAGGCGCCAAGCATGCTGTCGGGAAGCTTGGTGCCGAGCGTTCCGTCGGCACGCTGAACGATCTCGAGAGGCATAAAAGTGCCACCCCACAGGTAAGAGCTGGGGTCGCCGCCCTCGTCGCGCGTAGGAACCCAACCAAAGAGAACGCGGCGCTCGCCGTCAAATGCGGTACGTGCAGCATAGTACGCGCGGCCATCGAAGGAATCGTCCGCAGGAGTGATCCAAGGACCGTTGATAGAGCGAGACATGCGGTAACGGGTCTTGTTGCCATCACTGTACTCAGAGAACACCAGATACCACCAGTCGCCCATCTTAAAGAGATCAGGCATCTCGAACATGGTGTACAGGCCCGGATTCCACCAGTCGCCCTGGAACTCCCAGGTATCCAGGTCCTTGGAGGTGAACTTGACCAGACGACCGGTCATCAGACGCTTGTCCTCGCCCACACGCGTGCCGAGGATGAGCATGTACTCTTCGTTCTCCTCATCCCAAAGAACAAAGGGATCGCGCCAGTTGCGGTCATCGTAACCCTCCTGGGGCGGAAGCAGCGTCTCGGCGATGTTCTTCTCCCACTTGACGGCGTCGTCACTCGTTGCGTGAAGAAGAACCTGCTTCATCAAGCGTGCGCGGACCTTATCGCGATTGCAACCAGTGTAGAGCGCATGGTACTTGTCGCCCACCTTAAACACCGTGCCGGCATAAACGTACTGGTCGACTTCCTCGTCGCCGCCACGCTCAAGGCTCTCACCAAAGTCCTTGTAGTTGACGAAATCCTTGGTCGTCGCGAGTGCCCAGCCAAACGGCTCTCCGAAAGGTCCGGGGTTACGCGTGTCACGCTGATGATAGAGATAGAACGTGCCGTCCTCGCCGTACGGCATGATGTCGCCTACCCAAATTCCCTCAGGCTGGTAATAAACCTTGTGCATCCGAGACTTCCTTTCCCACGAGATACTAACTCGGTACAACTGCAAGATATGTCAATCGTTTTCATATGTCAAACGTTTTCACATCAATACGTTTTTTCGCAGTTCCAGTCGTCGGCAAACGGTTGACATATGCCGGCGAACGGTCATCAGAAGCGTTCGAGGGATTCTTTTGGCTCGGAATGAACTAGGCGGTTTTGCCCTCGATAAGTTCGACGGGAAGCTTGATATTCGATTCGGGCTTTTCACCGTTAACAAGAGCGATGATGGATTGCGCCGCGAGCTCTCCGATGCGATCGATATCTTGACGTACGGTTGTTAAGTCAGGCATAAACGTCATAGTGCGGCGGGCGCCATCCGCGCCCACGACCTTAATATCATCCGGAGCGCTCAAGCCGCGCTGCTTCATAACGTTGAGGCAGATGGCCGCCATCGTGTCGTCTCCCGCAAAGATGCCGTCAATATCGGGGTTCTCATCGAGGATCTTCGCAACGACCGCACTCTTTTCGTCGTCGGACTTAACGAACTCGACCTCACGGACAAGCGCGGGCAAACCGGCCTGCTCCACAACATCGTAGTAGGCATCGGTACGCTTATTGGCAGGCATACGCATGCGGCTATTGTTGCGCAGGCACAAGATACGCGAACACCCGTCATCGATCAGGCGACGCGTGGCAAGTTCGCCGATGCTATAGCTGTCGCTCGCAATCTGGACAGAGGCCTCGCCAAGGTCGCAGTCGATACCAACCAGGCTCAAGCCCATCTCGGCATACGCCTCGGCACCGATATTGAGGGAGTTGACGATGACGCCGTCGACCATATTGCGGCGGAGCATGTCAATATAGGAACGCTCAAGATCAGGTCGATTGGCGCTGTTGCACAGCAACATCTTAAAGCCGTTTTCCGCCAACGTGCGCTCGACCGCCTGCACAACCTGAGCATGGAACGGGCTGCTCACAAAGGGAACGATCATGCCGATAAGGTTCAGGCGACCGTTGAGCATGGCACGGGCGATATCGTTGGGCGTATAGTTGATGCGCTCCATCGCGGCATGGACCTTATCGCGGGTCTCTTGGCTAATATAGCCACGATTATTAAGCACACGAGATACCGTAGTAGGCGAAACCCCCGCCACCGCCGCAACTACCTTGATGCCAGGCTTAGCCGTATCCTTAGAACGAGCACTCTCGCGAGCCATAGCACCCTCCCCCATCAACATGTCATACGTTTACATACGAACAAAGCATACCCCAACAACAGCGGGATGACGGTAACAGTACAAGTAAGTAAACGACTCATCCAAATAATTAGGAGAGTTCCGCCTAAAGGGTGACTCCAAAGGACCCCACATGGCCGGTTTTGGGTTATTTTCCAAAACGTCCTCGGACATGCAAAGGGCTCCGCTGCGCGCTTCGCGCGGCGGAGCCCTTTGCGTCCTGCGGGATGTTTTGGAAAATAACCCAAAACCGGCCCGGCGATCCTGCGGGAGTTAAACCCCTTTAGAACTTGTCGTGGAAGGTACGCGCAATGACCTCGTCCTGCTGCTCCTTGGTGAGCGTGTGGAAGTTCACGGCATAGCCGGAAACGCGGATGGTCAGCTGCGGGTACTTCTCGGGGTGAGCCTGAGCGTCGAGCAGCGTCTCACGGTTGAAGACGTTGATGTTCAGGTGGTGGCCACCCTTCTCAGCGTAAGCGTCGAGCATGTGGACCAGGTTATCGGCCTGGGTCTCGGAAACTTCAGAAACCTTCATAATGTGTCTCCTTCGATTAATAGGCGCCGGCCGAAACCGGCGCGCTAATCAGTAATCGTTATTGTTAGTATAGCACTAACAATAGTTACTCGCCCAGCTGATCAAGGTCGATATCGCCAAAGAACACCTGGTCCTCCTTGCCGAGCGCACTCGGGATGATGGAGAAGGTGTTGGAGATGCCGTCCTGAGCATCGCGGAACGGGAGCTTGGAAACCGAAGACAGCGAAGCGATGGCGCCATGGCTATCGCGCTTGTGCATGGGGTTAGCACCCGGGGCGAACGGCTGGCCAGCCTTGCGGCCGTCGGGCGTGGAGCCGGTCTTCTTACCGTACACGACGTTGGAGGTAATGGTCAGAACCGAGGTCGTGGGCACGGAGTTGCGGTAGGTGTCGTTCATGCGGATGTACTCCATGAACTGGTGCACAACGTCGTGAGCGATCTGGTCGACGCGGTCGTCGTCGTTACCGTACTTGGGGAACTCGCCCTCGGTCTCGAAGTCGACGATGATGCCGTTCTCGTCACGGACGGGGTGGACCTTGGCGTACTTGATGGCGGACAGGGAGTCAGCCACGACGGAAAGGCCAGCGATGCCCGTAGCGAACCAGCGGTGCACGCGCTTGTCGTGCAGAGCCATCTGGATACGCTCGTAGCAATACTTGTCGTGCATGTAGTGAATGATGTTCAGCGAGTTGACGTACACGCCAGCGAGCCACTTCATCATGTCGTTGTACTTGGCCACAACGTCGTCGTAATCGAGCGTATCGCCCTCGACGGCGCGATACTTGGGGCCGACCTGCTTCTTGGAGACCTCGTCAACACCGCCGTTGAGTGCGTACAGCAGGCACTTGGCCAGGTTGGCGCGAGCGCCGAAGAACTGCATCTCCTTGCCGATGCGCATGGAGGACACGCAGCAGGCAATACCGTAGTCGTCGCCGTGATAGACGCGCATGAGGTCGTCGTTCTCGTACTGGATCGAGGAGCTGGCGACGGAAGTCTTGGCGCAGAACTTCTTGAAGTTCTCGGGCAGACGGGTCGACCACAGAACGGTCATGTTGGGCTCGGGGCTGGTGCCCATGTTCTCGAGCGTGTGCAGGTAGCGGTAGCTCATCTTGGTAACGAGCGTACGGCCGTCAACACCCATGCCGCCGATGGACTCGGTGACCCACTGCGGGTCGCCGGTGAACAGGGCCTGGTACTCGGGGGTACGGGCAAACTTGACCATGCGGAGCTTCATGATGAAGTGATCCACGAACTCCTGGATCTGCTCCTCGGTGAAGGTACCGTTGGCAAGGTCGCGCTCAGCGTAGATGTCGATGAACGTAGAGGTACGGCCGATGGACATAGCGGCGCCGTTCTGCTCCTTAACGGCAGCGAGGTAGGCGAAGTACATCCACTGGATGGCCTCCTGCGTGTTGGTAGCAGGGTTAGAAATGTCGAAACCATAGGTCTCGGCCATCATCTTGAGCTCGCCGAGGGCGCGGATCTGCTCCTGCAGCTCCTCGCGATCGCGGATGTTGTCGGCGGTCATGACCGTCGGGGTAGAAGCCTTCTGGGCCTCCTTGTCCTTGATCAGGTAGTCGACGCCGTACAGGGCAACACGACGGTAGTCGCCGATGATGCGGCCGCGGCCATAGCCATCGGGCAGACCGGTGATGATGTGAGCCGAGCGGCAAGCGCGCATCTCGGGGGTGTAGACATCGAAGACGCCAGCGTTGTGGGTCTTGCGCTCGAAGGTGTAGCGCTCGACAACGTTCTCATCGACCTTATAGCCGTGCTGGCTGGCAGCCTGGCAAGCGATGCGGATACCGCCGTTGACGTGCAGCGCGCGCTTGAGCGGCTTGTCGGTCTGGAGGCCGACGATGGTCTCCTTCTCGCGGTGGGCGTTATCGATGTAGCCAGCGGGGTGGCTCACGATACCCGTGACGGTCTTGGTGTCCATATCGAGGACACCGCCCTGCTCGCGCTCCTTAAGCAGCAGGTCGAGAACCTCGCCCCACAGCTCCTTGGTACGCTCAGTCGGGCCGGCGAGGAACGACTCGTCGCCCTCGTAGGGGGTGTAGTTCTTCTGGATGAAGTCTCGGACGTCAACCTCTCCCGTCCAGATGCCTTCCTTGAAGCCTTCCCATGCCTCCTGCATTGTGTAACCACGCTCCTAGTTACGTGTAATGCGGCGCTCTCTCACACCGCTGCTTATTGAATTCTTGAATGTTCGGCTTGCACTACCGGCTTCTTCCGTTCTTCACCACACGTTGGTGCAGAGAAAAACGTTTGTCCACCTTGGAACTACAACCCAAAAACCCAAGATTTCACCCGTTTGAGAAGGATAACATAGCGACCCTCTCCATCTGGGCTGTTATATGTTTCTTTTTTTATATCATAAGGGCGTTTTTTACAAACCCGCAGGAAATGCGAGCGCGAACAACTACCGTTCACCGATTTGTATGTTATTTTTCCTTGCCTTTGTACGACGTTCGCTCTAGCTGTTATGCCAGCTTTAGCAGGGTAAAGTGTCCCAGAGACCCTACAGAAACTGCAGGGCGGCCACGGAATCCCCCGTGGTCGCCCTGTGGCATGGCTAGTTTTTAGCTTTGATTGCCGCTTGGCATTAGGCGGCTGCGGCGGCCTTGTCGGCCGTTGCCTTGCTATCGCCGTTGCCCTGGCCCTCAAAATGCTTGTAGCACCAGCTGGTGACCAGCGGGGTCAAAATAGCCGTAACGATTGCGCAGGCAGCAACCTGTGCCGTAGCCGTCGCGAGCACCGCACCGCCGTACATGGCCCCGTTGACGCTTGCCATGGCAGCAGGCGTGGCCACATTGGCTCCGGCGCAGCTCGAAATGGCCGCACCTGCGACACCCGTACCACCCGTGAGCTTATCGACCGCGATGACGGGAATTGCAAAGACCACCGAGCAGATCACGCCGAGCAGAATACCGGGGAGACCGCCATTAATGAGCTGGCCAAAGGTCATGGTCGAGCCCATGGCAAAGAAGACGAGCACGATGATGGCGGAAAGTGCCGGTGCCATCATCTTCTTAAAGCTGGGGAACAGGTTACCCAGAATAATGCCGATGACGATCGGCAGAATGGCACCCACGAGCGACCAGCCGATCGGAGCCTGACCGGCAGCGCCGAGCACGATCATCGTGACCGGAGGGCCGACAACGAGCGTGGTGATGGCGACGGCGCCACGCTCGGCCTCGTTGCCCATGGTGCCCATCAGACCAGCGTACATAGCGTTGTTGGCGCCGGTGCAAGCCGCCAGCATCACCATGGCAGAGATGCCAAACAGGTTGTCGTTGAACACATAAAGGATGAGCAGCGACACGGCAACGACCACGATCTGCTTGACAGCGATGATGATGGCGCCGCGTGCAGCGGCGGCGGGAGCACTCTTAAACGAAATCGTCGTACCGACGATGAGCAAAAAGGCGCCAACGAGCGGGCCTGCACCCTGCTGGGTCATGCCAAGCGTAAAGCTACCGAGCGTTTTAAACAGGTCGGGGAATAGCGTGTTGAGCAGGCAGCCCAACAGAAGCGGCACCAAGATATTGGCGCCCGGGATGGAGGACATCTTAAAGAACGGCTCCTTTGCCGCCGGCGCCTCCACCGCAGTCGATTCACTCATATATATCTCCTTTGGATGCATGCGAATCGTAGCCGCACGCGCCTATGTCAGAAATAAGGCGACAACCCCGAGTCGCCAGGGTCGCCGCCAAACGATCACCGCGGGGTATTACCCGTCCAGGACGATGCCGCCGTCGCAGTCACCAATCTCGCCGTTCACGAAGCTGGCGAGGTCGGAAGCGAAGAACAGCACCATCTGCGCAGGCTCGCTGGCCTGGGCGGCGCGGCCCAGAGGAATACCGTTGATGATGCGCTGAGAGTTCTCGTCAGAGAGAATCGAGGTCATATCGGTCAACGTGAGCGACGGGCACACGGCGTTGCAGCGAACGCCAAACTTGCCGCCTTCCTTGGCGACTGCCTTGGTCAGACCGTTAACGCCTGCTTTGGAGCTCGCGTAAGCCGCGGTGCCGAGCAGGCCGCCACCGATCTTGCCCGCAACGGAACTCACGTTGACGATAGTGCCGGCATGGGCCGCCTTAAAGTGCGGGTAGACGGCGTTCATCATGGTAAAGGTACCGTTGAGGTTGATGTCGATGGTGCGGCGCCACTCGGTGTCATCGATCTCGTCGAACTTCTTGGTGCTGATGACGCCAGCGCAGTTGATCAGGATGTTGGTTTGCGGCAGGTCCGTAAAAATCTGCTCGACGGTCTCGCGCGCCTTGGGCGCATCGGCGACATCGAGCTGATAGAACTTGTTGCCCTCGCCAAGCTCGGCCACAGCGGCCTCGCCCTTAGCAGCGTTCCTTGCGATGAGCGCGACATGTCCGCCGCCCGCGACGATGCCCTTGGCGATCTCGAGGCCAATGCCCTGAGTGCCGCCCGTGACAATCGCGGTCTTGCCCGTGAAGTCAAATGCCATGACTCCATCCCCCTTTATGTAAGGTGTCTCCTTGCGGGAAGTTGGAGCATCGCACGTGGCGATTATATGAGTCCCAGTCGTCATGGCGGTGACAACCCCTCGCCTAACCGCGGGCATGATAGTTCTTTGAAACGCTTTAGCAATTGAATGATTTTAAGTCTTAATGAGCTCTTAATATTGCCTACTGTATGAGGCCCGCGTATGGGGGTATCATCTTCCACCGAAAATAGTTTCTAGTGTTAGGGGTTTTCGGTGGAAGATACCGATTTCCATGAGCTTGGGCGTCAGCTCTTTACCGAGTTTGGCAGCATGCACCAGCGCGTTTCGCGCTTTGCCGACCAGGCTCTGGGTGGCGAGATGGCCGTCATGCGCGCCCTCATGCGCGCCGGCGGCTCGCTCACGCCGAGCGAACTCGCTGATCGCGCCTGGGTCTCGAGCGCCCGCATCGCCAATATCCTGCGCGCCCTCGAGGCCAAGGGCTGGGTCGAGCGCGAGCACTCAAAGACCGACCGTCGTCGCGTACACGTCACGGTGACCGACAAAGGATTCCAGGTTATCGAAATCAAACGTCGGGAATTCGAGGACCGCACCGCGGCCTTCCTCGAGCAGCTTGGCGAAACAGATACCCAAGAGATGGTGCGCCTTCTTAGACGTGCCAACGAAATTATCGACCGCAATCAAGAAAGGAGAGATGCCGAGTGAGGATTCTCAAGCTCTTTAAAAAACATATCCTGGCACTGTTCGCAGCTATCGTACTTATCGTAATCAGCTGCAACGCCGATCTGGCGCTGCCTACCTATATGAGCGACATCGTCGACGTGGGTGTGCAGCAAGGCGGCATCGCGTCGCCCGTACCCGACACCATCCGCGCCGAATCGCTCGACGACCTCGAACTCTTTATGAGCGCCAAGGACGCCAAGGCTGTGGAGGCCGTGTTTAGCAAGGCTGACAAAAACGACATTCGAACGTACGAGGGCACCGAGGAAGAGCGTGCCGATGGAGGCAAGATTGCCGACATTATGAGCCTGCCCGAGACTGTTGTCCTTTCGCTCAACCAGGGCATCGACGCCGACTCCATGGGCGACATGATGGGCTCGTCCAGCGAGAAAGACAACAACGCTGCCCAGGCCATGCCCACCCCCGAGCAAATGGCAGCGATGACGCCCGAGCAGCTCGCCGAGATGCAGCAGAAGGCCGCAGCGGCGCAGAACATGCAAAAGCAGATTGATGCCGACGGCGGTAAGATCACCATGAAGAGCCTGCGCCTGGGTGTCGAGGGCGGTCTGGTAGACCAAAGCAAGCTCGTCGAGGGCGCCAACCAAATGGCGGACAAAATGGGCTCCATGTCGGGCTCCATCGTCACCCAGCGCGCCGTGAGCTATGTACAGGACGAGTACAAGGCACAGGGCATCGACCCCGCCGACGTGCAGAACGCCTACCTGAGCCACATGGCGACCACGATGTTTGGGCTGTGCCTGGTGTCGCTCGTCGCCACCATTCTGACCGGTGCCGTGGCGTCGCGCACCGCCTGCTCCATCGCCCGCGACCTGCGCCGCGAGACCTTCAACAAGGTTATGCACTTCTCGCCGGCCGAGGTGGGCAAGTTTAGCCAGGCCTCGCTCATCACCCGCTGCACCAACGATATTCAGCAGATCCAGATGGCCGCAACCCTGTTTATCCGCATGTGCCTGATGGCCCCCGTCATGGGCATCGTCGCCGTCATGCGCGTCCTGGCCAACCACACCGGTCTGGAGTGGACCATCGCCGTGGCCATCATCGCGGTTTCGGCCGTTGTCGGCGTGCTCATGGGCCTCACCATGCCCAAGTTCAAAAAGATGCAAAGCTTTGTTGACCGCGTGAACCTTACCGCCCGCGAGCTGCTCGACGGCCTTATGCCCATCCGCTCGTTCAACCGCGAGGAACATGAGCTCGAGCGCTTTGACAAGGCTTCGCTCGACCTGATGACCACGCAGCTCTACACCAACCGCGCCATGAGCTTTATGATGCCGCTCATGATGCTCGTCATGAACTGCATCACCGTGCTTATCGTCTGGTTTGGCGCGCAGGGCGTGTCCGACGGCGTGATGCAGGTCGGCAACATGATGGCGTTTATCTCCTACACCATGCAGATCGTCATGGCGTTTATGATCCTCACCATGGTTTCGGTTATCCTGCCCCGTGCCGAGGTCGCAGCCGAGCGCGTGGAAGAGGTCATCACTTGCCCCACCAGCATCAACGACCCCGTCTCGCCCAAACTGCCCGCGGCCAGCGCGCCGCGCGGCGAGCTCACCTTCCGCGACGTGAGCTTCCAGTATCCCGATGCCCGCGCCGACGTCATCAGCGGCGTGAACTTCTCCACGCACGCCGGTCAGATGCTCGGAATCATTGGCTCCACGGGCTCGGGCAAGTCCACGCTCGTGCAGCTGATTCCACGCTTGTACGACGTCACGGGCGGCAGCATTTCGCTCGACGGCATCGACGTGCGCGACATGACCCTTTCCGAGCTGCGCCGCCGCATTGGTTACATCCCGCAGCAAGGTCGCCTGTTCTCGGGCACTGTCGAAAGCAACCTCAAGTTTGCCGGCGACATGGTGAGCGACGAGGACATGCACGAGGCAGCGCGAATCGCACAGGCTGAGGACTTTATCGCCGAGCGCGAGGGCGGTTACGACTCCCCCATCAGCCAGGGCGGCTCCAATGTTTCGGGCGGTCAGCGTCAGCGCCTGGCCATCGCCCGCGCGTTGGCCAAAAAGCCCGAGGTCGTGGTGTTCGATGACTCGTTTAGCGCCCTCGACTACAAGACTGACGCTCGCCTGCGCGAGGAGCTGGCCAAAAACGTCACCGACGCCGCGCTCGTGGTCGTGGCCCAGCGCATCGCGACCATCATGCACGCCGACCAGATCATCGTGCTCGACGACGGCCACGTGGTGGGCACCGGTACGCACGAGGAGCTGCTGCACAGCTGCCCGGCGTACCTGGAGATTGCACAGTCGCAGCTTTCCGCCGAGGAGCTGGGGCTCACCCAAGAAGAAATTGCAGCCGTTATGGAAGGAGGCGAGCACTAATGGCAGACGAGACCAAGACTCAGATTCCCAAGCCCACCCGCCGGCGTGGTCCCATGGGCCGCATGGGTGGCATGCGCCGTGGCGAAAAGGCCAAGGACTTTAAGGGCACCATGAGGCAGCTGCTCGGCTATATCGGCCAGCACAAGATTGCCGTGTTTGCCGCCGTCGCCTTTGCCGTGTGCTCGGTCATCTTTAACATTGTGGGGCCCAAGGTGCTCGGCCAGGTTACCACCAAACTGTTCGAGGGCTTGGTTGCCAAGGTCAACGGCACCGGCGATGTCGACTTTGCCTGGATCGCCAAGACGCTCGGCTTTTTGCTCTGCCTGTATCTGGCAAGCTCTGTTTGCAGCCTCATCCAGGGCTGGCTCATGACCGGCGTCACGCAAAAGATCTGCTACCGCATGCGCAAGGAGATCGCCGCCAAGATCGCCGTCGTGCCGATGAGCTACTTCAACGGCCACAGCAAGGGCGACGTGCTCAGCCGCATCACCAACGACGTCGATACGCTCGGCCAGTCGCTCAACCAGAGCGTGACACAGCTCATCACGTCGGTGACGCAGATTATCGGCGTGCTCGTCATGATGCTGTCGATCAGCCTGCCGCTCACCGGCGTCACTGTGCTCACGCTGCCGGCAGCCGCGATTATCCTGACCGTGATGATTCACTTCTCGCAGCCGTACTTCCGCGAGCAGCAGCAGGTTCTGGGCGCCGTCAACGGCATTATCGAGGAGGACTTTGCCGGCCAGAACGTCATTCAAGTGTTCGACCGCGCCGAGGCCTCAATCGAGGAGTTCGACCGTCAAAACGACCGCCTCTTTATTAGTGGCTGGCGCTCGCAGTTCCTGTCGGGCCTGATGATGCCGCTTATGAGCTTGGTGGGCAACATGGGCTACGTGGGCGTCGTCGTGGTGGGCGCGCAGCTCGCGCTGACCGGCAATGCCACGCCCGGCGACATCCAGAGCTTTATCCAGTACGTTCGCAACTTTACGCAGCCCGTGCAGCAACTGGGCAACGTGAGCAACACGATGCAGTCGATGGCAGCCGCCACCGAGCGCGTCTTTGAGTTCCTGGCCGCGCCCGAGGAGGAGCAGAAAGCCGACGCGCAGATTCCCGAAAAGCGCCCCGGCCATGTGGAGTTTGATCACGTCAAGTTTGGCTATACGCCCGACAAGACCATCATCCACGACTTTAGCTGCGAGGCGCAGCCCGGCCAAACCATTGCCATCGTCGGCCCCACCGGCGCCGGCAAGACCACGCTCATTAAGCTGCTGCAGCGCTTTTACGACGTGGACGGCGGTTCGCTGCGCGTCGAGGGCGTCGACGTGCGCGACTGGGACCGCGCGGCGCTGCGCGGCGAGTTTGCCATGGTGTTGCAGGACACCTGGCTGTTTAACGGCACCATCCGCGAAAACATCCGCTACGGACGCCCCGATGCGACCGACGCCGAGGTCGAGGCCGCCGCACGCGCCGCACGCTGCGACCACTTTATCCATACGCTCGCCGGCGGCTACGACTTTATGATCAACGAAGAGGGCACTAACCTGTCGCAGGGTCAGCGCCAGCTCGTGACCATCGCCCGTGCCATTTTGGCCGACCGTCCGGCGCTGATTTTGGACGAGGCGACTTCCAACGTCGACACCCGCACCGAGGAGCTTATTCAGCGCGCCATGGATGCGCTGATGCAGGGCCGCACGAGCTTTGTCATCGCGCACCGCCTGTCCACGATCCGCAACGCCGACGTAATCTTGGTAATTCGCGACGGCGACATCGTCGAGAAGGGCACACACGACGAGTTGCTCGCCCAGGGCGGCTTCTACGCCGACCTATATAACTCGCAATTCGACGAGGCGGCGTAAATTCTGCTGCAGGGAACGAATAACGCCCGAGAACGGGGACGCAGGACAACCTGCGCCCCCGTTTTTTCGTCCACGGCACTCGAATTAGCTCTCTTGGGGCCCGATTGACAGCCCCTTCCGGTCGCGCGCGCAGACGTGGTGTAAGAGTGTCCTGAGGTCCGTCGCTGCAAGTC
>UQXB01000037.1:0-20374 GCA_900544935.1 uncultured Collinsella sp.
GCCAGCCGCGGATGGGGTAGTGCGTCTGGTCGAGCTCAAACTGCGTATAGCCGCAGGCGTTGATGATCGTCGTTCCACACACATGCTGACGCTCGCGCTGAAAATCGCAACCGTAGCTTTGGTGCACATGCCCGTGCACCATGTAGTCGGGATTCCAGGATTCGAGTGCTGTGTTAAAGCACTCGAATCCTCGATGCGGCAGATCGTCCAGATCACCCATACCGGCGGCGGGTGCATGGGTAAGCAGAATGTCGCACCCGCCGACCATCCTAACCTTACGCGACAGCTTACGCATGCGCTTGGACATCTCGCGTTCGGTGTACATGTTGGCGCCGTCGCGATAACGCATGGACCCGCCAAGGCCCGCAATGCGAATCCCTCGGTACGTGTACACGCTGTCCTCTACGCAGATACATCCACCCGGTGCATGACGTGCGTAGCGGTCATCGTGATTGCCGCGCACGTAGATGAGCGGTTTGTTGATGACCGTAACCAAAAACTCAAGATAGTCCGGGTCCAGATCGCCGGCGGACAAAATCAGGTCGACTCCCTCAAAGCGTTCCTTGCGAAAGCACTCCCAAAGGCATCGTTCTTCGGTATCGGCTATGGCAAGGATTTTCATAGGGCAGGGACTTTCGGCTCATCGTCGAGTTGCGGAATGGTGCCCACCACGTTGTCGGCCAGCCAGTCCATCTCAACGATTTGCGTGCTCGGCAGTGGGGGAAAGCCCTCGATCTGCACCACGCCGTCTTGGCTGTGGAGTTCGCCGCCAAATGGATTGATGGAGCCCTCGACGATGCCATTGCGGAGGAGTTGAACAAGCTTGCGCGTCTGATAGGGCAGGCCCGGAGCGTAGCGAATGTCGATAACGCCCGAGCTCATGCCGTACCAGTAGTTGACGGCGCGAACCTGGCTGGCGTCACTGGTCTCATCCCAGGTGCCATGCAGTAGACTTCGCACGATAAGCTCGTAGTATCGGCCCCAGTTCCATACCGGCATGGCAATGCCGGTAACCTTGCCATCGACCAGGCGGTGAAGTCCGTAGGCCGTGGGGTCTTCGAGCGACTTTGACATGTCGGCGCCGGTCATGACGCTTACACCTTCGCGGCACATGGCCTCGGTAAGGCCTCCGGCGGGCACATCGCCCCAAGTCAGGATAATTTGCGCACGGGGGTCGAGCAGCGAGGCGCCAATCGCAAAGGCGTTGATCTCGCTGAGCGCGCCCGAGGCGAAGACCGACGCGTGGTAGCCGATGCGGTGGTTGTCCGCCATGCTGGCGGCAAGGGCGCCCAGGAGGAACTTGGCCTCGTACATCTTGCCAAAGTACGAACGGACACTTTGATGGGGAAGGCCGATAGAGCAGTTGAGGAACCGAACCTGGGGATACTCAACGGCAGCCCTGAGCGTGTATTCCATCAGGCGGTGCGAGGTCGAGAAGATGACGTTTGCTCCATGTTTGACAGCCGTTTCCACGGCGGCGTAGAACACGTCCGGATCGTGACAGTCCTCGAACGCCTCGGTGTGCACGATACCGTCAAAGTGCTCATCGAGATACTGACGCCCTTGGTCGTGCAGGCTGTCCCAGCTCGACGTCGCACAGGGGAACTCATGGATAAAGGCGATGCGCAGGGGGTTGGCCGCCGAATAGACGGTCTTGCCCATAAAGAAGTTGAGCACGCCGGAGGTGGACTTGGCGGGCGACTCTTCCTCATCGACGCTCGGTGCTTCGACAAGATCAACCTTGTCCTCGTCATTTTTGCCGGCGATGACCAGCTCGCGCCAGATCTTGCACAGGCGGTTTACGACGATATCCGTTGGCGTATCCAGCAGGCGGTCCTGGTTGTACACATTGAGGTACACGAGCATGGCGTCGGCAGGCGTAATGTCCAGGTGGTCGCCGCCTGCGCGAAGGTAGGCGCGCTTAAAGAGCAGGAAGGTGTGGCGCAGGTAGTCGACCTTTTTCTGCGGCCATTTTTCGATAAGGTTCTGACCGAGCATCTTGGCGAGCGTCTCGTAGCTTCCCTCACGCGAGAACTCGATCTCGTATAGGGGGCAGACGCGCCAAAACGCGCAGAACTCGCCGTACAGGCGGCTTTCGACGGAATCCCATGTGCCGGGGTAGAGACGGGTGACCTTGGCCGAAACCGTCGGGGCGTCCAGGAATTTGAGGACACTGACGCGTTTGTTGCCTTCCTGGACATAGAACCGATGCATGAACTCGGTGACGATGATGGGGTCGCGATAACCCTCGGTTACCTGGATGTCGTAGAGGTTGGACCACTTGCGGGCGAACTCGGTGCCAAACGGCAGCAGGGGCATAAAGTTGCATGAAAAGGCGGACTGACGGCCCTTGGTAACCGTACCGACGACCATTTCGAGCGGAATGTCTCTCAGGCCGACATTCTCTCGCTGGCCTAAGGGGAGCTGGGCAACCAAGCTATCGAGGTCCGTGAGGTACGGATACTCGCTTTGACTAATGGCGCGTCGACGTCCTTGCTCGCCGCGCTTGCGTGCTTGACGGTAGGCCTCTTCCATGATGTTGCTCCCTTAGTCGTTTAAACAACTATATGAACCATGGTACCACGAATGAAAACCACAACAAAGGTGCCTGTCCCCTTTGTGATGGTTTAGGCAATGATGGGGGCGATGGCGCGGATGCAGGCGTCGGCAGCGGTGAAAGTGGTGCTGTCGTCGCTGACGATAAAGATGATCTTGCCCTTAATGCCAAAGTCGCCGATCTCGCTAAAGAGCACATACGGCTCCTTGTCAAAGCCCGAGATGGGAAGCACGGCGGCCTTGGTGGCGCTGGTCAGCTCGTCTGCCAGCGCGTCGAGCGAGGCCCACTTGGACGTGTCCTTTACGGCAACGGGCACAGCCACGCGCCCAAAGGGCATCAAATGCACGAGCGTGTTCTTGGAGATGTTGGAGTTGGGGACGATGATGGTCTGCCCGCAGGCATCTTCGATGGTCGTGTGGCGCCAGGTGATGTCCTGGACCACGCCCGACACGCCGCCGACCTCGATATTGTCGCCGGGCTTGATGATGCCCATAAACGTAACCTGCATGCCGCCAATAAGGTTTGACAGCGTGTCCTGAAAGCCGAGCGAGATGGCGATGCCGCCGACGCCAAGAGCGGCGACGAGCGCGTTTGCGTTAATGCCAAAGCAGTTGTCGAGGATAAAGCTGCCGCCGATCATCCAGATGACGGCGCGTGCGATGTTGATGAAGATGCTCGATGCTGGAAGCGGGTTGTCGTCGCGATTGAGCAGGTGACGCAGGGTCTTGGATACGACCTTGGTGGCGACGGCGGTGCCTATCGCCAAGATGACGGCCCAGATGATGTTGTGGACCCACCGTTGCTCAAAGAAATGAAGAATCGGCTCAAACAATTCCATGTAGGGAAAACCTCCTTATGATCGTCCAACCATGATACCCACCAAGAAGCCCGTCCGATCAAATTCGGACGGGCTTCTGTGCTCGATATAAGGTTTACGCGGCGGGGCTGTAAGGCCCGGCGGTGTAGCTTAGCGTCGACGCTTCCAGATAATGCCGAGCATGATGACGATGATGCCGCCGATAAGGCACGCGCCAACTACTGCCAGCGTGCGGTCTCCCGTTGTGGCAAGCTTACCGGTCGTCTTCTTGGTGATGACCTTCGTGGCCGTCGTGTCCGTCTTAGGCGAGGGCTTAGGCGTCGGGGCCGGTGTGGGCGTGGGATCCACGGCAGCGGAGCCAAAGCTGATGGTGCCCGCGAGCGAGGCCATCTTGCTCTCCCAGCCGTTCTGCCCAATCAGCGCCCTCAGCGCCGCCTCGCACGTGCCCCACTCGGTGTACTTGGTGGCGTGTGCAAAGGTGGGAAAATCGGTCGTGTTGGTAATGATGTAGTTGTTGGTGGCGACGGTATAGGTCTTGGCGGGGTCGAGCGTGCTGCCGTCTTTGGTGAGTGTGGCACTCACAATGCGCTTGCCTTCGGGCTGCGTCCAATCAATCGTCACGTTGATGCCGCCAAAGGAGAGAACGCTGCCAGAGTCATCGCGCCACTTGTACTTGTCTTGCGCCTCCTGCTCGGTGTGACCGGCCGCCACATAAGCCTGCTGGAGCCCGTAGCTGTCGTTGCAATCGTCGCTAATTTGTAGCGAGTGCTCGAGCGCTGCGAGGAAGTCCGCGCCGGTCATGGTCCAGGTCTCCACGGTGTTGCCGTAGGGCGAGATGGCGATGACGTTGCCGGCGGTCACGTTGCCCGCCGCGATGCCGCCGCGGATGCCGCCAGCGTTTTCGATAGCGAAGTCCGCGCCCGTCAGGGCAAGATAGGAGCCGCAAATCACGTGGCCGATGGTCTGGGCCTTGGTGGTGTCGCCCTCCTTGCTGGGGCGGAAATCGGTGGTGCGCACCATTTCCCAACCATGCGTGCCTGCGGCGTCCTCGCCGTAGAAATAGTTGGTGGTGGATGTGCCGAGCACCTTGTTCGATTCGTTTTCAAAGTCCTCGTCGAGCGGCTTGATCTTGTTGCGGACGGCTTCAAGGCGGCTTTGGTAGTCGGAGCCCTTGTCGGGGTCTGTCAAAAGGTCGTTGACGTTCTTGGCGGTGTAGAGCTTCTCGTCGCTGCCGTCTGCAGGGACCGTGACCGTGTCATCGTCGGTCGTCTCGGTGCCATTCGTGTCGTATTTGTACGGAATGGAAAGCAGCCCCACCTCGGCAAAGGCGCTGCCTGCCTCGACAACGTGGATCGTCTTGCCGTCGGCTCCCGTCACCTTCTCGTTAAGGTTGATGTGCTCGTGGCCTGCGATAAGGGCATCGACGCCACGGAGCCGCGTGGCAAAGGTCTTTGCGTCGAGCGTGTGCGCGATACACACAACAACATCGCAGCCCTCCTTGCGCAGCTGCTCTGCCTCGGCATTGATGGCGTTCGCGGCACTCGAGAAGCTGGTGCCCGCGACCAGGTCCGCGCGCAGCGAGGAACCTAGCGACTCATCCATGGCTCCGACGACGCCGACCTTGATTTTGTAGTCGAATGTGGAGTGATCCTCGCTATCCTCCCAGGTGCGATCGAGCGTCTTCGTGATGCTCGAGCTCCATACGCCGTTCGAGGACGTTGCATTCGCGCAGAGCATGGCGAAGGGCGTGCCGGTGGTGCTGTAGCCGGTCATGGTGCGGAGTTTGTCCGCGCCGTAGCTCCAGTCGTGGTTGCCTGGCGTGGTTGCGTCGTAGCCGTCGGCGTAGAAGGTGTCCATGAGCTCGGCGATGCTCTTGCCCTCGCTCATGGTGGCGAAGGACTGTCCGTGGAAGGTGTCGCCCGCATCGAGCAAAAGATCGGGGACGCTGCTTTGGGCGCTATAGAGAACCGCCAGTCCGTCAAAGCCCACAGTGCCGGTGCCCTTGCTTGCGTTGTAGCTGTACTTGTAGCTGCCGTGGATATCGTTGGTGTGCATGACGGCCACGGAGCCGTCAATAGCGGCGGGCAGGTTTCCCGCGAAAGCGAGGCTTGGGATGCCTGCGAGCGCGCCGGCAAACAACGCGGCGGCCAACGCAAAGCGGGGGAGTCTTTTCATGGCAGTTTCCTTAGTCCTTAGCCAGAATGTCTGGTTGAATATCGGATTATCGACATAATATGCGAAAACCGCCGCAAGGGCCTCTGTCCCTTTGCGGCGGTTTTGGCGTTTGCGCAGATAAAACCTACCAAAATAAACCTGTCCCTTTTTGGCAGGTTTTAGCTTAGCAGCATGCGGTCGTTGGCGAGCTCGCCGCCCGAGACCTCCTCGAACTTCTGCAGCAGGTCGGCTACGGTGAGCGACTTCTTCTCATCGCCCGCCACGTCGTAGATCACATGGCCTTCGTGCATCATGATCAGACGGTTGCCCAGACGGATGGCGTCGTTCATGTTGTGCGTGACCATGAGCGTGGTCAGGTGGTTCTCGTCGACGATCTCCTCGGTCAGGTTGAGCACCTTAGAGGCCGTCTTGGGGTCGAGGGCCGCCGTGTGCTCGTCGAGCAGCAGCAGGCGCGGCCTGGTGAGCGTGGCCATCAACAGGGTGAGTGCCTGGCGCTGGCCGCCCGAGAGCAGGCCGACCTTGGCGTTAAGACGCGTGTCAAGACCAAGGTCCAGGCGCTTGAGCAGCTCAACGTACTCATCTTTCTCGGCCTTGGTAACGCCCCACGAAAGGCCGCGACGCTGGCCGCGACGCTTGGCGAGGGCCAGGTTCTCGGCGATCTGCATGTCGGCAGCGGTACCGCGCATGGGGTCCTGAAACACGCGGCCCAGGTACTTGGCGCGCTGCGACTCGCTCAGGCGCGAGATATCGGTGCCGTCGAGCTCAATAACGCCCGAATCGAGCGGGTACACGCCGGCGATCATGTTGAGCAGCGTGGACTTGCCGGCGCCATTGCCGCCGATCACGGTTACAAAGTCGCCGTCATTCAGGGTGAGGTCGACGCCGGTGAGCGCGCGCTTCTCGGTGACGGTGCCCTTGTTAAAGGTCTTCTTGACGTGCGAGAGCTTAAGCATCTGCCTCATCCCCCTTCGTGTAGGAGCTGCGGAGCTTATAGCGCTCCCAAACCACGGGCACGCACAGGGCCACAGCGACAATCACGGCGGAGAGCAGCTTCATGTCGTTGGCGTCCATGCCCAACTGCAGCACGATGGCGCGGATAAGGAAGTACACCACGGAGCCAAAGACGGCGGAGGCAAGACGGACGCTAAACTGCGTGAGGCCGCCGGGCAGCAGACGGCCGAGCACCTCACCGATAACAATGGCGGCAAGACCGATAACGATGGCACCGGTGCCCATACCAATGTCGGCATACTTCTGGCTCTGGCAGATGAGCGCGCCCGAAAGGCCGATGAGGGCGTTGGAGAGCACGAGGGCGATCATCTTGGTGGAGTTGGTGTTGACGCCCAGAGCGCGGATCATGTACTCGTTGTTGCCGGTGGCGCGCAGCGCCGAGCCGATCTCGGTGCCAAAGAACCAATACAGGATGGCAACGATAGCCACGGCGAGCAGGATGCCCAAGATGATGGCAACGGTGGACTGCGGCAGACCGGTCATATTGCTGACGGCCGAGAACACGGTGCCCTTGGCAAGAATGGGCGTATTGGACTTGCCCATGATGCGCAGGTTGATGGACCACAGGCTGATCTGGGTGAGGATTCCGGCGAGGATCGCGGGAATCTCGAAGACGGTGGTCAAAATGCCCGTGACGGCACCCGCGATGGCGCCGGCGCACATACCGGCCAGCACGGCGAGCAGCGGGTCGACGTTGTTATTGACGATGAGCACAGCGCAGACGCAGCCGCCGAGGGCAAAGCTGCCGTCGCAGGTCATATCGGGAATGTCGAGCAGGCGGAACGTGATAAACACGCCAAGCACCATAATGCCCCAGAGGACGCCCTGCGAAACGGCGCCCTGCAATGCAATGAGCATGCTTCATACCTCCTAGGATAGGGTGGACACGTGATTCACCATAATAGCGGTAACAATGCATAGAAGAGCTGCGGACAGACGTTTTGTTTTACCTGAAACAAGCAGGGCGGACGCCGGTCTACAGCGCCCGCCCCTGTGGCTCAGATATTGAATAACGCGGCTAAAGCGCGAGCACGGGCTCTAGACGCATGCCGCGTATGGCATTACGCGTCCAGAGCGGAGAGGTCGATGCCCAGAGCCTCGGCCATCTCGTCGTTCTTGACGACGACCAGGTCCTTGCTCGAGAGGTGTTTGATCGGCATGTCTTCGGGCTTGGCCTCGCCTTTCAGGATCTTAACGGCCATCTCGCCCGCGGCGTAGCCCAGGTCCTCGTAATTGATGGAGAGGGTGAACAGGCCGCCGGCCATGCACATACCCTCCTCGCCAGTCACGAAGGGAAGCTTGTTTTCCTTGCAGATCTGGCCGACCTGCGAGGCACCCGCGGCGATGGTGTTGTCGGTGGGGGAGTACAGCGCGTCGACCTTGCCCACGGCAGACTCGACGACGGACTGAATCTCGTTGGAGCTCGAGACTGTGAAATCGGTGTACTCCAGGCCCAGCTTGTCGAGTTCCTTCTTGGCGGCCTTGATCTGGACGTCGGAGTTGGACTCGGCGGTGCAGTAGAGCAGGCCGACCTTTTTAACGTCGGGCAGGACCTTCTGCATCATCTCGAGCTGCTCGGCGACCGGGGTGAGGTCGGAAGTGCCGGTGACGTTGGTGCCGGGCTTGTCGTTGTCCTGGACCAGGCCGGAGGCGGCGTAGTCGGTGATGGCACAGCCCACGATGGGGATATCGGCCGTGGCGCCGGCGGCAGCCTGCGCGGCGGGCGTGGCGATGGCATAAATCAGGTTGACGTTGTCGCCCACAAACTTGTCGGCAATGGACTTACACGTGGACTGGTCGTTCTGGGCGTTCTTCTGGTCGATCTTGACCTTAAGGCCGCTCTTCTTGATGGCCTTGACGAAGCCGTCGTTGGCGGCATCGAGCGCGGAGTGCTCGGTGAGCTGCAGAACGCCGATGGTGTAGTCGGAACCGGCGGCAGCGGAGCCGGAACCAGAGTTGCCGCCGCATCCGGCGAGCGGGGCGAGCGCGAGCAGGCCGGCGGAGACCAGAAGGCTCCTGCGGCTGATGGTGATGTCCTTCATATCATTACCCCCAGTATAAAAATGGCTGGAAACACTGCACTGGGACAAAGTGCAAGTGGGACTATAGTAGCGCTGATGTCCATTTTTACAACAGCCTGGCGGGTTTTTTAATACAGAATCGGATGGGCGGTACGGGTAGTCGAATGGGCGGCGGAGGGTCTTATGCGGCGGAGGAGGCGTCGTCCTCGTCCAGGGCGGCGAAGAGCTTCTTGCCGTCGAGCAGGCGCGTGCTGACGTTTCTCATACGGGCGATCTCGACGGTGCGCAGCGTATCGTCGGTGCCTCGGGCGTCGTAGACCGTTCCCAGCAGATACGAGATGCCATCGCGCTGCCTGATGGCAAAGGGACGGAGTGTCATCCGTGCTGCTTCGGTTTCGCCGCGTGTCGTGACGCTCGAAATATCAAAACTCACCGTGGTTCCGTGGTCGATGGCCTGCTCGACGAGCTCGCACGTGTCGATGCGCTTGATGGGCGTGCGTGTTGCCTTGGTAGCCTTGCTGCCTGCGCTTGGAGCGGGTTCGGGTGTATCGAGGTAGCCGCGAACGTCGGCGCTCGCCATGGCAACTAAGTGCTGCGCCATGCTCTTGCGGATAGCGATAGGCGTGGAGCGGTTGCGCATGACCATACCGTGGAGCCGGATGATCTCTTCATCGGTGAGCGGGCGGGTAAGAAGTTTGTAGCCCACGCCGCGTTTGTATTCAATTTCGTATCCGGCATGGCGAAGCGCGGAGATGGCGGTGTAGATGCTGCGCCGCGCCGCCGAGATGGGCATGCGGGCGGGGTCGTCGGGATGGGCGAGGCGCCGGATCAGCTCATCGGAAAGCATGGCCTTGTCTTCGCCGGTGTTTTCGCTCAAGAGCTGCAGGATACGAACGGCGCGATAGGCTGCCATCGAGGCGGCGCCCCTCGTCGTGGTGTCGTAGGTTTCAACAGCGGCTTCGGTCATGGTGCCCACGTCCTTTCCGTTTTGGGTGGCGACGGTATGGAGCCTAGGACGCGGGGCTTTCCCAGGGGCGCAGGGCGCTCTGGGCGGTCGGTAGTCGTCGGCAAACGGCGGGTCGAGTTTTCAACAGCCCTGCTCAACTGACCAAAAACTTGCCAAAAGCTTGACGGATGCTGTTGAAAAAAGCGTCTCTCGACCGATGTCGAGAGACGCTTGTGCGATGAGCGTTGGCGTGTGGCGACGCGAGCTAGCGTTCGACGATTAGAAGTCGGCGTTGCCCACGGTGCGCGGGTGCGGCAGGACGTCGCGGATGTTGCCCACGCCGGTCAGATACATGACCAAGCGCTCGAAGCCCAGACCGTAGCCGGCGTGCTTGCAGGAACCGTAGCGGCGCAGGTCAAGGTAGTACTTGTACTGCTCGGGATTCATACCCAGGTCCTTGATGCGGGCCTCGAGCAGATCCAGGCGCTCCTCGCGCTGGGAGCCACCGATGATCTCGCCGATACCGGGAACCAGGCAGTCGGCGGCGGCGACGGTCTTGCCGTCCTCGTTCATGCGCATGTAGAAGGCCTTGATCTCGGCCGGGTAGTCGGTTACGAAGGTCGGGCGCTTAAAGTGCTCCTCGGTCAGGAAGCGCTCGTGCTCGGTCTGCAGGTCGATGCCCCAGCTGACGGGGTAATCAAACTTGTGACCGGCGGCGACTGCCTGCTCCAGGATCTCGACGGCCTCGGTGTAGGTAACGCGGGCGAAGTCGGAGTTGGCGACATGGTCTAGGCGTTCGAGCAGACCCTTGTCCACAAACTTGTTGAGCATATTGAGCTCGTCGGGGCAGGTGGCCATGACGTCCTTGAGGACATACTTGAGCATGGCCTCAGCGTTATCCATGTAGTCGTTAAGGTCGGCAAAGGCCATCTCGGGCTCGATCATCCAAAACTCGGCGGCGTGGCGCGTGGTGTTGGAGTTTTCGGCGCGGAAGGTGGGGCCAAAGGTGTACACGTCGCCAAAGGCCATGGCAAAGTTCTCGGCATTGAGCTGGCCGGACACGGTGAGGCTTGCATGCTTGCCAAAGAAGTCCTGGCTCCAGTCGACCTCGCCGGACTCGGTGAGGGGCGGATTTTTGGGGTCGAGCGTGGTCACGCGGAACATCTCGCCGGCGCCCTCGCAGTCACTCGTGGTGATGATGGGGGTGTTGACGTAGACAAAGCCCTGCTCCTGGAAGAAGCGGTGGATGGCGGCAGCCGCGACAGAGCGGATGCGGAACACGGCGCGGAACAGGTTGGTGCGCGGGCGCAGGTGCTGCTGGGTGCGCAGGAACTCGACGGTTGCGCGCTTCTTCTGCAGCGGGTAATCCGGGGCGCTCGTGCCCTCGACCTCGATGGAGGTGGCAGAAAGCTCGAAAGGCTGGGGCGCATCGGGGGTCAGCTTGACGGTGCCGGTGCAAATGAGTGCGGCCGAGACGTTTTGATGGGCGATCTCGTCGTAGTTGTCGAGTGCCTCGCGGTTCATGACGACCTGCAGGTCGCGGAAGCAGCTGCCGTCGTTGAGCGTAACAAAGCCAAAGTTCTTCATGTCGCGGACGGACTTGACCCAGCCGGCGACGGTGACGGTTTGGCCGCCGAGCGACTCGGCATCGGCATAGAGCTGCGCGATTTTGGTGCGGTTCACGTATCCTCCCATAACGGTTGAATGATAGTTATCCATACAGTTCGTTATTCTAGCAGCTCGTCTCATTTGGGCTATACAGATAAGGCATTGGCGGGATGGTTTTTCAAACGAAAAGCGCCCGCGGCCAAATGGTCGCGGGCGCTTGACGAGGTGCCTTTTGGCTGTGTGGCGCGGGGCCTGGCTACTTGGTCTTGGCTACCAGCAGCGGGTCGCCAAGCTTGACGAGCGGGTTGCCGCCGATAAGCGTTCCAGACTCGCCGACATGGTCGATGCTCTTAAGACGATCGAGCTCGGAGACGATGACGGTCACGATGTCCTCGTGACCAGCGGCCTTAATGGCCTCGCGGTCGAAGCTGATGAGCGGCTGGCCTGCCTTGACCACATCGCCCATCTCGACAAAGCGGGCAAAACCCTTGCCGTTCATTTCCACGGTACCCAGGCCAACATGGATAAACACGCGAAGACCGTCCTCGGTGATCATGCCAATGGAGTGGTTGGTGACAGTGGTGGCACCGATGCGGCCGTTGGCGGGCGCATAGATGGTGCCGGTAATGGGCTCGATGCCATAGCCCTGGCCAAGCATGCCCGAGGCGATCGTCTCGTCGGGAACCTCGTCCAGGTTGACGAGCACGCCGTTAACGGGGGCATAGATGACGCCTTCGCGGGTGGCGAAGCTTGCTGCGGGCGGAACGGACGCCTCGCCGGTCGAGGTGAAGGTGGACTTAAGCGAATCGAGCAGACCCATAGTTGCCTCCAACTTAAATAGGCGCATATCGCGCGTTTGGTTTGCCGGAAACGTTTCATATGTGTTTCGCGGCTTGGTCAACGCCCCTATTCTACGCTGCTCAAAGATACCTCTGAACTGGGATTATGTGATATATCAGTTGAAGGGAAACTTATTGCCGGAGTGTTTCTGCGCCACGGGTTCAAGTGGGGTACGCTTGAAGGCAAAAAACAAGGGCGCTTAATTTGCGCGAAGGGAGCACATATGATTGTCGAGAACCATGCGCTGTGGGGCGAGGAGCCGACCGAGGAATATCCGGCGACCTTTACGTATTTGGGTGCCGAGCCGCTGCCCGATAAACCGAATGGCCGCCGCCCTGCCGTGATTATCTGCGGCGGAGGTGCGTTTACGCATATCGCTCCGCATGAGCAGGATCCCGTGGCGTTTGCGTTTTTGGATCACGGCTACCAGGCCTTTGTGCTCAACTATGTGACGAGCGGCACGGGTGACGTAAGTTTTCCGCACCCGCAGGCAGATCTTGCCAAGATGGTCGCCACGGTGCGCGCCAACGCTGACGAGTGGCATGTCGATCCCAAGCGCGTGTGCGTCGTGGGCTTTTCTGCTGGCGGCATGATTTGCGCCTCGCTGGCAACACAGTGGAAGACCGGCCCCTTCGCGGCACTTGCCGGGGCGCGTCCGGACGACATTCGTCCCGATGCCGTGGTGCTGGGCTATCCATTGCTCGACTTTGCCTATGTGCGTGACATGCAGACGCGCGATCCGCGCATTGACTTGCGTGTGCCCAAGACGGGCGGCAAGACGGGGCGCGATTTGCTCAACGACTACCTGTCGATGGTGACGGGCGGCGAGGCAACTGACGAGCATCTGGCCGACATCTGCCCCACCACGCATGTTTCGCGTCAGATGCCACCGACCTTTGTGTGGGGCGTGTCCGACGACAAGACGGCGCCGATCGCGCAGGTATACCCGTTTGCGCAGCGCATGGCCGAGGAGGGCGTTGCATGCGAGATGCACGTCTTCGACCAGGGTGGTCACGGCCTTTCGCTCGGCAACGCCAACACCGCGGTCGACAACGAGGACAAGCAGGTGGCAGTCCGCCCTTGGATTCGCCTAGCCTTCCGCTTCCTGGAGCGCCATCTGTAAGAGTCTCGGCATCCCAGCCCTTCAATAACTTGCGGTGAAATAGTTCCTATCTGGGGCATCAACCAGTCCATCCAGGAACTATTCCACCGCAACTTCGTTTTTGATGCCCCGCCCGGAAACTGCGTCCCAGTTTTGCCTTTCAAGGTGGGACGCAGTTTCCCATAGGGCCTCGACTGGGAAAGTGCGTCCCGTTTCGAGTGGGGATTCCGGGATGCATTTTCCGTAAGAGGCCTGTTTGGGAAACCATATCCCGTTTCGAGCCAGAATTCTGGGATGTAGTTTCCCCGAGGGGCCCCGTTGGGAAACTGCGACCCGTTTCGAGCGGGAATAACGGTACACGCTTTCCGCAAGGGCATCGTTTCCTACCAGACGGTGAACTGGGCGTTTTCTGTGTTCCAATGGACATCGCGAACGTAGTCGCGCACGCCCGTCGCATCTCGTGCTTCGAACAACTCAAGAATATGGGCATGTTCGTTGTTGGCTTTGTTGAGCAGTTTGCACGCCGTCTCCTGGTCGACAGTCTCGTAATCGCGCTTGATAAAGCAGCGCTCGAGCTGCGAGATCATATCGCGCAGACGGTCGTTGCCGCAGCGGTTGAAGTACGTCAGATGAAAGTCTCGCTGAATGTCGTCGTACTTTCGGATGAGACCGCCTTGGATCGCGAGGTCCATAGAGCCGACGAGAAATTTCAGCTGCGTAATGTCATCGTCGGTTAGGTTCGGACAGGAGAGATATGCGGCCTGCCCGTCGAGCGGTCCCATAATCTCAAAGACTTCAACGGCGTTTTGCTGATCGAACCCACGGACGCGGAATCCGCGGCGGGGGAGATTGTCCAGGTAGCCATCGCTTGCCAGCTGGATGAGCGCTTCGCGGACCGGCGTGCGCGACACGCCCATGGCATCGCAGATCGTCTGCTCGCTCAGCCGGTCGCCGGCGGACAATTCGCCGGCGTCAATACGGCTCGAAATATAGTCGTATACGTGGTCCTTCAGGGGCCTTCTGAGCGTTTCCATGAGCTTATGTTCCTTAACTGTATATTTCTAAAATTAAATACGTTTCGCTTGAATAGCTCAATTGAATTATAGAACGACCAGCTAAATCGTGCTACTTTGCGCCGATACGTAAGAATACGCTTACCGATGAATATCTACCGTTCAGTATTGTATACAATATACAAAACAGGAAAACCGCACTAAGATAAAGCCATCGAAAGGAAGGCGGGCGCGAAGAAGTCCCGCTCTCTGCTAAGAGATCCAAGGAGGATCATCATGACCAAGTTCAGCCACGTCATCATCCGCCGCCCCGGCAAGTCCCTGAGCAATGGCATCACGAGTGCCCCCGAGCTTGGCCAGCCCATCTACGAGCGCGCCATCGAGGAGCACTACGATTACGAGCATGCGCTCGAGCAGTGCGGCGTGGATGTCTCGGTGCTGCCGGCACTCGAGCAGTATCCTGACAGCTGCTTCGTCGAAGATCCGGCCGTTATCACTCGCTGCGGCGCCATCATTACCAACCCCGGCGCCGATAGCCGCAACGGCGAGAAGGACGAGATCGAGCCGGCCGTCCGTCGCTTCTTTGACGACGAGCATGTCAAGCACATCGTTTCTCCGGGCACGCTCGACGGCGGCGACGTCATGATGGTCGGCGACCATTTCTACGTCGGTCGCTCCGCTCGCACCAACGAAGAGGGCATCCGCCAGTTCTGCGAGATTCTCGAGGGCTGGGGCCTCGAGGGTTCCGAGGTTCCGCTGGAGGAGGTCCTGCACCTCAAGACGGGCGTCAACTACATCGAGGACAACAACATGCTCGTCTCCGGTGAGTTTATCGATAAACCCGACTTTGCCCAGTACAACAAGATCATCGTGCCCGAGGACGAGGCTTACGGCGCCAACTGCATCTGGGTCAACGGTACGGTCATCGTCGCCGAGGGCTATCCGACCGTGCTCAAGGCCGTGCAGGATCTGGGCTACAAGACGCTCGTCGTCGATACCTCCGAGTATCGCAAGGTCGACGGTGGCCTTTCTTGCCTGTCGCTGCGCTTCTAACGCGATGGCTGTAACAGTCTGATGATCGCTTGACCGATGGCCCGGCACCCGATTCGGGACGTCCGGGTCATCTTTCGTTCGATCACATGATGAAGGGGGTGCACATACAATGGCCTCTAAAGCTCAAAACGACGAGATTATCGACCCTAATGGCCTCGATCTCTTTCGTCTGACCATGATGGTCATTACCGCCAGTATTTGTGGCGGCATCTTCTCGCTTGCCGGCGATATGGCAGCGGGCGGGGCAAATACCGGTGCAGTTATCGTCTCGTGGGGAATTTGCTTTATTGGCGTCTTTGCGCTGATGATGGTGTTCAACGGTTTGTCTCAGGCCCGTCCCGACCTGACCGGCGGCATCTATGCATACGCTGCGGCCGGTTTTGGCGATTACATTGGATTCAACTCCGCCTGGGGCTACTGGATCAGCGCATGTCTTTCCAACGTGAGCTTTGCGCTCTTGCTGTTTAGCGCGCTGGGCTATTTCTTCCCTGCGTTTGGCGCGGGCAACAACTTGCTTTCCATCGTCTGCGCCAGTGTGTTTTTGTGGTTCCTTACCGCCCTTGTGCTTCGTGGCGTTAAGGAGGCTGCGGGCATTAACACGATCGTTACGTTGGCGAAGCTGGTGCCGTTGGGACTCTTTGTGCTGAGCATCGTGCTCCTGGGCAAGTTCAACGTCGATATCTTTATGGACAACTTCTGGGGAGAGCCGGCTGGTCCTGGCTTTGGCGAGCAGGTTGTCTCGACCATGATCGCCCTTGTCTGGGTCTTCACGGGCATCGAGGGCGCTGTCGTTATCTCGGGCCGTGCAAAGTACGTGCGTGACGTCGGCCGCTCGACGGCACTTGGATTCGCGGCTGTGTTCACGCTGTATCTGATCATCTCGATGCTGTCGCTTGGCATTATGCTGCGCGAGGAGATGGCACAGCTCGCAACGCCCTCCATGGCGGGAATTCTCGAGCGCGCAATCGGTCCTGTTGGCGCTGCCATCGTAAACCTTGGCGTTATTCTCTCGCTGGTCGGCGCGATGCTGGGCTATGTCATCATTGCATCCGAGACGCCGTTCGAGGCAGCGCGCCAGGGATCCTTCCCTCTGGCGTTTGCCAAGACGAACAAGCACGACGCCCCGGTGGTAACGGTTCTCGTGAGCTCCGGTATCACGCAGCTCTTCTTGGTTGTGTCGTATGTGGCGGCGAGCACCTACCAGTTCTTCTATAGCTGCGCGGTCAACACGATTCTGGTTCCGTACGTGTGCTCGGCAGCCTACTACATGGTGATTGGCTGGAAGAACGAGCATCTGGACGGGCCGCATGCGCCAAGCGTCGGCAAAGCCCGCTTCTTTGGCACGCTCGGCTTCATCTACACATTGTTCCTGGTGTGGTCGACGGGTCTCCAGGGCGTTATGATCACAACGATCCTTTTTGCTCCAGCCATTCCCGTTTATATGCTGGGCGAGCGAGGCCGCGGTAAGCCGGTGCTTCCTCATCTGCACGACAAGCTGATCGCAGCGGTGGTCATTGTCGTGGCAATCATTTCGCTGTATCTGCACTTTGCCGGCATTGCGCCGATTGTCTAAGATTGCGGCAATCTTCATCGCTTGGTAAGCCGACGGAGGCATCGCGTATCGATGCTGTTTGGCAATCCATAACTGATGTGGGCCTCTATAACGTGCCTTTGTGAGCGCCCACCAAGCCCGCGCAGGTGACTACGGTTGCCTGCGCGAGTTTTTGCAGTTGCGGTGAAATGCTGCCGGCAGCTGGGGACGTTCCTATTGCCGGCACTCTGGGACACTCCTTGGATGTTCCGCATGCGACGGAGGGAACGGATCATTTTGTCGAGGGGCGGGCGGCTGTTTCGGTCCTCGGGGAAACCGCGTCCCGTTTCGAGAGCAGATTCCGGGCTGTAGTTTCCCCGAGGGCCCCATTGGGAAATCGCATCCCAGTCTGAGCGCCGATTCCGGGCTGCAGTTTCCGCTAGATGCCTCAACCGGAAAGCCCGTCCCGTTTAGGTGTTCCGGAGTGGGATTCGGTTTCCGCAACAGGCCCGTCTGGGAAGCAATGGCCCAGAATTCCCCTTGCACCGATCTGTCGATTGAACATCGTTGCGTGTTCGCGCTATCATGCATAGTTACAATTGGTTAGCCATGGCAAACGGTTAGCCATGGTAAACAAAATGCAACGCCCTGTGGGCGCCGGGGGAGGAACACGGACGTGAAGCTCGATACACTCGAGATTGGAAAGGACGCCGTTGTCGCATCGGTGGCATCGGACGACCAGGCACTCCGACAACATATTTTGGACATGGGCCTAACACCGGGTACCGAAGTCACCATGATGAAGTACGCCCCCATGGGCGACCCGCTCGAGATTCGCCTACGCGGCTACGAGTTGACGCTGCGCAAGGACGATGCCGCACGGATCGAGCTCGTGGGTGTTCACGACACAGATACGGGTCCGCGCGCTAACGCCGCAATCGGCACGACGGAGCACCCGGCACTCGGCGAGGGGACGTATTCGCCCCGTGCGGCAAAAACGGCCGTGCCCGAGGGCGCGCCGCTTCATTTTGCCCTCGCCGGCAACCAAAACTGCGGTAAGACCACGCTGTTTAACCAGCTGACGGGCTCCAACCAGCATGTCGGTAATTTTCCCGGCGTGACGGTCGACCGCAAGGACGGCACTATCCGTAACCACCCCGAGGCGAGCGTTACCGACTTGCCCGGTATTTACTCCCTGTCGCCGTACACGGGCGAGGAGATCGTGAGCCGCCAGTTTATCCTGGATGAGCATCCCGATGCCATCATCGACATCATCGACGCTACCAACATCGAGCGTAACCTGTACCTGACGCTGCAGCTTATGGAGCTCGACCGCCCCATGGTCATCGCGCTCAACATGATGGACGAGGTGACGGCCAACGGTGGCGCCGTGGACGTCAACCTGCTCGAGAGTCTGCTGGGCGTGCCGGTCGTTCCCATTAGCGCCGCACGCAACGAGGGTATCGGCGAGCTGGTGGACCATGCCCTGCATGTGGCGCGTTTCCGCGAGCGTCCCGGCCGCCTGGACTTCTGCGCACCCGATGGCCCAGACGGCGGTGCACTGCATCGCTGCATCCACGGCATCGCCAACCTTATCGAGGACCATGCCGCGACGGCGCACATTCCCGTGCGTTTTGCGGCGACTAAGCTGGTTGAGGGCGACGAGCTGGTGACCGAGGCGCTTCACCTGGATCGCAACGAGCTCGACGCCATCGAGCACATCATTACCCAGATGGAGGGCGAGGCCGGCACCGACCGCCTGTCCGCGCTGGCCGACATGCGCTTTAGCTTTATCGGCGACGTGTGCGGGCGTTGCGTCGTCAAGCCGCACGAGAGTCGCGAGCACGTGCGCTCTGTCAAGATCGACCGCATCCTGACGGGTCGCTACACGGCCATTCCGGCGTTCCTGGTGATTATGGGCCTTGTCTTTTGGCTGACGTTTGGCGTGATCGGCGCGGCGTTGCAGGGACTTATGGAGGACGGCATCGCTGCCATCATCGCCTCGGCCGATGCGGGCCTCAAGGCGTTCGGCACCAACGACGTGGTGCGCTCGCTAGCTGTTGACGGCGTGCTTACGGGCGTGGGTAGCGTACTGACCTTCCTGCCGATTATCGTCGTGCTCTTCTTGTTCCTCTCCATTCTGGAAGACTCGGGCTACATGGCGCGTGTGGCCTTTGTCATGGATAAGGTGCTGCGTCGCTTTGGCCTGTCGGGCCGTAGCTTTGTGCCCATGCTCGTCGGTTTTGGCTGCACCGTGCCGGCTATCATGTCGACCCGTACGCTCCCATCCGAGCACGACCGCAAGATGACGGTCATGCTTACGCCGTTCATGAGCTGCTCGGCCAAGTTGCCGGTCTACGGTCTGCTGTGCGGGGCGTTTTTCCCGCAGGCGACGGTTCCCGCTATGGTCTCGCTCTATCTGATCGGTATCGTGGTCGGCTGCATTGCGGCTTTGGTGCTCAATCGCACAGCATTTAAGGGCGACCCAGTGCCGTTTATTATGGAGCTCCCCAATTACCGCCTGCCGAGCGTCAAGACGACGGTGATGCTGGCATGGGATAAGGCCAAAGACTTTATTACCAAGGCCTTTACCATTATCTTTGCCGCTACCGTGGTCATCTGGTTCCTTCAGACGTTCGACATCCGCTTTAATGTGGTCGCCGATCAGTCGCAGAGTCTGCTTGCGGGCCTCGGCAGCATCATCGCGCCGGCGCTGACGCCGCTTGGGTTTGGCGACTGGCGTGCATCCACGGCGCTCGTCACCGGACTTATCGCCAAGGAGAGTGTCATCTCGACCCTCACGGTACTTTTGGGCGCGACCTCGCCCGCGGCACTGTCGACCATGTTTTCGCCGTTTACTGCCTATGTGTTCCTGGTCTTTACGTTGCTGTACCCGCCGTGCGTGGCTGCGATCGGCGCCGTCAAGAGCGAGCTGGGCGCGCGCTACGCCGTTGCCGTGTTCGCGTTTCAGGTGGCAGTCGCCTGGATCGTGGCGTTTGTCGTGCATTCGGCGGGCATATTGCTGGGGCTGGCTTAGTTATTTATTGACGGCGCAACCTCTGTGTATCGAATTGTTTTCGGTTCCGTGTCCGTTACTGACGGATGCGGGGCCGTTGCTATATAATCGCCTCCGCTCAAAACGATTGGAGACGTTATATATGACTCAGGCAAGGCAAGACGGCATCACGCTCAAGCAGTGGCTCCCGCTCATCGGACTCACCTGCTGCGCCTTCGTGTTCAACACGTCGGAGTTTATGCCCATCGGTCTTTTGACTGACATCGCCGCGTCGTTCTCGCTCACCGAGTCCCAAGCCGGCATCATGATCTCGGTCTATGCCTGGGGCGTCATGCTGCTGTCGCTGCCGCTCATGGTGTTCGCTTCGCGCTTTGAGTTCAAGCGGATGTTGCTGGGCGTGCTGGCCGTGTTTTCGCTGGGCCAGTTTCTGTCCGCTGTGGCGCCGACTTATCCCGTCCTGGTCTGTGCGCGCCTGGTGGTCGCTTGCGCACATGCCGTGTTCTGGTCGGTCGCTTCGATTATGGCCTCGCGCCTGGTCGACACTCGCCACGGGGCGCTCGCCATCAGCATGATCGCTACGGGCTCGTCAATCGCGCAGATCTTTGGTCTGCCCCTCGGTCGCGCTATTGGCTTGGCCGTGGGCTGGCGCATGACGTTTGCCGTGGTCGGGGTCCTCTCGGCCAT
>UQXB01000038.1:0-20252 GCA_900544935.1 uncultured Collinsella sp.
GGGGCCTTTTTTCATATAGGCACACAAGGTCAAAGGCGGCACCATGATCCTCCTGGTCGACAAGATCGAAAAAAGCTTCGGCGCGCGCGTTCTCTTTAGCGGCGCGTCTTTCCAGATCAACCCCGGCGAACGCTTTGCGCTCGTGGGCCCCAACGGCGCCGGCAAAACCACCATGCTCAAGATCATCATGGGCATCGACAGCCCCGACGCCGGTCAGGTCCAGTACGCTAAGGACTGCCAGGTAGGCTACCTGGAGCAGGAAACCAACCTGGAGCAAAAGGACACCACCATCCTTGCCGAGGTCATGGCCGCCGCCAAGGAAATCCGCCGCATGGGCGAGCGCGCCAACGAGCTGCAGGCCCAGATCACCGAGCTCTCCGAGCAGGGCAAGGACGTCGACGCACTCCTCAACGAGTACGGCCAGGTCCAGGACCGCTTTGAGCACCTGGGCGGCTACGAACTCGAAAGCAACGCCCGGAAAATCCTGTCCGGTCTGGGCTTTAAGGTCACCGACTTTGAGCGCCCGTGCTCCGAGTTCTCGGGCGGCTGGCAGATGCGCATCGCACTTGCCAAGCTCTTCCTGCGCCACCCCGACCTGCTGCTTCTGGACGAGCCCACTAACCATCTGGACCTCGAGAGCGTCCAGTGGCTGCGCGGCTTTATCGCGAACTACGACGGCGCCGTCCTCATCGTCAGCCACGACCGCGCCTTCATGGACGCCTGCGTCGACCACGTCGCCGCACTCGAAAACCGTCGCGTGACCACCTACACCGGCAACTACAGCAGCTACCTCAAGCAGCGCGAGGACAACCTGGAGCAGATGCGCGCAAAGCGCGCCGCCCAGGAGCGCGACATCGCCCATATGCAGGTCTTCGTCGACAAGTTCCGCTACAAGCCCACCAAGGCAGCCCAGGCCCAGGAGCGTATCCGCAAGATCGAGCAGATCAAAAAGGAGCTCGTCATCCTGCCCGAGGGCCACAAGCACATCGACTTTAAGTTCCCCGACCCGCCGCGCTCCGGCGACATGGTCGTGGGCCTCGAGGGCGTCTCCAAGTCATACGGCGATAAGCACATTTACAGCGACATCGACCTCAAGCTCTACCGCGGCGAGCACGTGGCGCTCGTCGGCCCCAACGGCGCCGGTAAGTCCACCCTCATGAAGATCCTCGCCGGCCTGGAGCCGCCCACCACCGGCACCCGCGATCTGGGCGCCAACGTTGGCGTCGCCTACTATGCCCAGCACGCGCTCGAGGGCATGACCGAGTCCAACACCGTCCTGCAAGAGATCGACACCGTCACGCCAAAGTGGACCGTGCCGCAGCAACGCAGCCTGCTGGGCGCCTTCCTGTTTAGCGACAACGATTCCATCGAAAAGCAGGTCCGCGTACTCTCCGGCGGCGAAAAAGCGCGTCTCGCGCTCGCCAAAATGCTCGTGGCCCCCGAGGCGCTCCTGTGCCTGGACGAGCCCACCAACCACCTGGACATCGACTCGGTGGACATGCTCGAGAACGCCCTGCAAAACTTCCCCGGAACCATCGTGCTGATCAGCCACGACGAGCACCTGGTGCGCGCCGTGGCCAACCGCATCATCGACATCCGCGACGGCAAGGTCACGGTCTACGACGGCGACTACGACTACTACCTCTACAAGCGCGAGGACCTCGCAGCCCGCGCCGCCGCCGAGGCGGCAGGGGAGAGCACGCCCGCCGTATCCAAGCCCGCCAAAACCTGCTCCGCCCAAGCCGACACCCCCGCCGCCGCACCCAAGCCTGCCGAGGGCAAAAAGACCAAGGAGCAAAAGCGTGCCGAGGCCCAGGCCCGTGCTGCGCTCAACAAAAAGCTCAAGGGCGTGCGCAACCAGCTCAAGAAAATCGAGACGGAGCTTGACAAAAAGCGTGCCCGCTATGACGAGCTTATGGAATTGATGGCCAGCGAAGAGCTTTATGCCGATCAGGATAAGTTCAACGCCGCGCTGGGGGAATATAACGGCCTTAAGCAAGAGCTTCCCAAGCTCGAGGACGAATGGCTGGAGCTTTCCACCCAGATCGAAGAGGAGACCGCGCGTGAACTCTCGTAAGGCCGCTGCCGTGGCGATGAGCATCATCGCCATCGCGTGTCGCATCTGCGGCATCTTTATGAGCGCGATGACCGTGCTGCTGTGCTTTAGCGGCCTCACCGCCAAGCTGCAGATCGTCGGCTTTGTCGTTGAGCTTTCGCGCGCGCTGCCGAGTGCCATCGCCGGCTACGGCGTCATCACCTCGCCCTTTGGTGGCGTGTTCCGTCTGGATTACGCCATCGTCGCTGTGATCCTGTTTGTAATTGACTACCTGCTCACGCGCGCCTCGCGCCGCGTCCGCTAGGGGAGCGCCATGTCCAGCAGCTACTTCATGAACCTGCTCGCGAGCGCCACCGCCGTCATCATTGGCATCGTGATCCACGAGAGTGCACACGCCGCCGCGGCCTGGGCGCTCGGCGACAAGACGGCCCGATCGCGCGGGCGCGTGTCACTCAACCCGCTCAACCATATCGACCCGTTTGGCACCATCATCCTGCCGCTGCTTATGCTCGCGGCCGGCGGTCCGGTATTTGCCTTCGCCAAGCCGGTGCCCGTCTACCTCAACAACCTCAAGCACCCCAAGCGCGACGAGCTCCTGGTGAGCGTGGCCGGCCCCGCATCGAACATCGCGCTCGCCTGTCTTGCCGCGGTCCTCATGCGCCTAGCCTATGGCAACCTCTACACCAGCATGTCCTTTGCTGTGGCGTCCCAAATCATGAACTTCGGCGCCACGTTCATCGTAGTCAACCTGTCACTCGCGTTCTTCAACCTCATCCCGATCCCGCCGCTCGACGGCTCGTCAATCATCGTACCCTTCCTCAAGGGCAAGGCTCTCAACAACTATTATCGTCTGCAGCAATACGCTATGCCCATCCTCATCCTAGTGCTGTACCTGCTGCCCATGTGGACCGGCATCGACGTGATCGGCCGCTATTTCGACGTTACCGTGTATCCGCTTGCTGAGCAGCTGCTCAACTTCGCAATCGCCGGCATCTAAGGTAAACTTACAGGTCGAACGTGCAAAACGGTCGTAACATGCACCCAAACCGCGCCGCGAAGGCGCCGTCAAAGGAGGTCGAAGATGTCGTATCGCGTGTCGACGCAGGTCTACAGCGGACCGTTCGACCTGCTGCTGCAGCTGGTAACCCGCCAAAAAGTAGATATCGGCGCCATCTCGATCAGCGAGGTGGCCGAGCAGTACCTTGCCGAGGCCGAGCGCATCGAGGCGCTGGACCTTGACGTGGCGAGCGACTTTTTGCTGGTCGCGGCAACCCTTTTGGACATCAAGGCTGCCTCTCTGGTGCCGCAGGAGGCCCCGCGCAAAGCCGATGACGACGATGGCGAGTTCGACGAAGACCTCGAGGAGCTCAGCACGCTCGACGGCGACGCCTTGCGCGAGGTCCTGATCCAACGCCTGATTGCCTACAAGCAGTTTAAGGGCGCGGCTGCGGCCCTCGGTGCCCGCATGCAGGCCGAAAGCCGCATGCACCCGCGTGTGGCCGGACCCGACCCCGAGTTCTTGGGCCTCATGCCCGACTACCTAGCCGGCATCACCCTGCGCGGCCTCGCCGTCATCTGCGCCGACCTGGACGGCAAGCGCCAGACCTTCCTGCTGGAGGCCGAGCACGTGGCGCCGCATCGCGTGCCGCTCGACCTGACGGTGGCCTCGGTCGACCGCTTTACCATGGCGCACCAAACCTGCACCTTCCGCGAGCTGTTGGACGGCGATGCCACCACCGAGCAGCTCGTCGTCACCTTCCTGGCCATGCTCGAACTTGCCAAGCGCGGCTCGCTCACGCTGAGCCAGGACGAGATCTTCGGAACCATTCAAATCAACCGAGTCGAGGGAGCCGAGGCATGCGTGCCCGGCGAGGGCCCCGAGCTCACCGAATAGGAGCCGCAACCATGTCAACCCTTTCCGCGCTGGAGGCAAACAGCCTCAAAGGCGCCCTCGAGGCGCTGCTGCTAGTGTCGAGCGACCCGGTGAGTGCGCCCGCGCTGGCCGGCGCACTGGATATCGCCCCCGGCGAGTGCGCGTCGCTGCTCGCCGAGCTCAAGGTTGAGTACGAGGAGGCCAACCGTGGCTTTCAGCTGCGCGAGGTCGCCGGCGGCTGGCGCCTGTTTACGCATCCCGCCTACCATGACGTGGTCGAGGCCTATGTGTTGAGCTGGGACACGCAAAAGCTGTCGCAAGCGGCGCTCGAAACCCTGGCAGTCATCGCCTACCACCAGCCCGTGACGCGCGAGGTGGTCAAGGGCATCCGCGGCGTCAATTCCGACGGCGTCATCGCGTCGCTCGTGGACAAGGGCCTGGTGCGCGAGCTCGGTCGCGACCCCCAGCGCGGTCAGGCCATCATCTACGGCACGACCAACGCCTTCTTGGAAAAGTTCGGCCTGCGCTCCACCCGCGACCTGCCCGACCTGGAGCAGTTTGCCCCCGATGAGCAGTCGCGTCAGTTTATCCGCGAGCGCCTGAGCGGCCGCAGTATTCAGTCCACGCTCGAGGAGCAGGCCGAGGACCTGGACGAAGAGCGCGAACTGCTCGATACCGATGTTGAGGATGTTGAGGCAGCCGAGGACGAGGATACCCTGGTTGTCGACGATACCTCGGAGGACATGCATGACGAGGACTAACGAAGCAGGGGAGACGCGCACCGCAAGTGCCACGGGCGGCGCCCAGCCCGTCTACCCGCACACCATGCGCCTGCAGCGCTTTTTGGCGCGCGCAGGCGTGGCGAGCCGACGTGGCTCGGAGGATCTGATGACCGCCGGCCGCGTGACCGTCAACGGCGAGGTCGCGACCGAGCTGGGTACCAAGGTAGACGTCGACCGCGACCATATCGAGGTCGACGGCATGCCCGTCAAGCTCAACCAGGGCGCCGTGTACCTGATGCTCTACAAGCCAACTGGCTACCTCACCACCATGAGCGATCCGCAGGAACGCCCTTGCGTGGCCGACCTGGTCCCGCGCGACCGTTTTCCGGGGCTCTTCCCGGTGGGTCGCCTGGACCGCGACACCACAGGCCTTTTGCTCTTTACCACCGACGGCGACCTGTCGCAGGATCTGCTGCACCCGAGTAAGCACGTCTACAAGACCTATCAGGCGCTCGTGGACGGCCACTTGACCGATCGCGACTTGGAACCGCTCCGCCGTGGCATCGAGCTCGACGACGGCCTATGCCAGCCGGCGATCTGCCGAATCATTAACGCGCGCGAGGCCGAGGCCGTAGCTCCCCAGGGCGTCAAGCCCGGCACCACCGCCGTGGAGGTCATCATCCGCGAGGGCCGCAAGAACCAGGTCAAGCGCATGCTGAGCAAGATTCACCATCCGGTAATCCGTCTGCATCGCTGCAACTTTGCCGGCCTGGAGCTCGAGGGCGTGGCCAAGGGCTCGTGGCGCGAGCTCACCGACCGCGAGGTGCAGATCCTAAAAAGCGGCGGCATCCCGCCCAAGCAGGCCAGCTCCAAGCGCGTCGCCGCGCCGGCGACCAACACCGCCAGCCGCACGCGTCACCACGGCAGCCACGGTTCTGCGCCCAAGCGCAACACCTACCGCGAGCGCTACACGGGCTAGGCAACCCGCCGCGCCCCAACGCCCGCGAACCATACCAGCACGTCACCCATCGAAAGGAAGCATTGCATGATCGTCGCCATCGACGGCCCAGCCGGTTCCGGCAAGTCCACCATCGCTAAGGAGATCGCCCGCCAGCTTGGCTTTAACAAGCTCGACACGGGCGCCATGTATCGCGCCGTCACCTTCGCCGCGCTCGACCGCGGCATCGATCTGGACGACGAGACGGCCATCGACGCCCTCGCCGAGCAGATCGAAATCCGCTTTACCAACGGTACTGGCGAAGATACTCGCCTGACCATTGACGGCCAGGACGCTTCGGCCGCCATCCGCACCCCGCAGGTCGACGCCAACGTATCCAAGGTCTCGGCCTATCCGGGCGTACGCGCCGCCATGCTCATCCACCAGCGCCGCGCCGCCGAGGACCGCGATATCGTGGCCGAGGGTCGCGACATCGGCACCGTCGTGTTCCCCAACGCGCAGGTCAAGATCTTCCTGACTGCCGACCCGCGCGAGCGCGCCCGCCGCCGTGTGCTGCAGCGTCACCAAAACGACGCGCAGCCGCTCACGTCCGAGCAGCTCGAGGCCGAGGTCGACGAGACCCTCGACGCCCTTAAGCAGCGCGACAAGCTCGACAGCAGTCGCGAGGTCGCCCCGCTCGTGCCCGCCGAGGACGCCGTGCACGTCGACTCCACCGCCCACACCATCGACGAGGTCGTCTCGATAATCGAGGACCTCATCAACCAAAGGAGGTAGCCCATGCGCCTGTTTAAGCAGACGCCAGAGGACTATTACAACGCCCCCTACGCCGAGTTCCCGGCGCTCATCCGCGGCACCGTCGTCGTGGTTATGGCCATCCTTTGGGCCTTCTCCAAGCTCATGTGGCGCTGGAAGGTCGAGGATGCCGATCTGCTGTTTGAGCGCCAGGACGGCCGCGGCAGCGTGGTCATCTGCAACCACACCTCGATGGCCGAGCTCCTGGCTGTAGAGACGGCACTGTTCTTTGGCGGTCGCCGCATTCGTCCCATCTTTAAGTCAGAGTTCGCCAAGAGCAAGATTGTGCGCTGGGCCTTTAGCCGCGTTGGCGGCATCCCCGTGGAGCGTGGTACTGCCGATATGAAGTGCCTGCGCGCCGCCCAGCATGCGCTGCAGCGCGGCGAGGACGTCCTGATCTTCCCCGAGGGCACGCGCATCCGCTCGCGCGAGATCAAGCCCGAGGTCCACGGCGGTTTTGCGCTCATCGCCCAGATGGGAAAGGCACCTGTGAACCCGCTCGCCATCTGCGGCTGGTCCGACATCACGCCCGCGGGCAAAAAGCTCATGCGTCCCAAGAAGTGCTGGATCCGCGCCGGCAAGGCCGTCTCGCTTTCTGACGCACCGGCCGGGCTTAAGCGCACGGAGCGCCTGGAATGGTTTGAGTCCGAGGCCATGAGCCGCGTCTACGCCATGCGAGACGATCTGTGCGCCGAGCATCCGGGCAGGTTCTAGCCATGAGCGAGAACGTGACGAACACCTCCGCGACTGCGTCCAACCAGGCAATCGCGCCTACCATCGAGATCGCCGCCCACGCCGGCACTTGCTATGGCGTACAGCGTGCGCTCGATATGGCGCTGGCCGCCGCGCCGCAGGCAGGGGAGTGCACTCAGGTCCATACCTTGGGTCCGCTCATCCATAACCCCATCGTGGTGCGCGAGCTTGATGAGGCAGGCGTCGGTCTGGCCGACACCTTGGACGACGCCACATCCGGCACCGTGATTATCCGCGCCCACGGCGTGGTGCCGCAGGTCATTGACGCCGCTCGCGAGCGCGGCCTTACCGTGGTCGACGCCACCTGCCCCTACGTGAAGAAGGTTCATGTGGCGGCCGAGCGCCTGGTGCGCGAAGGCTACCACGTGGTGGTCGTAGGCGAGCCGGGGCATCCCGAGGTCGAGGGCATCCTAGGCCACGCCGGCAATGATGCGCAGGTCGTGAGCTGTGCCGCCGACGCCGACGCGCTGCCGGTCAAGGGCAAGGTGGGCCTCGTCGTGCAGACCACCCAGACCGCGCAGAACCTCGCCGAGGTCGTGGCTGCCATCACCCCGCGCGTGCAGGAGCTGCGTGTGATCAACACCATCTGCGCCGCCACGAGTGAGCGTCAACAGGCAGCAGCCACACTTGCCAACCGCTGCGACTGCATGGTCGTGGTGGGCGGCAAGAACTCGGGCAACACCCGCCGCCTGGCGCAGATTTGCGCAGACGCCTGCGAGCGCACGTATCACATCGAGGAAGCTTCCGAGCTCCAGGCCGCTTGGTTTGCCGAGGCGCGCCACATCGGCATCACCGCCGGAGCCTCCACCCCGCAAGAACACATCGAGCGCGCCGTCGCGCGCATCAAGGAGCTTTGCCGCTAACCATGGACCAGACCGTACCCGCATACGCCGCCGAGGTGGCCGATTACGGGCGCAGCCGCGACCCCGAGCCGGGTGAGGGCGCGCTCGTAAAGAACGTGCGTCCCGAATCGCCCGCATGGGATGTGGGTATCGAGCCGGGCATGCGCGTGCTCACGGTCAACGGCGAGCAGCTCACCGACATGATCGTGTGGCTCTGGGAGGCAGACGACGACACCGTCGACCTCGAGGTTTTCGACCCGCGCGACAACAGCGTCACCCCCGTCGAGCTCGACCGCTTCCCGGGCGAGGACTGGGGCCTGGAGTTCGACGGCCCCATCTTTGACGGCATGCGAACATGTGTGAACGCTTGTGTGTTCTGCTTTATGACCATGCTGCCCAAGGGCGGCCGCTCCACGCTCTACATCCGCGACGACGACTATCGTCTGAGCTTTTTACAGGGCAACTTCGTCACGCTGACCAACCTTTCCGACGAGGACGTGCAAAACGTCATCCAACGCAACATGAGCCCTATGAACGTGTCGGTCCATGCCGTGAGCCCCGACGTCCGCCGTCGTATGATGGGCCGCAACGCCCAGCGCGGCATGGACGTACTCGAGGCCATCATGGCCGCCGGCATCGAGATTCACGCGCAGATCGTGTTGTGCCCCGGCATGAACGACGGCGAGGAGCTGGAAAAGACCCTGCGCTTTTGCGAGGAGCACGAGCAAATCACAAGCCTGGGCATTGTGCCGCTCGGTTTTACCAAGCATCAGAACCGCTTTAGCTGGTCATACAGCGATAAGCCCGAACTGGCGCGCGAGACCATTGCCATGATCCGTCCCTACCAGGACCGCGCCTTCGAGCGTTTTGGCCGACACACCTTCCAGATGAGCGACGAGTTCTACCTGGACGCCGGCATCGATCCGCCCGAGGCGGACTTTTACGACGGCTATCCGCAGTACTACGACGGTATCGGCATGATCCGCTCATACCTAGACGAGACGGACGATGTGCTTGCCGCCGACGCCGAGCGCCTGTGCCGCGTCCGCGCTGGCATCGCCGAGCGCAGCCAGCACCTGCTGTGCCTCTCGGGCGCCAGCGCACGCGACACCGTGGCACGTTTCGTGGAATCGCCGCAGGGGCTCGCCGGCACCGTCACGGCCATCAAGAATCGCTACTTTGGCGGCAACGTGGACGTGACCGGCCTCATCGTCGCCTGCGACATTCTGGAACAGCTGCCGCAGGACCTCTCGGGGGTTATGCTCTTTGTGCCTAAGCTCATGTTCAACGCTGACGGCATGACGCTTGACGAGTATCATTGTGACGATTTACTCGCAAGCCTTACCAGTCGCGGCGCCGAGGTTCATGTGGTGTCGACCATGCCGCATGAGCTGCTCGATACCCTGGAGCACATCCTTGGCATTGTGCCTGCCGACTCTAACACTTCCACTGACCCTACCCATTAAAGGAGTGCAGATGAAACCTATCGTCGCCGTCGTCGGACGCCCCAACGTGGGAAAGTCCACGCTCGTCAACCGCCTGGCACAGACCTCGGACGCCATCGTCCACGAGTCCCGCGGCGTCACACGTGACCGCTCGTATCACACGGCCGATTGGAACGGCCGCGAGTTCACCATCGTCGACACGGGCGGCATCGAGCCGCTCAAGAGTGATGACGTGTTTGCCACGTCCATTCGCGACCAGGCCCTCGCCGCCGCCGAGGAAGCCGCCGTCATCCTGTTTGTGGTCGACGGCCGCACCGGCGTCACCGAGGAGGACGAGTCGGTCGCCCGCATGCTCAAACGCTGCGACAAGCCGGTCTTTCTGCTGGTGAACAAGCTCGATAACCCCGATCGCGAGAACGACAGCATCTGGGAGTTCTATTCGCTCGGTATCGGCGAGCCCACGCCGCTCTCGGCGCTGCACGGCCACGGCACCGGCGACCTGCTCGACGATATCGTGGCCCTGCTTCCCGAGGAAGAGGACGAGGTCGCCGATGAGTTCCCCGACGCGCTGAACGTCGCCATCATCGGCCGCCCCAATGCCGGCAAGTCGTCGCTGTTCAACCGCATCCTGGGCGCCGACCGCTCCATCGTGTCCAACATTGCCGGCACCACGCGCGACGCCATCGACACGGTCGTCGAGCGCAACGGCAAGCACTACCGCATGGTCGACACTGCGGGTATCCGTAAGAAGAGCACCGTGTACGAGAACATCGAGTACTACTCCATGGTCCGCGGCCTGCGCACCATCGACCGTGCCGACGTGGCGCTGCTCGTCGTCGACGCCTCCGTGGGCGTTACCGAGCAGGACCAGAAGGTCATGGGCTTGGCCATCGAGCGCGGCTGCGCCATCGTGGTGCTGCTCAACAAGTGGGACCTGCTCGACGACGATCGCAAGCGCGAGGCCTGCATGGAGACCATCGACCGCCGTCTGGGCGTCATGGCACCCTGGGCCCAGTACCTGCGCATTTCGGCCCTGACCGGCCGCAGCGTCGAGAAGATCTGGGCAATGGTAGACGCCGCCGAAAAGACGCGCTCGCAAAAGATCAGCACCTCGCGCCTCAACACGTTCCTCACCGACCTGCGCGAGTTCGGTCATACCGTGGTGGACGGCAAGCGTCGCCTGCGCATGCACTACGTGACCCAGACGGGCGTCAATCCGCCGACGTTTACGTTCTTCGTCAACCACAGCGACCTGGTCAACGACACCTACCAGCGCTACGTGGAGAACCGTATGCGCTCGACCTTCGACTTTGCCGGCACGCCCATTCGACTCTTCTTTAGGAAGAAGGAGCAAAAGGATGCATAATCCGATTCTTCTGACCGCCATCTGCGCCGTGGTCTCGTTCTTTATCGGAGCGATTCCGTTTGGCCTGATCTTGGGCCGCGTGTTCAACCACACGGACATTCGCAAGGCGGGCTCCGGCAACATCGGCACCACCAACGCGCTGCGCGTGGCCGGCCCCAAGGTGGCCGCGCTCACGCTGCTGCTCGACTGCCTTAAGGGCGCCATCTGCGTCCTTATCGCGCGTCCGCTCATTGCCGACTTGGGCTATGGCTTCCCCGTGAGCATTATGGCCCCCGGCGCCGCCGGCGACTGGATGCTCGGCGTCATCTGCCTGGCAGCGGTGTGGGGCCACATCTTCTCGCCCTACCTCAATTTCCATGGCGGCAAGGGAATCGCAGTTGGTCTGGGCGTCATCCTCGCCTGGTATTGGCCAATTGGCCTGTCGCTGCTGGGCATGTTTATCGTGGCCGTCGCCATCACCAAGTTTGTGTCGGTGGGCTCGCTTGCCGCGGCCATCGGTCTTCCCATCGCTGCTTGCGCGGTCTTTCCGTACAGCAGCCTGGGCCTCAAGTTCTGCATGGCGATAATCGGCATCACCGTGGTGTGGGCCCATCGTGCGAACATCAAAAAGCTCATGACCGGTAAGGAGTCCAAGCTCTCGTTTACCAAGCGCGTCACCGAGCCCGACGATAAGTAGGAGAGAGTCATGAATGTTGCGCTGATTGGCTCCGGCTCCTGGGGAACCGCCGTCGCCGGCCTTGCCGCCGCGCGAGCCGAGCGCGTGACCATGTGGGCCCACAGCGAGCAGACGGCCGCCGGCATCAATGGCGAGCACCGCAACCCCCGCTACCTTGTGGGCTACAAGCTGCCCGGCAACGTCGTCGCCACCACGGACCTGGTGCAGGCACTCGACGTCGCCGAGGCCATCATCTTCGCCGTTCCTTCGACGCACCTTCGCAGCGTGTGCCACCAGGCCGCGCCCTTTATCGCCGCCGATACCCCGGTGCTCTGCCTCACCAAGGGCATTGAGCCCGAGTCCGGCCTGCTCATGAGCGAGGTCATCGCCAGCGAGATTGGCAACGAGACGCGCGTGGCGGCGCTCTCGGGCCCCAACCATGCCGAGGAGATCTGCCGCGGCGGACTTTCTGCCGCCGTCATCGCCAGCAAAGACGCGCAGGTAGGGGAGACCTTTAAGAACCTGCTCCTATCCACGGCCTTCCGCATCTACCTGTCGCAGGACATGACCGGCGTCGAGGTTTGCGGCGCCATGAAAAATGTCATCGCGATCGTATGCGGAATCTCCGCCGGCACCGGTGCGGGCGACAACACGCTCGCCCTCATCATGACGCGCGGCCTGGCAGAGATCAGCCGTCTGGTGCACGCCCGCGGCGGTCAAGCTATGACCTGCATGGGGCTTGCCGGCATGGGCGACCTCATTGCCACCTGCACCTCGGAGCATTCGCGCAACCGCACCTTTGGCTACGAGTTTGCCCACGGCGTGTCGCTCGACGAGTATCAGACGCGCACGCATATGGTTGTTGAGGGCGCCGTCGCGGCCCGCAGCGTGAGCGAGCTTGCCCGTTCACTGGGCGTAGACATTCCGCTCACCTTTGCCGTGGAGCAAACGCTCTACAACGGTGTTACTTTGGATAGGGCACTCGAGATTCTTACCGATCGCGTCCCTTCTCAAGAGTTCTACGGACTCACCGACTAACGCAGAAAGGCTTCTACCATGGGTTCCATTAAAATCGCTCCGTCCGTCCTTTCGGCCGACATGGCCAACCTCAAGGGTGAGCTCGACAAAATCGCCGGCGCCGACTACGTGCACTTCGACGTTATGGACGGTCACTTTACCGGCAACCTCACCTTTGGCGTTGACATCCTTAAGGCCGTCAAGCGCTCCACCGATGTACCGGTCGACGCACACCTCATGGTGTCGAACCCCGACGAAACGGTCGATTGGTACGCCGACGCCGGTGCCGACATGATCACCGTGCACTACGAGGCCTCCACGCACCTGCACCGCACGCTCACCCATCTGCAGCAGCGCGGCGTCAAGGCCGGCGTGGTGCTCAACCCCGCCACCCCCGTCTGCGTGCTCGATAGCATCATCGACATTGTTGATATGGTGCTGCTGATGAGCGTGAACCCCGGCTTTGGCGGCCAGAGCTTTATCCCCGGTACCATTGCCAAACTGCACGAGCTCAAGGCCATGTGCGAGCGCCACGGCGTTTCGCCCATGATCGAGGTCGACGGCGGCATTTCTTCCAAGAACATCGCCGAGGTTGTCAAGGCTGGTGCCAACGTTCTCGTGGCCGGTTCCGCCGTATTTAAGTCCGAAGATCCCGCCGCTGAGGTTGCGCTGCTGCAGAAGCTGGGCAACGAGGCTGCACAGGAGGCATAAATCCTTATGACCGCAGGTCAAAACCGCATACCCGTGAATCTTGACTATGCCGCCTCGACGCCCATGCGCGCCGAGGCGCTCCTTGCGCAGCGCGAATATGACGACAGCGAGCTTGCCGGCGTCAACCCCAACTCGCTGCATTCGCTCGGCCGCAAGGCTGCCGCGCGTCTGGAGGTTGCACGTCGCGAGATCGCCCGCAGCTTTGGCGCGCGCGTTCGCCCGTCTGAGATTGTTCTGACCAACGGCGGCACCGAAGCCAACCAGCTGGCGCTACTCGGTCTTGCCGAGGGTGCACGTCAGCGCGACCGCAAGCGCGATCGTGTGATCGTTTCGGCCATCGAGCACGATTCGATTCTGGACAACCTGCCGCTGCTGCGTGCCGCCGGCTTTACCGTCGACCTGGTGCAGCCCTGCCGCGCGGGCTACATTGAGCCTGCCACGCTTGTCGAGCTGCTAGGCGACGACGTGGCGCTCGTGAGCATTATGGTTGCTAACAACGAGACCGGCGTGGTGCAGCCCATCCGCGAGCTGGCCGCGGCCGCACATGCTGCCGGCGCCCTGTTTCATACCGATGCCATCCAAGGCTACTTGCACATTCCGCTCGATGTCACCGAGCTGGGAGTTGACGCCATGACCGTTGCCGCGCACAAGATCGGTGGCCCCGTGGCATCCGGCGCGCTCTTCCTTAAGAGCCGCACGCCGCTGCGCCCCCGCATCTTTGGCGGCGGACAGGAAGCCGGACGACGTGCCGGCACGCAGGACCTGCGCACGCAGCTGGCCTTTGCCGCTGCCGCCCGAACGCTGGCGCCCCATGTGGCCCAGGAGCGTGCAACGCTGCAAGCCCTTTCCGACAAGCTCTACACCACGCTTACGGCCCATCCGCGTATTCATGCCACCATGGGCGACTACGCGCAGGCTGACCGTCTGCCCGGCATGGTATCGATCTACATTGACGGCATGGACTCCGAGGAGCTCATCATCAAGCTCGACGCCGCCGGCTTTGAGGTTTCGGCCGGATCGGCTTGCTCGAGCGGCAGTATGGATCCGAGCCATGTTTTGAGCGCGATGGGTATTGGCCGCGAACAGGCCCTGGGTGCACTGCGCATTTCCTTCGATGACCGCGTGAATCCGGGCGATCTGGACGAGTTTGCCCAGACGCTGCTCTCGATCGTAGGCGCCGTATGATCGTCGCCGAGCTCGAGCGTGCGCTGCTGGCACGCTATCCCAAGACGGACGCTGAGAGCTGGGATCACGTAGGTCTCTCCGTTGGCGACCCTGCCGCGGAGATTACTGGCGTAGCCTGTGCGCTCGACGCGACCGAGACCAATGTTCGTCGCGCCCAAGAAGCCGGTGCCAACGTGCTGCTGACGCATCATCCCATATACATCAAGGCGCCCGAGGCCTTTTGTCCGGCGGATGCCACACGCCCCCAATGCAGCGCGGCGCTCTACGAGGCAGCGCGTTGCGGCGTGAGCATTATCTCGCTCCACACTAACCTGGACCGGTCGCACGAAGCCCGCGTCTGCCTGAACGAGCTGCTGGGTGCCACACCCGTGAGCTCACTGGAGCACTTGGACGACCCCGAGGCCACCGGCCTGGGCGCGCTTGCAACGCTCAACGACCCGTGCACGCTGCGCGATCTTGCCACCCGTGCTGCCACGGCCTTCGGCAGCGACCCGCGTGTGTGGGGCGAAGCCGATCGCCCGTGCCGCATCGTCGCCATTTTGGGCGGCTCCCTGGGCGACTTTGGAGAGCTCGCCATCGCCGCGGGCGCAGATGTCATCGTAACCGGCGAGGCGGGCTACCACGTGGCGCAAGACCTTGCCTTGCGCGGGCTGCCGGTGATCTTGCTCGGCCACGACCGCTCCGAAGAGCCGTTCGTTGATATATTGATGAACTCTGCAGTTGACGCCGGGGTCGACCCCCGTCATGCGATTAAAATACTGAACCCTTGCCAATGGTGGACTGTGACAAAAGGAGAGAACTTATGAGCGCCGGCGCTACGCTACTCAAGCTGCAACAGATCGATTTGGAGCTCGCCCGCAACAAGAGCGAACTTGCCAATATGCCGGAGCTCAAGGAGCTCGCTTCCAAGCGCAAGACCTATGTGAAGCTCAAGTCCGAGATGACCAAGCTCTACGCCCAGCGCAAGGATCTGGACATTGAGCTTGACGATCTCAACACCACCGAGATTCAGACTAACAACGCCATCGAGGCTGCCAAGAAGCGCCACGTCGACGGCTCCGACTACCGCGAGGTTCAGGACCTGGAGAACGAGCTCGCCACCCTGGCCAAGCGTCTGGACAAGATCGAGCACACCCGCAAGGACGTCGTTGTCGCCCATAAGGAGGCGCTCGACCGCGAGGCTCGCGCACAGGCCATCATCGCCAAGTTCGAGGAGGGCGTAAAGGCCGACACCAAGGCCGCCCGTGCCAAGGCTGCCGACCTGCAGGCTCAGATTGACGCCGCCACGAAGGAGCGCACCGCGCTTGCTGCCACGCTGCCGGCCGACGTTCTCACCGACTACGAGCGTCTGCTCAAGCAGTTCCGTGGCCTGGCCGTCGAGACCATCCAGGGCAACATCCCCACGGTCTGCCACACCGCACTGCAGGCATCGTCCATGAGCGACCTTAACCACGACGGTAGGTCAATTACGCACTGCCCGTACTGCCACCGTCTCCTGGTGCTCCCGAGCAAGGAAGCTTAAACGATGGCGGCACCCAACAATTCAATGCAACTTGAGGGAAAAACGATCCTGCTGGGCATTACCGGCGGGATCGCCGCCTATAAGTCGTGCAATATCGTGCGCCTGCTGCAAAAGCGAGGCGCCCGCGTTAAGGTCGTCATGAGCGAACATGCCACGGAGTTCGTGGGGCCGCTCACCTTCCGTGCGCTCACGGGCGAGCCGGTCGCTGTGGGCCTGTTCGACGACCCCTCCGACCCCATCCACCATATCTCGCTGGCGCAGGAGCCCGATCTGGTGGTCGTGGCGCCCGCGACGGCCAATATCATCGCCAAGATGGCCAACGGCGTCGCCGATGACCTCATCTCCACCACGCTGCTTGCGACGCCGCGACCCATCGTGATCGCACCCGCTATGAACAACGGCATGTGGAAGGCGCCGGCGACGCAGGCCAACATGGCCACGCTGCTCGAGCGCGGTGTCCATGTGGTGGGTCCGGGCAGCGGCTACCTTGCCTGCGGCGACGTGGACACGGGACGCATGAGCGAGCCCGAGGACATCGTAGAGGCTGTCTGTGAGGTGCTCAACCCCGCGCCACAGGACCTGGCAGGTAAGCGCATCGTAATTACCGCCTGTCCCACGCACGAGCCGATCGACCCCGTGCGATTCATTGGCAACCGCTCTTCGGGCAAGATGGGCATCGCCCTGGCGGGGGAGGCCGCACGCCGCGGCGCTGCGGTCACGCTCGTGTTGGGACCGACATCACTCGATGTGCTCCGCGGCGTGGAGTGCGTGCGCGTGCAGACCGCCGCAGAGATGCTCCAGGCGGCCCTGAGCGCCTTCCAGACGGCCGATGCGGCAATTTGTGCGGCCGCCGTCGCCGACTACACCCCCGCGGCCCCTGCGGACCATAAGCTCAAAAAGGCCAACGAGCGCCTGGATCGCATCGAACTGGTCGAGACGGTCGATATTTTGGCCGAGCTCTCGCGCCAGAAGGGCGAGCGATGCGTGATCGGATTTGCGGCCGAGACCGATAACGTCGTGGAGTACGCGCAGCGCAAGCTCGCCCGCAAGGGCTGCGATGCCATTATCGCCAACGATGTCTCGCGCGCCGATTCGGGCTTTGGAACCGATACCAACAAGGCCTGGATTGTGAGCACAACGGGTACGCAAGAGCTTCCCGTGCTAACAAAACCCCAGCTCGCAGATACAATTTTGGACTTGCTTCAAAATTTATAAAAAAGTTCTTGCACAAGTCTAAAGTTTCGGGTTAATATACTCCCTGTTGCGAGCGAGAGCAGAGCAACAAACAAAAGCTTCGGGACGTGGCGCAGCTTGGTAGCGCACTTGACTGGGGGTCAAGGGGTCGCTGGTTCGAATCCAGTCGTCCCGACCAGAAGTTTGCAGGTCAGGCACCTAGTGCCTGACCTTTTTTGTTTTAAGCAATTGCTTAATTTTGATTAATCAACAGGGTGCCAAAAATCACCCTGCGCGATAATCGCCTTTTGCGGCTACTTGCGCGTTTTGCACACGCTTGGACCGATTTATTAACGCGATATGAATCTACATACGCGTAGCTGGTATACAGTCGAGTACAGACTGTATTTATCGCGGCGATTTACGCAGATATAGCGACTGTAACGAACAAGCGTGTCGCTGTATTTATTCCAGTAGTTCACTTGATCGGTGGACAAGTGGGCTGTTGCAACGAAACGCCAAGCAGTACGGGCTCTATACGAGGACGCCGCAGAGGTAATGGCGGAGGAGTGCGGCTGGCGCTCTGAGAGCCGCTGTATGACCCTATTTCTCCTCAACCCGAATACCTGCCGCGAACCTAAACCGTTCGTACACTTGCCAAAAGATAGGCCCGCGCGGAGTCGCGCGGGCCTTGCACTAGAAAATCTAGAAGCACCAAGCGGGAAACACGTTGCCGGCACTGTTGGCACTACCGCTGCTCCAGCGACCGAAAGGGTCAACATAGATAAAGTCCGTTGAGTCACTCGGAGACACGGAACGAGTGCTGAAATAGCACACAATCTCAGGTCCAGAATACCTCGGCGTCGCATAGTACTCGTACTGGGCGCCGTCAGACTGGAGGTCTCCGTAAATCTCGGTCGTCGAGAGGATGAAGACCTTGTCATTCGTTGCCGTCGGAGTGCCGGCGCTACCGCCGCCCTCGTTGTCCGTCATCTTCGTGACGGCCTTCGCCTTGGACTGGAGCTCGGCCGGCAGGAGCGCCCAGAGGTCACCGGAGTTCAGGCGGGCGCGGAGCTTAGAGGACCTCCAACCGCCGACATTGGTCTTTGTGTCGTTCCAGATGTGTTTGTATAGGACATCGTTGGTCGTCTCAAACGTCAGCCCCGCCTTGCCGCTACCGTCGGCGAGGTCGTCATGGTTGATACCGATGATGCGGTATCCGGGCATCGTGGTGTCCGCACTGCGAATCTCTCATAGAGGATATGCCACAACTTGATAATTTCGCAGCCATAAGGAAGAACCTTTTCAATGTTTCTGAGGACAGCACGATTGAAGAAGCCTCGGTCCATGAAGGAGACTTTCCCATTTACATAGATTAAGATAAGGTCGTGAATGACCAATATGAACTTGAGCATATTCCGTCCGTATTCATACTGGATGACCAAGGAAACATCATCGGCTCATCCGAAGGAGAGGAAGAACCTCTTGCCTTATTAAAGAAATACGCCGAATACAACGGATATAAAGCGGAAGGAGGCGACATCGAGTAACTATCAAAGGCCAGTTTAAGGAGCCAGCCATGAAGAAATGCCTGCCCTCCATCGTCTCAGCAGCTCTTTGCTTCTCCCTTGTCATGACACCATTTGTGCCCGTTGCGGCAGCCTATGCCGACGAGGGATCTCCCGCCGAGAGCAGCGAGATCTACGTCGGAGACAACTACGACGAAAATTACGATATATCCCTTTTTGAGCGCGGACGCTGCACGGATTCATATTCCAAGGCGTGGTGCGATTCTCACGGATTTGCAAATAACCGCACCGTCCCTCACAAGGTCAAGCTGAACGCGAAGGAGGAGGCTTGCCTGCGCGATCCCTACCTTGCTGGCACCGCTGAAGTTATCGCCGGTCTCGTGACAACCGGTCCCGGCGGCGGCTTGTTTGCAACCGCAATGACATCGTACCGACTTTTCACTTGCATGTTCTAAAAGGAAGTTGCCATGCTGTCGCAAACTCAATCGAGATACTTGACCACAATCGGCTTTGCCCTGCTTGCATTACTCTTTGCTAGCGACCTTTTGCTGAAACCGCCCAAGGAACTCGTTTCGCTTGCCATAGCCTGCATTTCCGCCCTTGACTTTACGGCAACCCTATTCGTCGGACTAAAGGAGAGGAAAAAGGGCGCAGTCGTTGCATCTGCCGTAGGCGTGGTCACAGCCATTGCCTCATTCTTTATCTGACGCATTGGTGATCTAGGGGCGATATCGTAGGAATACGACCGGGAGAGCCGGGACCAGATTGCCCGGGTTGCCCGGTCGGCTCGCGCGACGGCGCGGCGGTTCCACAGAAAGCTCTCCGGACTTCACGCCGTTTCTGATCGCATTGTAGACAGCCATCTCGTCTTCGCAGTCGGCGAGCACGCGGTGTGCGTCGTCGTTTTGGATGTCCAGTTAATCTCGAAGGTCCTCCATGCACCAGCGTTCGAGATTTGGCCATGCGCGTTGCGCGAGCTGATAAGTGTCGATTGCGATGTTGTAGTTAAAGTCCAGGCCAAAGCCGTCCCAGGCAGAACGGCTTTGTTTCCTTGATTATCAACTTCATCCGGACACTTCCCGCATTCATCCGTGTGTACGGATGAATGCGGGGTTCGATACCCCGGCGGCCTGATCGGCAGACCGACGGGAATTCTCACTCCTCGAAAAAAGCCGGCACTCGGTTAGTCCTACGCATCTTGAAATCGCCAGTCTCGTGGGAGACGTAGAGAATGCCGTCCATCCCGTCTCGCGATGCATATGAAAGGTGAACAGAACCGCAATCCGCTCCATCATTGTCGAGAAGATCGAACGAGTTCGGGTCGCTCGTTGCGGCCAAACGACCACTCAGACAAGAGCCATCGTCATTACAGATTTGCCATTCCATATCTTCACCTGCAAGAATCGCCATAGACGGCTTGGTCGCGCCATCGTTGACATACATCCCATCTATGCCAAAACCGTTTTCAGCGCCATCGATGAACGACTGCTCGGACCTAAACCTCGCAAATGATGCACATAGCACCATTGCAAGACAAAGTGCAAAGCCAACAATCGCTATCTTTGCATAGCTCTTGCCTATCATGTCATTCACCTCCTTCGTATGTATCGAGGTATTCCTGCTTGAGCGTCTGCGAGGACGACTTGATCTTTT
>UQXB01000039.1:0-19862 GCA_900544935.1 uncultured Collinsella sp.
ATTGGTCAAAATAGTTTGACTATTAGCGGCTAAAATCGCCCGGCGCTAACACGACCGTGCTCACCGACAACATGAAGAGCGTGGTCGTCCGCCGCGATGCCGACGGCCGGCCCGTCTGGCAGGCCGACTACGCCGAGTTCATGGGCGTCGTCGGCTTCCGCACCAGGTTGTGCAGGCCGCGCCACCCCTATACGAAGGGCAAGGTGGAGAGGCTCGTCCGCTTCGTGAAGGGGAACTTCCTCGCGGGAAGGTCCTTCACCGACCTTGACGCCCTCAACCGGGAGGCCGCCCTCTGGTGCGCCGAGCAGGGAGGCCGCTGGCGGCGCGCGGCGGCATGCGTCCCGATGCGCGAGCACGAGGCGGCGTGCTCGGCGAACACCAGGCCGCTCGAGGTCACGGCCGAGGTCGAGCGGTACCTGTGCCCGCGCCGGAAGATCTCCTTCGACGGCTTCGTGAGCTTCGAGGGGCACCGCTACGGCGTGCCCTACTGGTACGTCCGCCGCGAGTGCAGGGTGAACCGGGAGGGGCGCGTGGTGCACATATACAGCGACGACCTCTCCCGCGAGCTCGTCGCCCACGCCGTCGGCACCGGCGCCGACAGCTGGTGCGAGGGGCAGTGGGAGACATCGCCGGCGCAGCCCGAGGAGCTGCCGACCCAGCCGGTGGGGACCGTGGTCGAGCAAATCGCCCCGCCCAGGACGAAACCCGGTTTCGAGAGGTTCGACTTCGGGAGGGCCGAATGATAGCGGGCGCGGGGGCGAGCCCCTACGAGCTCGCGAGCGACGCCGCGTCGAGGCTCGGGATCGCCGTCGGGGCGGAGGAGCTCGCGACCCTCGCCTCGGACCTCGACCTCGGCGACGGGGAGATGGCCGCCGTGGCAGCCACCTTCTCCTACCTTGCGGAGAAGAGGAGGCTCGCCTCCATCGAGACGCTGCTGAGGCTGAGCAGGCTGCCCAGGCGCGAGCCCAAGACCTTCGAGGGCTTCGACTTCTCCAGGATCCAGGGCCGGGACGCGGCCGCGCTGGGCAAGCTCCCGTCGCTGGCCGACCTCTACGCGCACCGCAACGTCGCCTTCGTCGGGCCCGGCGGCATAGGGAAGACGCACCTCGCGCAGGCCTACGGGCGCGAGTGCTGCATGCGGGGGCTCAAGACCTACTACATAAAGGCGACCGAGCTCAGGGACAGGTTCCAGAAGGCCGTCCAGCGGGGAAACACCTCGCGGGTCGTCTCCTCGCTCGTCAAGCCGTCGTGCCTCATCGTTGACGAGGTGGGGAGATGCGTCTACGACAGGCCGTGCACCGACCTGTTCTTCGATGTCGTCGACAGGCGCTACGAGAAGGAGGGGCCGAACGCGATGGTCCTCACGAGCAACATCGCCCCGAGCGGGTGGGATGAGTTCTTCACGGGCGACGACACGCTCCTCTGCGCCCTCGACAGGCTGTTCGACAAGGCGTCGGTGTTCGTGATGCGGGGCCCGAGCTACCGCGGCAGGGAGCTTGACACCTACTCGGTGGAGGCCGTCCCCCAGGCGGTGAAGGTGAGGGGGATCCAGCCCGAGGGGATGTAGGAATGCGATAGGAAAGTCATAGATGCGGGCGTGTTGGCTAAAATGGGTCGGCCGGGATTGGTCAATCTCGGCCGACTATATTTGGCTAAATTATTCCGGCGCTAACAGTCGAGCTTTTTTGGTTAATCTCAATGTGGTGTGTATTTGCGCATCATTTTGTAATACATAATGCAGATGATATATCGGTTTTTGCTAGTCCTTTAACCCGTTTAATTTTTAAGGGAGTGTTTCTCCCTATTGGAAAAGTTGCAGTTGGCTGCTTCGTGTCTATCGCCGTTTGGTTTATAGCCGACAGAGCTTCTTTTAGCATTAAAGATGCGGTCAAGAAGCTAATAATTCTTAATAGTGAGGTTGTTTTTTACAGTATAACTTTAGGGATTATTTCTATTTTTACGGGCAGTTTGCCCCTTTCGGCCTCTTTCTTTATCAATACGGTCTTTCCAATTGCCACGGGGTATGGATGGTGGTTTAACACTTCTGATGCCGGCCTTATTTTGCTGCTCCCCTATATATTGGAGGGGCTTCGAGCCTGTAGTAGAAGCGAGCACAAATTCCTTTCACTATCATTATCGTTTGCATTTGGATTATTTCGATATTTGCCGTTCGTTTCGTTTCCAGCCGAAGGAATGCTCATCGATCTCATCGTTCTCGCAATTGGTGTCTGTTATTTACGATAACAGTAAATTTTAATACCACTAGCTGGAATAAGTTGGCGCTTGTTGGGACTGCATGTTTTATATCAGGACTTCTCTTGCTGTACCTTCCGTATCATTCGCAAGGAATAATTCACGACTTTGCTGTGAATCTATTTAACGGGTATGTTTATTCATCAGCTAGCATTCTTTCAATGGGTCTCTCGTTTGCAGTATTTCTATCAGTATTTAAATTGTGTCTGAAATATTAATTTAATTCTGCCCGTGTCAATTGGCTTGCGGGATCCGCTTTTGCCGTATATCTGATTTCCGACAATTCACTTGCTCAAAGCTGGCTCTGGAAGCGTCTGTTTACCTTTACCAATCTGGGAAATCAACTTGGAATACTGTTAGTGATGGTGATTCCATCGCTGGTGATGGCTTGTTGCCTGACTGTCGATATCGGAAGAAGGACGATTAATTCACACTTATCTTTGACTAAAAAGTCGTTTGTCTAACATTGATCACTCTCGTCTGCTGCTCCATAATTGCCTAATAGATATACAATCCATATGCTGATGAGTGATGTGTCGTTTTATCTGATGCGACATGTTAAACGATTTTTTGGGCATGCTGTTTATTTTGGGAACTGTGGCTCTAGGTCGATTGTGCCTGGATATTCAAAGGTTTATCTGATTACATAGGAAGAGTGAAATGATGAGAAATCGGCATTTGAGTTTATTCAGCGCGATTTGTCTTGTATCAATTTGTTTCACCCCTCTTATATGGCCTACGACCGCATTTTCATTATCTTATGATTATGCAGTTGAAGGCGCTGATGGATCTTTGGTTCAAGCGGGCCTGGAGGCATTTGGGACACTGGGCGGCGACCGCTTGACTTCGGATTCCGTTAATTTAAAAGCGTCTATTGATTTTTCGACATATGAATATACCGGCGCCGCGATTACTCCTGAGGTTTCTGTTTTTGCCGTCGATGGGTCTGTGCTAGTAAACGGTATCAATTACGAAGTCTTGTATTCAAATAATGTTGCCCCTGGCTGTGCCGCTATAAGCGTGAATGGGCTAGGGGATTACTCCGGTATTTCAGCCCAGTTGTCATTTCGAATTGTTCGTTCCTCCGATAATAGCATCGCTCTTCCTGGTTCTTGGGCCTACCAAAATGGTAAATGGTGGTGGAGATATGAGGCCGGTGGCTGGCCGTCAAACTGTTTTCTGACTATTGGGGGAGCCGAATATTATTTTGATTCCGAAGGCTACGCAGCTACTGGCTGGAGATACCTGAGTGATGGATGGCACTTATTCTCTGAATCCTGTGCGCATTTGAAGGGATGGGCTGCCATCGGCGGTCATTGGTTCTTCCTTGACGAAACATCAGGTTCAATGAAGACCGGTTGGGTTTTAGACAATCATAACTGGTACTATTTGGACGGTTCGGGTGCTATGCATACTGGCTGGCTGCTCCTTGGCAATACTTGGTATTGGCTTGAGCCTTCCGGATCAATGGCTACGGGCTTTAAACTTGTAAACGGCAGTTTGTATCATTTTTCTCAATCTGGATCCATGAACACTGGTTGGTTTGTTGACGATGGGACATGGTATTGCGCCAATGGCTCTGGAGCGATTCGCACAGGATGGTTTTACTTTGATTCTAGCTGGTATTTGCTTGATTCCAATAATAATGGTGCCATGCTCGAAGGATTTCAGTCTGTAAATGGTAATTGGTACTATTTGGATTCGGATAGTGGCGGCGCATTAGAGTGCAACGCCTGGGTCTTCTCGCAAGATGGAAACGCATATTATGCGTGCAGCAGTGGTGCAATTGCGTTAAAGGGTGTCAAGGACAGCGTGGGCGCAATTAAGCTCAACGACGCCGAAGGAAAGCCCATGGTAGGCTGGTATTGGTCCTCCGCTGCTCAGACGTGGTTTTACACGGATCCAGACGGGGTGCTACAGCGCGGTTGGCAATTAATTGGCGGGAAGTGGTATCACCTCGATAACGAATCTGGCGTTATGAATACAGGCTGGTTCCGCGATGATGACGGGCTATGGTATTACCTTATGTCGTCAGGTCAAATGGCAACTGGCTGGAACAGTATCGATAATGGCGAGTATTTCTTTAATGCTGCCGGTGCTTGGGTAGACCCCGAGCGTTCTGCCTGTACTTCCTTTCAGTCTCAAATTGTTAGCCGCTGCTACAACGTTCCTTCTCCTGGAGTGGGGTTGTGCTCGGAGTGGGTTAGCGAGGTTTTTTACCCCGTGCTAGGGTCTTATCCCAACGGTGACGCATGCGACATGTTTTGGAATTGGTGTCATAGTCGAGATATATCGCAGCTTAAGGTTGGAATGATAGTTGCGGTCCCTACTCATACGCATACTAATGCGGGGGCTCGCTGGGGACACATTGCTATTTACGTCGGTAACGGTATGGTAATGGATAACATCGGCTATATTAGGACGACGTCACTGGCCTGGTGGCTGAACTACTACCACACTACCGCTACGCCTCTGTGGGGCTGGGTTTTAAATACGCCATTAGAATAAGATGCTCTCTGACTGTCGAGTAGAGGACAACTTATCACAATAGGGGAATCGAGGGTTAATCCTCGATTCCCCTATCTAGCTTAGACACACGCTAATTTGCCGTGATTGAATAAGAGAAGAAACGTCAACTTCTTATAAATGATAATAACGATTCGCAGGTTCCCCAACGGTAAAGTTTGGATTCATATAGGGATCGCCTTCGACATAGTAGTTTGCCCAGCGATAATTCATGTACGCAACCTCTTTGTGGAAGCGAATCTGCTTGTTTGTGTTGTTTTCAACGCCTCTAGAAATTGACTCGTAATGATACAGCTCGACTTCGGGCGTGTATACAATCAGATCGTTAATCTCGCGAAGCTTTAGGCAAAAGTCAACATCATTAAATGCGACTTGAAGCTCTTCGGTGAAACCTCCGACTTTTTCGTATTCGCTTCGTTTGGTCATGATGCAAGCCGCCGTGACGGCGCTGAAATCTTGCTGCGCATCGTTGAGTGCAAAATAGCCCCAGTTGTCTTTTGGCATGCTTTGGCAGAGATGTCCTGCCACGCCGCCCGTGACGCATAGGCCAGCGTGTTGAATGGTGTTGTCGGGATAGTAGAGTTTTGCACCAACTGCGCCAACATCCTCGCGTGCGCAGATGCCAAGCATAGTTTCAATCCAATTGGGCGTAATCACTTCGGTGTCGTTATTCAGCAGCAAGAGATAATTTCCCTTGGCGCGGGCCACTCCAAAGTTCATGAGCTTGGAAAAGTTAAATTCGTGCTCCCAGGTAACAAGGCGAACGATATCAGGGTATTTGGCTTGTAACTTATCGTAATACTCGAACGTCGCATTTTCCGTGCTGTTATTTTCGATTATCACAAGCTCGTAATTGTCGTATGTGGATTTCTCGATAATTGACGTAATGCAGTTATCGAGGATATTAGCGTGATCTTTGGTCGGAATGATGATCGAAACGAGCGGATGGGAATCTGGTACGGCGTAGGTTACTTTATATGTAAAGGGACGACGCGCTTGTTCAACTTTTGCATTGAGCCCAAGTCTGTCGAGGTGATTCTGAACCGCCTTAATACCCGCAATGGTGGCATAAGGTTTGCTGTCGGCATTTGCCGCGGTTGACGTTTCGCTTAGGCGCCAGTGATATAGAACTTTTGCAACATGGTGGACGTTCCTAGCCTTTTCCACGGCCCGGAGAGTCAAATTGTGATCCTGGGCCCCATCGAACTCTTTCGTATTCGGTTGCAGCGTGTCAAGAAGGGACTTACGGATGGTAAGCATGTGGCATATATAGTTATTATTTCTGAGTAAATCGATATTGAAATCCGGTTTAAAGAACGGCTGTGCCAGCTTTCCATCGGGCATGAGTTTGTCTTCATCGCAATAAAGAAGATCAACGTTATCATTGTTTTCAATTGCCTCGGCATACGAGAACAACAAATCCGGTTCAAGGATGTCGTCATGGTCAAAGAAGCTAACGAAATCGCCCGAAGCTACGGCAACGCCTGCGTTTGTATTTTCGGAAATACCCTTATTTTCGGTAAGAATAATTGACTTAATTCTGTTGTCGCGGGCTGTCTCCTGCTCAACGCGAGCCTTTAGTTCCTGATTGTCAGGGCTTGCATTAACTAGGAGGAGCTCCCAGTTTGCATAAGACTGGTTTTTTACGGATTCGACCATATCGTTAAAAAACGAAATGGGCGTGTTGTAAAGAGGGACAATGATGCTGAATTTCGGAGCGCTATTGAAGACGATTTTTCTCTGCTTCTCCAGTGCACCAATGGTTGCCTTATGCTCTGTAAACCATTCGGGGTATTCAGGGTCAAACTGCGCATGGGTAAAGAGGAAGTTGGTCTCCTCAAGAAGCAAGCCTAATTTATCAGGCGTTAAGCAGTCAAATGCACTGAATGATGGGTGATTTTGATCGTCAATAATAAAATAGTAACGATCAAACGCCTTTGGCATGCGGATCGAGAGCTGCGTTTCAAGTTGCTTTTTCTCGGATGTAAATCCAACGCTCGTTACATTTGAACCGAAATTGACTATGCTCAGCCCAACCTCATTGAGGAACCGGTCGAGGCAGCGAAGTTTGATTTGCGAGTCATTGCGGTACGGTGTTCTAACCGTGCACCTCAGGATATACTCGTTTGAATCTTCGATGCACTGCCAAAAATCAATCGTCGCCATCTCAAACTCTGAAACGTCATCGTAATTTCGGAGTTTGCTGCACATGTCAGGTTTAATTTTGTAGTTAAGACGCGACTCCCATTTGATGTTCTTGCAATTGAGCGAAAGGGAGTCGCTGCTCAGGTTGCAACCGTCTTTGCCGATTTCGTTAAACTCAATTTTAATGGCTCGGGTATCGGGGTCGGGGATTACAAGAACGTATGAGTTCGATTCGCCGTTATTGTCCTTGAATTTTAGAAGAGACAAAGGTAAGCGGCGGTCGTCATCCGTTGCCGCTTGAGCTTTTATGCTGGAGCCTTCATGGATGCCTTCTATTTTAAGTTGCTGGTAGATTTTCCAGTTTCCTCTGCATACTCCGGTTGTTTCGACTCGCATTGTTTGCCTTTCGTTTGTTGGACACTGCTCATTGTACTTATTCACTTCATGTCTCGCTATAAATGCAGAGAGGAGTTCCGTGATTTCTGGCATTCTTAGATGTGTCGCTATGAGTTCGTCAGACGCTCCGTTCCGCTGTGTTAACATCGAAGAGGACATCTACGTACATCACGCTTTCTGTCGCTGTTGAGGTTCAGGTTATTGTCCTCGCGGCGCTCTGCTTCCTAGTCGTTGCTCATTTCGGGTCCATTGACTTCAAGGGGGTTATTATGAAAGTTGTCTTGTTTGTTGGAGGGGCTGCAAGTGTCCTAGGCGGGGGCTGCGCCCAACGAACGGATTGACGTGACGTGCGAGGTGTGTCCTAGGCCCGGGGGTTCGAATCCCCCGGCCCCCTCCGTAAAGAAAGAACCGCCATTGGGGCGACCCTTATCTCCTGGGGTGGCCGATTCGGCCGCCGCCACTCTTTTCCAGGTCTGCGGACCTGTGTTCGTCCTGGAACGGAAACAGGCTCCTCGCTATCACCCAGAGTATTCCGATGATCTCGGCGGTCGTCGCGCCCATCCAGGAAATTATCACCTCGGTAGGGATTTCGCGCTGCAGCCACATGAGACGGGCGGTGTACGCGACGACGAGGGTGTTGCATGCGACCAGCTGCCACTTGACGCACTTGAGCGCGGCCTTTCCGAGTTCGGACCGAAGGTCGTTCTCCGCCTCCATCCTCTTGACCACGCTCTCGGCCTGGGCCGCCTTGGCTCGCCGTTCCCGCTCCTCGCTCGAGCATTCGACCCTGACCTCGTCTAAATGGGCGCTTTCGATGGGGAAGATGTTTGCTCTCCTTTGTGCCGAACCCATGAGGTCGATTGCCTCTTGTGTCCCTTTTGGTGACCTGCTTCCGCGCTGGTCTGCGCTATCGCAGCCCAAGGTTTTCCACCCTATGGCCCACGGCGGTTACGGATACGTCGAGTATGTCCGTCATCTCACCGATGCTACAATTGCCCGCCCAGAGTTTCGCTACGACCTGTGCCGGCATGAGGAGCGCGGCGGCAAACGAGTTCGCCCATATCTCCTCGGGGTCTGTCCCTCGAGACGAGAGGGCGTCCCTTCGCTCAATGACCCCAGCAACCTCCCCGTCTCCTAGGTTTTGGTACGAGTGGATGTAGAGGCGCTCCGTCACCTCGCACGCCGTTATGTGCCCACCGCCTCATCCGGCTCGTCCGCGACCCTGTAGTGCGTGTTTGTGTCAATGGCTAACTGAACAGCGCATTGGACCAAATATGGTCCAATGGTTGGAGTCTTGTGGTCCGTAAGGACGTGAACCAAAGAGGCTGCATGCTTGGCTCTCTCCGTCCTTCTTTTGTGCAGTTCTGCAACCTAGGTTCGGCCTCGCGTATACTTATATCATCTGTGTACACCCAACTCTGGAGGTCCAACCTATGAAAGGCATCATCCTCGCGGGTGGCTCGGGCACGCGTCTGTACCCGCTCACGCTCGTCACCAGCAAGCAGCTGCTGCCGGTCTACGACAAGCCCATGATCTACTACCCGCTTAGCACCCTCATGCTGGCGGGCATCCGGGATATCCTGGTCATCTCCACCCCGACCGACCTGCCCAACTTCGAGCGCCTGCTCGGTGACGGCTCGCGCTACGGCGTGAACCTGTCCTACGCCGAGCAGCCCTCGCCGGACGGCCTCGCGCAGGCCTTCACCATCGGCGAGGATTTCATCGCCGGCGAGCCGTGCGCGCTGGTGCTCGGCGACAACATCTTCTACGGCAACGGCCTGTCGCGCCACCTGACGCGCGCCGTCCAGAACGCCGAGTCGGGCCGCGCCACGGTCTTCGGCTACCACGTGGACGACCCCGAGCGCTTCGGCGTCGTGGAGTTCGACGGGGAGGGCAGGGCCGTCTCCATCGAGGAGAAGCCCGCCGAACCCAAGAGCTCCTACGCCGTCACCGGCCTGTACTTCTACCCGGGCGACGTGGCAGCCAAGGCGCACGAAGTGAGGCCCTCGGCCCGCGGCGAGCTCGAGATCACCACGCTCAACCAGATGTACCTGGAGGAGGGGACGCTGTCCGTGGTGACTCTGGGCCGCGGCTACGCGTGGCTGGACACCGGCACCATGGAGAGCCTGCACGAGGCCGCGGAGTTCGTCCGCGCCGTGGAGCACTCCCAGGACCTTCCCGTGTCCGTGCCCGAGGAGATCGCCTGGGAGAACGGCTGGATCTCCACCGCCGAGCTTGAGGAGGCCGCCAAGGCCTACGGCAAGTCGGTCTACGGGCGGCACCTGAAGAAGGTCGCCGCCGGCGAGATCGTCAACAGCCCGCGCGAGTACTAGCGCAAGCTTGTTTTCTTTTAGGGGTCACCGTTTATCTGGTGGCCCCTTTCGTTATGATTACGTTGACCATAAAGACAATATGATTGGGAGTGGATGTGTTAAGCGTCTACTTTGGCGATATGCCAGAAGCGATTTACAACACAGCGACATATTTCAAAAACTCTTACCGGTCTACTTGGATTACGGATCCCTATGCAGTCTCGATAATTAAAGATGTCGATCGATCGGTTGTTGTCTCCGAAAACGTCATCGAAAGCCCTGTGCTTGGATCCATCTCCCCACTCCAGCTTTCTGGTGGCGTGAAAACGCTGCTGCTTATGAGATTTGATCGTAAGCATATTTTTAACGCTTCTACCTGTGGTGACAACTGTGCCAAGTGGATTCTCGACATGGCGAAAGACCGCAAGCTCGTTGTGAATCTCTATCATGTGATGGACTTTGGTCGCGAGGATTTTAAAATTAAAGTCGTGAATAGCGGCCGAATCGTTCACAACATGGCCGATTTGATTCACGAGTCGATTCCGTATCTGTAGGTGCTGCTTATGAACGGTTCGCATCTCGTTAAGATTTCCCGCCGCAGGGGAACCAAGTACACATTTACCATTAAACGGAACATTACTATTGTGCGTGGGGATAGTGGCACGGGTAAGACGACACTGTTTGACATGGTCGCAGACTACATGCGAACGGGCGAGCAGTCGGGTGTTTCCTTGCAATGCGATTGTCCCTGTGTCGCCCTGACCGATTATGATTGGCGAAATCAGCTTTCGTCCGTTCATGACTCGATTGTATTTGTCGATGAGGGCTTAAAAGAGATCCATTCTGATGAGTTTGCCCATCATGTGCTGTATTCCTCGAATTATTTCGTGCTGATCTCAAGGGCTGATTTCCCCAATCTTCCGTATAGCGTGGATGAGATTTACAAGATTAAGACGAGCGGAAAATACCATTCTTTCGTCCCTGTTTATCAAGATCGCGGGAATCATCGTTATGCTATTTCCCGGTCGGCGCCAAAACAGGACTTTTCTATCCTTCTATGCGAGGACAGTAAGTCTGGTTTCCAGTTCTTTGAACGGCATTTCGCTGACAGTGAGCTTACCTGTACTTCGGCCATGACGAACAGTGCGATTTTGGGCTGGTTGGATCAGCATCTCGACGATCGCGTGTTTGTTGTCGCGGACGGGGCGGCATTTGGGTGCTATGCGGACCGCGTCCTTAAGCTGCAAGACATTCACCGCGATACTGTTACGGTTTGTCTTCCCGAATCATTCGAGTGGCTTCTACTGAGCTCCGGCGTAATTTCAGAGCTAGATGTTAAGACGGTTTTGGAAACCCCAGAAGCCTTTGTAAACAGTGAGAAGTTTAAAAGCTGGGAGGATTTCTTCTATAAGTACTTACGTGAAATAACTGGGGATTCGGTTTTTCACTACGACAAAGACTGCATTTCGGAGGCGTTTTGTACAGGAGGTAATTCTGCGAAGGTTATGGCTCTTTTCGCATGCCGAAATGTCCGATAGTTTTGTTGAATAGCGTCGCGGCGTCACTTCCTGCGGCATACTAAAGAAGCTGTACATGCTTCAGATTGGATTTTCATGTCTGAGATTTTCGAACCCAAGAATATCATCGTCACTGGCGGCTGCGGCTTCATCGGCAGCAACTTCGTGCACTACGTGGTCAACAACCACCCCGAGGTGCACGTCACCGTCCTGGACAAGCTGACCTACGCCGGCAACCCCGAGAACATCGCGGGGCTGCCCGAGGATAGGGTCGAGCTCGTCGTGGGCGACATCTGCGACGCCGAGCTGCTGGACAGGCTGGTCCCCGGCCACGACGCCATCGTGCACTACGCCGCCGAGAGCCACAACGACAACTCCATCGCCGACCCGGAGCCGTTCCTGCGCACGAACGTGGAGGGCACCTTCCGCCTGCTGGAGGCCGTGAGGAAATACGGCGTCCGCTACCACCACGTCTCCACCGACGAGGTCTACGGCGACCTGGCGCTCGACGACCCGGCCAAGTTCACCGAGGAGACGCCGTACCGCCCGTCCTCGCCGTACAGCTCCACCAAGGCGTCCTCCGACATGCTCGTGCGCGCCTGGACCCGCACCTACGGGCTGCGAACCACCATCTCCAACTGCTCCAACAACTACGGCCCCTACCAGCACGTGGAGAAGTTCATCCCGCGCCAGATCACCAACATAATCGACGGCGTGCGCCCCAAGCTCTACGGGAAGGGCGAGAACGTGCGCGACTGGATCCACACCGAGGACCACTCCTCGGCCGTCTGGGACATCCTCACGAAGGGCCGCATGGGGGAGACCTACCTCATCGGCGCCGACGGGGAGAAGAACAACATCACCGTGCTGCGCATGATCCTGGAGGCCATGGGCCGCGACCCCGAGGACTTCGACTGGGTCGCCGACCGCCCCGGCCACGACCGCCGCTACGCCATCGACTCGATGAAGCTCCAGCGCGAGCTCGGATGGAGGCCGGCGCACACCGACTTCGCCGGGGGCCTCAAGGCCACCATCGACTGGTACGTGGCCAACGAGTCCTGGTGGCGCCCGGCCAAGGAGGCCACCGAGGCCCGCTACCGCGCACAGGGCCAGTAGGAGGGGATAGACCTATGGCAGACATCGCATTCGAGAAGGACCTGACCGTCGCCGAGACCGGCATCGGGGGCCTGAAGGTCGTCGACCTCGCCGTCCACGGCGACTCGCGCGGCTGGTTCAAGGAGAACTGGCAGCGCGCCAAGATGTGCGCCCTGGGCATCCCCGACCTCCGTGTCGTCCAGAACAACATCTCCTACAACGAGAAGAGGGGCGTCACCCGCGGCATCCACGCCGAGCCCTGGGACAAGTTCATCTCCGTGGCCCGAGGCTCGGTCTTCGGCGCCTGGGTGGACCTGCGCGAGGGCAGCGCCACCTACGGGAAGGTGTTCACCTGCACGCTCGACCCGAGCAAGGCCATCTACGTCCCGCGCGGCGTGGGCAACTCCTTCCAGGCCCTTGAGGACGGCACCGCCTACACCTACCTGGTGGACGCCCACTGGTCGCTGGAGCTGAAGAGGACCTACACCTTCGTGAACCTCGCCGACCCCGAGCTCGCCATCGAGTGGCCGATCCCGCTGGCCGAGGCCACCGTCTCCGAGGCCGACCTCAACCACCCGATGCTGAAGGACGTCGTCCCCATGGCTCCGAAGCGCACCCTCGTCACCGGCTGCAACGGCCAGCTGGGCCACGCGGTGCGCGCGCTCGCGGAGGAGCGCGGCGTGGCGAAGGACTTCGACTTCTGCGACATCGACACCTTCGACATGTCCGACCCGGACGCCTACTCCGAGTACGACTGGTCGCTCTACGGCACCGTGATCAACTGCGGCGCCTACACCGCGGTCGACCGGGCCGAGACCCCCGAGGGCCGCGTGGCCGCATGGAAGGCCAACGCCACCGGCCCGGCCCTGCTCGCCCGCACCTGCGCCGAGCACGGGATCACGCTGGTCCACGTGAGCTCCGACTACGTCTTCGACGGCACCGCCGAGGTCCACGACGAGGGCGAGCCCTTCAGTCCGCTGTCCGTCTACGGCCAGACCAAGGCGGCGGGGGACATCGCCGTGGCCGGGTGCCCGTGCCACTACATCATGCGCTGCTCTTGGGTCATCGGCGAGGGGCACAACTTCGTAAACACCATGAAGGGCCTCTCAGACCGCGTCGCCGACCCGGACGACAATCTGGACAAGGTCACCGTCGTGGACGACCAGCTGGGCCGCCTGACCTTCACGCGCGACATGGCCGAGGCCATCTTCCACGTGCTGGGGACGCACGCCCCCTACGGAACCTACGACTGCACGGGCTCCGGTGCCGTGAAGTCCTGGGCGGACATCGCCCGCGCCGTCTTCGAGGCCGCCAACGGCAACGGGGACAAGGTCGTGCCGGTATCGACCGCCGACTACTACGCGAACGCCTCGGGCCCCATTGCCCCGCGCCCGGTCCACTCCGCGCTCGACCTGTCCAGGCTCGAGTCGGCCGGCTTCCACATGCCCGACTGGGAGGAAGAGCTGGGGGAGTACATCAAGACGCTCTAGGCGCTATTAACTTTTCGAGAGTAAAAGCCGCCGTTCTTTAACGGCGGCTTTTCTTGTTGGTGGCTATCTGCGCAGTGGTGCCAATAGTATTTTGCGGAAGATCTACCTCTCGCTTGGCTTGGAAGTAGGGTGGCCGGGCTGGTCGTCGTAGGCGTATTTGCTGTACACGTTGACCTCCCACTGCTTTTTTTCGACCTTTGCTACAGAATCTAGGATGAAGCCGGTCGCAAGGCTCAGGCCGCACAGGAACATAAACGAGGCGGCGAGCATAGCGGTGGGGAAGCGCGGGACGAGGCCGGTCTGGAAATATTCGACAACGATGGGCATGCCCAGGGCGAGGCCGAATACCGCGAACAGAAGCGCTACGAGGCTGAAGAACTTCAGCGGGCGGTAGTCCTTGAACAGCGTGCCGATCATCGCAACGACTTTAATGCCGTCGCTCACTGTGTTGAGTTTGGACTCGGAACCCTCGGGACGGTCGCGGTACTCGATGGGCACATCTTTGATGCGCCAGCGGTGGTCGACGGCGTGGATCGAGAGCTCGGTTTCGATCTGAAAGCCCTCGGAAAGCACTGGGAAGGTTTTAACGAACGGGCGGCTCATGGCGCGGTAGCCGGTCATGACGTCATCGAAGCTGTAGCCATAGATCCACTTGATCATGGCGCGGACCAGATTGTTGCCAAAGCCGTGGAAGGCGCGCTTGTTTTCCTCGGCGTAGGTGCCGTTTGAAAGGCGATCGCCTACGGTCATGTCGGCCGTACCGTTAAGGATGGGCTCGCAGAGGGCCTTGGCCGCCTCGGCGGGGTAGGTGTCGTCGCCGTCGACCATCAGGTAGCAATCGGCGTCGATGTCGCGAAACATCTGGCGGCATACGTTGCCCTTTCCCTGACGGGGCTCAAAGCGGACCGTGGCGCCGTGCTCGGTGGCGATGCGTGAGGTATCGTCCGACGAGTTGTTGTCATAGACATAGACCGTCGCTTGCGGAAGCTCGCGGTGAAAGTCGTCGATGACTTTGCCGATCGTGGGCGCTTCGTTGTAGCAGGGGATGATGACGGCGATGGATTCAGAATTCACTCAATGCTCCTTATACGTTCAATCCTTGAAAGTATAGCCGTTTGGGCTTGGCATCCTAAGATGTGGGTTAGTTCTCCAGTTTTGTTGCGCGAATCGTTTGCATGGCCGTCGGGTCTATACTGTTCGTTTGTCAACGATTACGAGTAAAGGAGTTGCATCCGTGTCGGATCAGACAAAGCAACAAGAAACTCGCAGTCTGCCTGCGACGTTTGCTAAGAACGAATTTGAGAAGGACGCGTTTATCCTTCGTCAGCTGGTTACCAAGGATTTTAAGATCAAGTATCGCCGTAGCGTTCTGGGCGTCGCATGGTCGGTGCTCAACCCGCTGCTGATGATGATCGTCATGGCCATCGTGTTCTCGACGATTTTTGGCCAGGGCCGCAATGGCTCAATGACGCCCGAGATGTACCCGCTGTACTTGATCGTGGGTAACATTACCTTTGCCGTCATGTCCGAGTCTACGAACCAGGCCCTGACGTCGATCGTGGGCGCTGCCCCTCTGCTCAAGAAGGTTAAGGTGCACCGCTGGGTCTTCCCGGTGCAGAAGGTGCTCTTCTCGCTGGTCAACTTTGCCTTCTCGCTGGTCGCCGTCGCCATCGTCATGCTGTGGTTCCGCGTTATGCCTTCTTGGCACCTGATTCTGTTGCCGGTTTGCCTGCTGCTGCTTATGTGCTTCTGCATGGGCCTGGGCATGATGCTCTCTGCCCTTACGGTCTTCTTCCGCGACGTTATGCATCTGTGGAGCGTCGTCATTACGGCGTGGACTTACATTACGCCCATCTTCTGGACGACTGACTATATTGCGCAAATGCCGCATCTCGTGCGTATCTTGATGTATGCGAACCCCATGTTCAACTACCTGCAGTTTATGCGCGATATCTTCCTGTTCCAGACTACGCCCTCGCTTATGACGTTTGGTATGTGCGTTGCCTGGGCGGTTCTTGCGCTTATTATTGGCTATACCGTGTTCCATAAGTCCGAGCGCAAGTTCATCCTCTACATCTAAGGAGTGCTGTGATGACTGAATCTGTTGTTGATTACAGCGAGCAGCCTCTGGCTGTCGAGGTCGACGACGTCACCATGATCTTTAACATGGCGTCCGAGTCGCTGACCAACCTCAAGGAGTACTTCATTAAGCTTGCCAAGCATGAGTTGTTCTTTGAGGAGTTTAGGGCGCTTAAGCATATCTCGTTTGATATTCATCGTGGCGAGGTCGTGGGTCTGGTCGGCACCAATGGCTCCGGCAAGTCTACGATGCTCAAGATTATCGCTGGCGTGCTTGAGCCAAGCGAGGGCAGCGTTAAGGTGCACGGTAACATCGCGCCGCTGATTGAGCTTGGTGCTGGTTTTGACCCCGAGCTGACCGCCCGCGAGAACATCTATCTGAACGGCGCCCTGCTCGGCTATACCAAGGAGTTCATCGATGCCAACTTTGACGGCATTATCGAATTCGCTGAGCTGCAGAACTTTGTCGATATGCCGCTTAAGAACTTCTCCTCGGGCATGGTGGCGCGTATCGCCTTTGCAATCGCGACGATTACCGAGCCCGATATTCTGATCGTTGACGAGACGTTGTCCGTCGGTGATGTGTTCTTCCAGCAGAAGTGCGAGGACCGTATCCAGCACTTTATCCAGAGCGGCGACGTGACGGTTCTGTTCGTTTCGCACTCTATGGAGCAGGTTGAGCGCATCTGCCAGCGTGCCGTTTGGATTGAGAAGGGTGACCTTCGCATGGACGGCCCGGTTGATGAGGTCTGCAAGGCGTATCGCGAGCAGTTCAACTAGGTTATAATTACTTGCGCCTGACAGGCTTGCGCTTGCTTGGGCGTGCGGCTATTTGCTCCATTAGCTCAGTTGGATAGAGCAGGGGACTTCTAATCCCAAGGTCGACGGTTCGAATCCGCCATGGAGCACCATCGTTTATTAAGCCCAGACCGCTTGGTGGTCTGGGCTTTTTTCATCTTGTGTGCTGCTGGAGCCGAGCGCGAGCAAGCCGCTGCTGTTTGTTGGGGTTGGCATTTTACTTTTCGAGATACTCCCTCAGCAGCTCCAGCGCGTGGGCGTAGCCTTGCAGGCCCTCGCCGGTGATGGTGGCGAAGCAGGCTAGGCGGGCGTAGCTCACCTGGCGGAAGTCTTCGCGCGTCTCTACGGCGCTGATGTGCACCTCGACGGCAGGGATGGCAACGGCCTTGAGGGCGTCGAGGATCGCCACGCTCGTATGCGTGTAGGCAGCCGGGTTGATGACGATGCCGTCGACCTTGCCGTAGGCCTCCTGGATCTTGTCGACGATGTTGCCCTCGTGGTTGGACTGGAAGACCTCGACCTCGTCGAAGCCCTGTGCGGCGCCCGCTTCCTGGCAGATCTGCACTAAGCGGTCGTAGTTGTCGCTGCCATAGATGCCCGGCTCGCGAATGCCGAGCATGTTGAGGTTGGGGCCGTTGATGACGAGTGCTTTCATGGTTGCTTCCTTTGCAGTCGAGAAACCACCACAAAGGTGCCTGTCCCCTTTGTGGTGGTTTTTTTAGAGAGCGGGTGGGAGGGTGTCGAGGAGGGCTTGGGCGGTATTGGCGGCGCAGTCGCGTGAGTCGATGATGTGGTCGGCCCAGGCGCGGTAGCGTGGCATACGTTGTTCCGCGAGCTTATCGATGCCGTCGCGTGCGGTGATGGGGCGGCCCTTGTGGGCGAGCTCTTCGAGCTTGCGGTTGAGCATCACAATTTTGCTGTTCTGGTGCAGCAGCGGATAGTTCTCGTCTCGCGTGACCACGCCACCGCCGGTGGAGAGCACCAAGCCGCTGCGCTTGGAGATGTCGGCCAGCGCTGCCGTCTCCTGCTCGCGGAAGGCCGCCTCGCCGCACTTGACGATAAAGTCGGCGCAGGGCATGCCCAGGCGCTCCTCGAGGGCGCGATCGAGGTCGATGTGCTCGCGGCCCGTGAGCTGAGCGATCTGCTCGCCCACGCGGGTCTTGCCCGAGCCCGGCATGCCAATCAGGGCGATGTTCTGCTCATGGCGCGACAGGCGCTCCGTTACGTCCAGGATGCGCTCGCGCGGGGTGACCTGGCCGGTATAGCGCTCGACGGCCTGTGCCGCCTGTGCCACGAGCATCAGCAGTCCGCCGATGTAGGGGATGCCGCGGCGCTCGGCCTCGAACATCAGACCCGTGCGGGCGGGGTTGTAGACAATGTCGATGACGCCTTCGAGCGCATCGAGTCCTTCGAGCGTGCAGGGGGCGTCGGGGCAGTGGGGGAACATGCCGGCAGGCGTGCAGTTGACGAGCAGCGCGGCATCGGATTGCTGCGCGATGTTGTCGTAATTGACCTCGCTTGTGCGACCCACGGGTACGACGATGGCGCCCAGGTCGTCGAGTACCATGCTGGCCGTAGTGCCGGCACCGCCGGTGGCGCCGAGCACGAGGGCCTTCTTACTGGCAACCTCTACGCCCAGCTCCTCGACCAGGCACTGAAAACCGAAGTAGTCGGTGTTATCGCCGCGCAGGCGGCCGTCGGGCAGGCGCGTGATGGTGTTGACGTTGCCCATGCGCTCGGCGAGCGGGCTCAGCTCGTCCAGGTACTCCATGACGGCGCGCTTGTAGGGGATGGTCACGTTGGTGCCCTCCCACTCGTCGCCCGTCATAAAGGCCGCGAGGTCCTCGGGCTCGCGCTCAAATCGCACGTAATCGAGCCCAGCGAGCTCTTTGTAGATGGTTGGGGTGTAGCTGTGGCCCAACACGCGGCCCAGCACTCCGTAGGGGCGGGTTGCGGCGGTATCGGTCATCTAGAGCACCTCCGTGTAGCTGCCAAAGTAGGTGAAGCTTTCGCACACGTCGTCGATGGAATCGAGCAGGTCGTCGAGGGCCTTGCTGCCAAAGGGGCAGTCCAGATCAAAGTAGAACATAAACTCAAAGTCGCGGCCGGGGATGGGGCGGCTCTCGAGCTTGATGAGGTTGATGTTGAGTGCGTAGAAGCGCTCGAGCACGCGATAGAGGGCGCCCGGCTCGTTGGCCGTGGTGATCATGAGCGAGGTGCGATTAGCGCCGGGGTAGACGCGCGGCTCGCGGCTGATGACGACAAAGCGCGTGTAGTTGTTGTCCGAGTCTTGGATATTGGGCTCCAACACCTCGAGGCCATACAGCGTGGCACAGCTGCGCGATGCGATGGCGGCAACATCGGTGCGTTCGGAGTTGGCGACCATCTCAGCCGACATGGCCGTGTTGGGGTACTTGGTGGCGCGCAGGCCGTGGTTCTCGATAAAGCCGGCGCACTGGGCAATGGCTTGGCCGTGGCTGTAGACCTCGCGCACGTCGGCGAGCTTGGTGCCGGGCTTGACGAGCAAGTTGTGGTCGATCTTGAGGCGAAGCGAGCGCACGATGTGGAAGTCGAACTGGGCGAGCAGGTCGTAGACGGCGTTGACCGAGCCGGCGGTGGAGTTCTCGATGGGCAGCACGCCAAACTCGCAGAAGCCGTCGCGCACAGCGCGCATAACGCCTTCGAAGGTCTCGAAAAACGCGATGTCGGGCACGTCGAAGAGCTTGCACGCGGCGATTTGACTGTAAGCGCCCTCAACGCCCTGGCAAGCGACGGTGGCAGTTTGAGGGAAGGGCGTGTCGGAGGCTGCAGCCGTGGCGTGGGCCTTTTGCGAGACAGTGATGCCCTTGAGTTCGTTGATGTAGCGCTGCTGCTCGGCCTTGCTCATGCTCATGAGGAGACGGAACAGGGTGATGGTCTGCGCCTCGTAGCGCTCGGGCGCGCGGCTGGCGAGGTTGTTGAGCTTGGAGCGCTCGCGGGCGGGGTCGAAAACGGCCTTGCCCATCTCGATTTTTGACTTGGCGACTTCGGTGGCAATGTCCATGCGCTCGATAAAGCTGTTGAGGAGCGTGGTGTCGATGCCATCGATGGCTTTGCGAATATCGGCAAGGTCCATAGGGACCCCTTTCGTGAATGGTTGCCTGGGGTAGTTAATTTGGGACGGGGCTTTTTTAGCTACCCTTTGACTGTCGACGAATCGATGGGTGCCAGGGCAAATATCAACTGGCATATGGGGGTAGCTAAAATAGCCC
>UQXB01000040.1:0-19232 GCA_900544935.1 uncultured Collinsella sp.
CACTTGCGCGGGTCGGAGAGGTAAATCTCGTGACAGAGGCGGGATTCGGAGAAGTCGGGCTCATATCCCCGTTCCGCCGCAAATGCACGCATGGCGCCTATGATCGTCAGCTCGTCATCGTAAGGCCCGTATAGCAATGGGCGCGGATTCGGAAGATGCCGCGCCCATTGGCAAACACTATAGCATAGAATCGAACGTCTGTTCTACTCCCACTCGATAACGGGTGCCGCAGGTAAATGAGGCGCTCGTTTTGCCTCAGTCCGTTCTATCAGGCATTCTCCCATCGCCGTTTGATACTCATTTGGTCCTCACGCCGGCTAATCTGACCACAATTAGGGCAGGGCATACCCCTTCTTAAATCGCTCGTCAAAGGGACAGAAATCGCTATAGACATAGCCGTCAATAAACGATGAACCGTTCGGTTGGCGTATCTCATGCTGCCGGAACTTCTCGACATAGCCATCGGACTTATCGTGCTCGAAATAGTCGAACTGATCAAGCCATTCGTCGTATTCATCGGCCCGCTTCACGCGCGTTTCATACCTCTTCGCCCATTCAAAAAGAAAAGAGTCGGGAACAGGCGCTCTCGCTAGAAGCGCCGGCCCCTCTTCCAGCTGAACCGGAATCAATCCATATGAAGCCGAGAGCTGAAATAGCGCATGAGCAGCTTGAACAGGACTACCGAAATCGGTAAATACAAGCGCTCCCCTCTTCACCTCAAGAGCGCTGGACAGTTTTTGAAGCGCCGCATATTTCGGCACCCTAGCCCCCTGCTCATACGAACGTAGCGTTGCGAGGGAGAGATCGGCCTCTCGGGCCAAATCCAGCTGGGTCTTTGCAGGGGTACACCGCGCCCTTAGCTCTGGCAGCTTCTTGGACTGCATCCTATTTTGCCAGGGCGTAATCGGCACCCAGGACTCTCGCGGATCATATTCATATCGAAGGGGAAACTGGGACGGATCAAAGTCTGCTGCGTAGTTGTCCTTCCATCTTTCATAGTCGTCTCGGTCGGAGTCGCTCTCGATCTGAGCATACTGAGCGGCCCACTTTTTTAGAAACGCCTTCATGAAGGGAGAGGTCGGCTTGAGCGCAGAATAGCGCTCGTTTGCAACAGGCTCGAATCCGTATGTCGCGGCGAATTGGAAAAAAGCCTGAGCAATCAGATCCGTATCACTGAAGTCGTAATAGTGCAGCGACTCGGCCCGTATTCCGAAAGCATTCGCAAGTCTATCCAAATGCTCCTCCTTCGGGGCGGACTTCATCAGCTCGTAATTTCTTAAGGCCGATTCCGGGATTCCCGCTGCCTGCGCGGCCACCTTTCGAGTCCATTTTCGCGTCGAACGAAGACGAAGCAGCTTCTGAGACAGCTGCTGCCTTCCCCAGCGTTTACTCGTCTGTTCCCATTCCCTATCGACCACATATGACGACAAAGCTTCCGAAATTGCACCGACGCAGTCGACGGCAGTCATCCAAATACACCTCCAACAAATAGTTGCCTCAAGTGTACACGTGAAACCTTATGTGTGCAGAAAATGTATTAGATGCGACTTTCGCAGCAAGATTGAAGCCAATTTCTAATTTTTGTCGCACTTAATGCTTTTTTTGGACATAATCAGGACAAGGGGGCAACCGGTGCCCCACCCTGGAAAGGAGACTACATATGACACGTCAGCTTATCGGCGCGGAGGAGGTTGCCGAGATCACGGGCATGAGCAAGTCCTATTCGTTCAAGCTGATCAAGACTTTGAATGCAGAGCTTGCAGCTCAGGGGATCATGACCATCCCCGGGAAGGTCCAGCGCTCGTATTTCGAGGCACGCCTTCTCTCCGCCCCTTCTAAGCAGAAGGTGGCGATGACTAATGTCAGTTAGCCGCGACAAGAAGCGCGGGACCTGGACAGTCGAGGCTTGGTATCGCAACTCTATGGGCGAGCGTCATAAGAAGACGAAGCGCGGGTTCGCCTCCAAGAAGGAGGCTGTGGCTTGGGAGCGCGACTTCCTTGCCTCCTGCGACGAGCGTGTCGAGGTCACCGTCGAGGCCTTCGTCAAAACCATGTACGCACGTGACATCTACCCTCGACTGCGAGTCGGCACCAGGCTCACCAAGGATGCCATTATCGACAAGTACATCCTGCCCGTTTTTGGCCCCATGCGCCTTTGTGACGTCAAGGCTGCGGACGTGGTGCGTTGGGAGAATTGGCTCCTTGAGCAGAACCTGTCGCAGAGCTATCTCCACACCATCTGCAACCAGTTCTCAGCCATCTTCAACCACGCCGTCCGATTCTACCGCCTGCCCCAGAATCCCATGTTGGCGGCGGGAAAGGTCGGCTCCAAGCGCCCCGAGAAGGAGATGCTCTACTGGACCCCTGCCGAGTTCAAGCGCTTCTCCCAGGCCATCGAGGACAAGCCGCTCATCTACCTTGCATTCCTCACGCTCTACCTCTCGGGCTGTCGCGAGGGCGAGCTCCTCGCCCTCCGTCCGGAAGACATCGACTTCAATCTCAACGTTATCCGTATCCGTCATTCCTACGCCCGCATCAAGGGCGAGGACGTTATCGGTCCACCCAAGACGCGCGCCTCGAAGCGGGACATCGTCATGCCGAGCCTCCTTCGTGAGGAGCTGCGTGATTATCTGTCGACACATCCCGAGATCGCCCCTACCGACCGGCTCTTCCCCGTCACGAAGCACGCGTTGTCGCATGAGATGAAGAGGGGTTGCGAGCTCTCGGGCGTGAAGCGCATCCGCATCCACGACATCCGCCACTCGCACGTCAGTGCGCTCATCAACAGCGGCTACTCGCCCACGGCAATCGCCGACCGCATGGGTCACGAGACCGCCGAGGTCACGGAGATGTATTCGCATCTCTTCCCCTCGACCCAGCACGACCTCGTGGAGGCGCTGGACGAGGTGATGTCGGATGTCTAGGCCGATTGTGGACGCCAAGGGACGCCGTCGCTGCAAGACCATCGCCTTCCGCATGTCGCCCGCAGAGGCGGACCAGCTCGACCTCCGCGTCGCTTTGAGCGGTCTGTCGAAGCAGGACTTCATCGCGAGAAGCCTGCTGGAAGGCACTTTTACTGTGGTCGCAACCACCCGCATGCGCAAGGCGGTTAAGGAGCGCATGGGACCTGTCGTAGCGGAACTCCGGCGTATCCGGCGCGCAGGAGACATGAACGACGAGCTCGTCGAGTCGCTCGAGACGCTCGCCGCCTTTGCCGGATCGTTCGCGGTCGAGCGCTCCCCTGTGGAGCTTGAAGACGCCCTAATCGCAAACCTGGGTCTGGACGACGGCCTCCCCTACCAAAGCTCGGCCGTCGCCCAAAAACATGAGCCCACACGTAAGGAGGACTCTGTCGATGAATCTTAGCATGATGAATTCCGCCCGACGCCGCGCCGTCTTGCGCGACTACCGCCTCGACCACCCCTTGTCGGAGGAAGAGCTGGTCGAGCGCCTTATCGACACGGAGCTTCGCCTCCGCCGGCTCGAAGCACTCGCCTCCGCCAAGAACCACCCCATCAATGGCCCTCGCCGTCACCATTCTTGTGAGGCGATCTGATGGGCACGCAGAAGCACGACGACGCCCCCGAGCCGCAGTCCCCGGAGCGCCGCTCCCCGCCGACGGTCAACGAGATCGTCGAGGAGCTCAAGTCTCTTCCCCTGAACGTCGGCTACAACCGTCTCGCGAACGAGCTCTTCAAGACTGGGCCCCTGCCCTGGGATGCAGATTCGCAGGAACGCCGGTGGCGCGATAGCGACGACGCACGGCTCTTCGCCCTCCTCCAGCAGATCATCTCTCTCCAGAAGGAGAAGTTCATGCTGCTCGCGCTGACCATCGTCGGCGAGGACAACGCCTATGACCCGCTCGTTGCCATGCTCGATGCCCTCACCTGGGACGGCATCCCGCGCGTAGGGACGCTCCTCAATGTCTACCTTGGCGCGGAGAGGAACGCATACGTCTCGGAGGTCGAGCGCATCTTGTTCTGCGAGGGCATCGCCCGCGTCTACAGCCCGGGCTGCAAGGCCGATTACATGCCCATCCTGTGCGGTGCCGGAGGCATCGGCAAGTCCTCCTTCGCGAGGGGCCTCGCCATGTGCGACGAGTATTTCAGCGACTCCGTGATCAACCTCGGCGACGTCAAGCTCACGGGCGAGCAGAACCGGGGCAAGTGGATCATTGAGATTCCCGAGCTCAACGGCATGTCCGAGCGCTCTATCGAGAGCGTGAAGGCTGGGGTCACCCGTCAGGTCGATGAATTCCGAGGGGCCTATTGCCGCAGGACGGAGGCGTTTCCCCGGCGCGTGGTCTTCGTCGGCACCACGAACGAGGCCGACTTCATCCGCGAGCGGACGAGCGGCGCAAGGCGCTTCCTCCCGGTGCTCTGTGGCATCGAGCGCACGGAGAAGTCCGTCTTCGACGAGGGCTTTCCTACCGCCATCCGGCAGGCATGGGCAGAGGCCCGCACGTGGATGAAGACGGGCGACCCCCGTTTCTCGACCGTCCTCACGCCCGAGATGGAGGTCGAGGCGGCCGCACAGCGCGGACGTTTTGTCGAGGAGGACCCCTGCGTGCAGAAGGTCCTCGCGTATCTCCCCGGCAACACCGACCGTCCCATGTGCACGTTCGAAATCCTCGACAAGGCCCTCCACCTTGAGAAGACCAAGGCCAACTGCAAGATGGTCAGCCGGATCCTCTCGTCGCAGTGCCCCGGATGGGTTCCGGGCAACAAGCGCCTCTGCCCTCCATACGGCAAGCAGCGCTGTTGGGTGTTCCGGGAAACGGATTAGGGCCAATTGGGTGCCGCAGCATGTCGCAGTGGCACCCTGTCCACCGCCCTTCACCTGCAAGACTCGGCAGACGGTGCCGAAGGTGCCATGGGTTCCAAAACTCTTGGCCGCTCCTCGGCACCTTCGGCACCACGCAGTCTCTCCGCAGCTAGAACCATCGCTAACCAAGACATTCAAGCGAGTTGCCGGCACCCGTGCGGCACCGGCAGAAAGGAAACACACGATGAAACTGATCGAGAAAATGAAATCGCGCCTCGCCGACCTCCTCGGGACAATCCCCGAGCACAAGGGCGACGCCGTCGACTCCGTACTCTCCCATCTGCTGGAATCCGGTCCCGGCCTGAACTTCACGCGAGCAGCGCGGGTCAACGAGCGTCCGGGTTTCACGCGCGTCGTTCGCGCTGGAATCGCCTACTACGCGAAGCCGGAGTGCAAGGTCTTGAACCCGTTCAAGGAAGGCGGGAACGGCGTCTACTTCGTCAAGGGCTGCAACGACGACCCGACCGGCCTCTACTTCACCGACGCCTACCAAGTCGACGATGCGGAATACGTCGATGCCATCGCGGCCTATCTCTTCGCCTACGGAATCCCCCGCGACGATCTCGTCATGGTACCCATCACCTTCTGGCCCAAGACCTACGAGCGCACGCCCGAGAACATCGCCGCCCTCCGTGCCGTCGGCGCACCCCTCCCGAACGAAGGGATCTAAGATGACCACCGGCAAAGACAAGTCGAAAGTCATGAGCCTTCGCCTCCCCGACAAGACCTATCGCCGCCTCCACGCCTACGGGGTTTCCAAGGGGCTCAGCGGCAGCGCAGCCGCCCGCGAGCTCATCGCCGCTGGGCTCGCCTCCGACGGCCTGGCGCTCTACTCCACCGAGCTCGGAACCTATCTGCGCGGCGTCATGCAGCCGCTACTCGAGCAGCTCGACCACACGCTCGACGAACGCAACGCCGAGCAGGAGGACCGCATCGCGCGCGTCGTGCACCGTGCTACGCGCGCCTCTATCGTCGCGGCAATCGCGGCAGTCGAGGTCGAAAAGGGCACGTTCGAGGGCTTGGATGGCGTGAGCGCCTCGGACATCTACGCCGCTTACGACAAGCAAGCCGGCCTCATGCAGCGCGGCATGACGCTCTCTGAGGCGAGGGGGCGCCTTTCTGATGGCAAGTCGTAGCAGCCTCGTCGTGAACGCCCGCGTGCACCTCACCGGGTCGCGCGGGCGTTCCGCCGTCATCACTAACAACATCGAATACGTCGCCACGCGCGAGGGAGCCGACAAGTCAGCCACCGTCGACGACCTCAGGCGCTCCGAGCTCGCTGAGAAGATGGGGCTCGTCGGCTACTACGCCGAGAGGCCCGGATCGACCGCGCTCTTCGACCAGAACGGGGCCGTCCCGCTCCGCACGGCCCGCAGGGAGCTCGAAAAGGCTGACGGCGCGATTGCTACCGTTGTGCTCAGCGTCCGCAGGGACGAGGCATGCGAGCTCGACCTCGCGTGCAAGGAGGACTGGCAGCGCTTCTGCCGCCGAAACCTCGCGCCGGCGCTTGCCGAGGCAATGGGCATCCCCGAGTCCAGCGTCCGTTGGGTAGCCGCCGAGCACGAGAACCACCCGAATTCCAAGCACGTGCACGTTATTGCGTGGTCGTCCGATGGCTCGTTCGATTCACTCATGGCCCGCAACAGGCTCGACCGGGCAAGAAACGCGCTCACCGACGCGGCCCTGGCCCCGGCGCTCGCGGCCGAGTATGAGGCCCGCGACCTCGCGAGGTCGCGGGCGGTCGACGCCGTCCGCCATATCCCCGCCGACGAGATTGGCGTCGCTCTGCCTGCGGACGGCCGAATCTCCTACGCGCACCTCCGCCGCTGGCACCCAGATGTCGCCAAGGCTGTCGATGTCGCAATCGCGGAAGCAGGGTCGAGGCATCCTGAAATCAAAGGGGCGAGCGCCGCCTACAGCAAGTCCGTGGAGCGCTGCGCCGACCTCAAGGGTCTTGAAGGCGTTGCGCGGGACCGCTACGTGAACGACGCCATGCGCGAGCTACGCGCGCGCCAGGGCAACGCCCTGCTGAGGGTCATCGCACACGAGCGGGCGACGGCCCCCGAAAGGGAACTGATGAGGTCCGCAAGGCCGGACGACGGGCCCGCGGCGGAGCGCAAGCGAATGAAGCCGCTCGTCGGCGAGGTCCGCGCCTGCGTCGTCGGTAAAGACCTGGAGAGAGCACGTGAAGCCGTGCGCAAGCGCAGGCCTATCCCAGAGAGGTGCCTCCGATCATGCCCGTCCTACGCGCTTTCTATGGCAAAAGCCCCGGTTGCCGCGAGCAGAGCCATTACCAAAGCGCTCGCGTTCGCAACGGAGAACCCCAGAAGAAAGAAGGACCTGTCAGATGAGGTCGGCCAGAAAGCCGAGCGCGCGCTCGCAAGGGCGCTCGCAGCCGCTGTATCGGCCGCGATTAGGGGCGATGCGGCGGGCATCGTGCTCGACTCAGCGAAAACAATAGTGAAGGGAATGATTCTATGAGCAAGCAGAAGAGCTTCAACGTCGACGAGGGCGCGCATTTCAAGCGCTGTGTCGCTGCCGGCACGGCCGTTGGGACCGCGATCGCGCTCGCCCTGCTGCCGGCGGTATGGCGCTGGCTGAAAGCACGGGTCATCGGCATCGCCGCAACGCTCACAAGCTTCGGGACGGCCGCAGCGCCCGAACCCCCCGGCACCATGTTCCAAAACCCGCTCGAAGCCCTGCCGGAGCTGATCCAGGACGATACTTTCCTCGTGGGATGCGCGGCAACCCTCACTGTCTCAATGGCTGCCGGCATCTGGAGCCACCTCGACTGGTCGCGCTGGCTCCACGACGGGACCTGGGTCGGTGGGCGCCGCGCGCCCGGCGCGCCCATCCACGGCGACGCGAGGCTCATCTCGGCGCACGGCGAGCTTAAGTGCCAGAGCGAGTCGTGGCAGGAGGGCGGCAAGCCCTCGGGCGGCACTTTGGTCGTGGGCGAGATCGGGAGGAGCGTCAGGCTCATCGACTCGGTCCACGCCTGCATCCTCGCCGAAAGCGGCGAGGGCAAGAGCCGCCGCGTCGCCATTTTATCAGCCATGGCTAACTTCGAGCAAGGCCGTTCCCTCATCATCAACGACATCAAGGGCGAGCTCAGAGCCTTCCTTGAGCCTGCGTTCGAGAAGGCGGGCACTCACCGCATCGTCGACGTGATGTTCGACGCGCCCGCATCCTCGGTTCGGTTCGATCCGCTCGAGAGGGCAAAGGAGGCCTTTAGGGCGGAGAGGGCCGGCGGCTGCGCGCGAGAACTGCGCGAGCTCGCGCGCTGCATCGTGCCCGCGCCGTCGAAAGGCCAGCCGTTCTTCTACGACGGCGCTCGGAACCTCTTCGTCGGTATCTCCCTCGCCCTCATCGAGGACGCGTCCATCCCGGAAGACGAGAAGACCGTCATGTCCGTCGCGGCCGCAATCTCGCCGTCGGGCGATCAAGGCCCGCTTGACCGCATCGCCGCCCTGGCGGCGTCTTTGCCCGCCGGAGACCCCGCCCTCCCCTTCCTCGGCGGACTCAACGGTGAGCACGGAGGCGGGCCCGGCATCGTCTCGACTCTGAGCAACTGCCTCACCGAATACGTCGACGGCAACGTTGCCCGGATGCTTCACGACGACGAGTGCGGCCTCGGGGACATCGGCGAGGAGCCCACAGCGGTCTTCATCTCATCGTCCTCGGCAACGGGCAACTACAAGAGACTCGTCCAGACGTTCGTTTCCCAAGCGCTCTCGGCGCTGCGCTCCTGCGCTGCGGGCCATGCCGGGCGCTGCCCCGTCGAGACCGTCCTCCTCCTCGATGAGGCGGCATCCCTCGGCCGCAACGAGAGGATTGTCCAGGACCTGGGAGAGATGCGCTCGGAAGGCGGCCATGTTTTCTGGTTCTGTCAGTCGCTCCTCCAGCTCCAGTCCGTCTCCGGCTACAGCCGAGAAGAAGCCGAGACGATACTCGACCTCCTCAAGGACAAGGTCGTTCTCTCCTGCTCCAACCTCGACACGGCGCGCAAGCTCTCGGAATCGATGGGCTCCTACACCGCGATCGCGCAGTCCACGAGTAGAACGAAGGGAACGAACACCGGGTCAACCGGCATGAGCGAGGGGCTCGTCCGCAGGCCGCTCATCACGCCCGACGAGCTCCAGCGTTGGACTGGCCGCGAGACGGGAGCCCTCGTGATCCACGACGGCGTACCTATGGCCTTCCCCAGCAGGGACGTCACCGAGACCTTCGTCGGGCCCATGCTCGGGATGACGTCCCCCGAGGCCGAACGGGCACTTATGGAGCAATCGACCGCTCGCCGCGAGATCAGGAACGAGACGGTACCGAAGATTTGGCAGGGCCCGACCGACCCCGGCGGCGCGGCGATAGCACCAACGAAGCCGAAAACGGTGGCAGGATACGTTCCCGAGGGCTTCTAGCCGCGTAATCGCCCATATCCAGCGGAAACGCCTCGATCAACTACGCGCCCGCACCCGCGTACTACACGCGGGTGCGGGTGTTTTTCGTTTTAGGTGCAGGCATCTACCTGCGCTTTCGAACTCGGCGCGCCGAGTTGCGCCGTTTGCCTCCGGCGAAACGTAGTGGAGCCTTATCCTGCACCGCCGCTTCGTGGCGGAAAACCGAATCCAAAATGACGCGTAGCATTCGAACCACAGCGCCGAAAAAATGACGTCAGAAGCCGGCAGCCGAACTATCCATCGAACAGGTCTGAATCGAAAAACTCTCTCAGGGAAACGCCGAGCCCGCCTGCGATGCGCTCGATATTCTCGATTGAGACGTTGCGCTTGCCGGTCTCGACTTCGGCGAAGTAGGTGCGCGACATCTCGATGGAGTACGCGAAGGCCTCCTGGCTCAGGCCGAGCCCGGCCCTTAGCTCCTTGATGCGGAGCCCCACGCGCATCTTGGGGTCCAGCTGAGTCATCGACACCTCCCATCCTTCGGTGTCAATGATTCAAGCCAACCCTATATAAGTCACACCTATATAAGTGACAATTTGAAATACAATGCAAATATTGAAGTATCGCAATCAGGAAGGAGCCATGGTGGTTACGGAGATTCCGAAGGTGACGGACGATATGGTCTCCGGGGATGCAGTGGAAAAGGAAGAGGGGAAACCTTTCGTGCTCTTCGGGCGCGAGTTTTCCCGTAAGCAGGTCTGCGCGGCTGGTGCAGGAATCCTCTGTGCGGCGCTTCTCATCGGCGGCGGGGCTTACGCCATCTCACATGCCAGTTGGACGGGAGATTCCAATGCTCCTGCGGTGTCCCAGTCAAAGGACGATGAGAAGCAGGACATGGTACTTACCCTTGAGGTAAAGGCTGACGGCTGGGATGCGGACACTTCCACGCCCATTATCGCCCATATAGAGGATGCGGACGGGAAGGTGGACTTCTACACCGCCATCGCCGCGAACAAGCAGGTGACCGTGAAGGTCGGCGAGTCCGGCACCTACACCGTCACCCTCATCCCGCCGGTGAACGCGGACGGCTCCACCTATAAGGCCGCGTCCAGTAAGGTCAAGGCCGGGAAAGATGACAAGAAAACGAACGGTACCGTCATCACGCTCGAAAAGGTGGATGCGGGCAAGGTGACGAAGGATGACCTGACCGCCATCGCCAAGGACGTTGCAGCAGCCGTGAAGAAGGGCGATTCCACCCTGACCGGAGACAAGGGCGCGGCGGTCGCGAAGAAGTTCGAGGACAACATCAAGAAGAACCCGAACGCCGACGCGGATGCCGTCGAGAAGGAGAGCGAAAAGGCGCAGGAGACGGCCAAGGAGGACAAGTCTGACGCGAAGACCCCGGAGACCTCCGACAACAAGAAGAACGATTCCGGTTCCAAGAACGATAGCGGAAACAACGGCTCTGGAAATAAGTCGGACAGCAAGCCGAGCGAAGGTAGCGGAAACTCCGGCTCCGGTTCCATCTCGGGCGGCTCATCAAAGAAGGATGACACCACGGCGCACCAGCACAACTGGGTTGCCCAGACCAAGACCGTCCATCACGACGCGCAATACAAGACCGTCCACCACGATGCGGTGACCCATCAGGTGTGGCATGACGCAGTGACAGAGGAACACTACATCTGCAATCAGTGCGGCGCAGACATTACATCTGACCCTTGGGGTCATCTCGATGCGTATGACCATGGTGGCTACCATTCTTCCTATGTAACCGTGAAGCAGGGCTATTATGAGACCGTGACCGACAAAGCAGCCTATGACGAGCAGGTGCAGGTGAGCGCGGCATGGGACGAGACCGTGACCACTGGATATAAGTGCTCTTCCTGCGGTGCCACGAAATAGCGTCCGTAGCCGGATTCTGGGTCAGAGCGTGTATATGCCAGACAGGAGTCCATCGACGACAAACGCATAAATCCCAAAACTCGTCACGCACCCTCGAGTTTCCTTAAGCAAGGTTCCAAGGGGCAGCAGCCCCTTGGCGCGCAGGGGTGCGGGGATGGCGCGAGGCATCCCCGGAATAGCTGGCGCGGTCACGCCGATGGCATGCCCGCGCTCTCTGGATGCGCCTCACCCCTCTCCGGCGACGTACATGGTCCGCCCACTCTCGCAGTCGATGCTTTCCACGTCGCCGCGCCCGATGCGGACGGCGGCCCATCCGCCCTCATCCCCCACCAGGGCATCGGCCTCGCCGCACGCCTCCGAGACGAGACGCTCGAGCCCGGGCGACCCTTCCGGCGCGACACCCACCTCATACGCCCCTCCCTCGAGGTCCGTCTCGTACTCAACGACGACCGTCAACTCGTTTGCCTCGCCCGAAACCTCGCTAGGGCAACCTACGACACCGTACTCGAACATCCCCATGGAGCTACCTCCTCCTGACGGCGCTGAGCGGCTTCGGGGAGAAGTGTTCGTCGCGCTCGACGACGGCGAACCCCATCGAGCGATTCAACTCGACCATCTCCTTGAGACTGAAATAACCCAACTCGTCGTCGTAGCCCTCGACGAGGCCGAACGCCTCGTCCGTGCCGTCAAACTCGAGCAGCCACCAGTCCCATCCGCTCACACACGAGAAGTAATGAACGTAGACGATGGGGTCTTCCGCGCCGTCTTGCTCATAGAGCCTCGGCAGCCCCTCCGCAATCTCCCTCGTCATCAGCTCCTGCATGTCTTCCTCCGTTTCCGGGCACGCTGCCCTGAACATCTCGCCCTTGCGGGCAAAGCCGAATGGCGACGCCGCGCGTCGTCGTCGGCTTTGCTCCCTGCAAAGCCGCACCGGAGCGAAGACGGGTCAAGGGAGTCCATGACGACCTCCACCAACCGGAGCGGAGCGGAGGTTTGTGCGGGGTCTCATGGGCCCCTTGACGCGGCGTAGCGGAGGTGCCACCCACGTAACGGATACGAGGTCATGACCGGCGAATGCCACCGAAATGCTTGAAATCATTGGTCAAGACTGAAGAGAGACGGCCGCCCCTAACGGACGGCCGCCTTAGCGAGCCTTACTAATTCGGTTCTTGTATATGATCCGAGACGCCCGCCAGGCAAATCCCGACAATCCTAGTGATAGTCGTTTGCGAAGGAGCCGTAGAAGAGCGCCTTACAGTCGACATCGCTGTAGCCCATCACGGCATCCTGCACATCGGATCGCAAGAGGTTGAGCACCTTGTACACGCCCTCGCCCATATCCCCGACGAAGAGTACCTGCTTGAACACATCGGGATAATCGCGCAGATAGGTCACATAGCCCCTAAGCTTTGCTAGCGTATCGCCGAGGAACTCGCCATGAGGGTCAACGATGGACGGCCTGATGACGCCCGCTGCATCCTTCACGAAGAAGAGGAAGTCTGGATGCAGGGCCTTGCGTCCCACCGAAGACATGTACGGAATCGAAAATGCCTTAGCAGACATGCTGCCCGACGGATTGCGATAGAAGGCAACCGTGCGATTCTTTGCCAATTCGTTCCTAACGATATAGTCTTCCGCCGGGTTCAGGTCGAGCGGGCAGAGGCCGTCCTCTTTCTGCACGATATGGCACGGATACTTAGCGAAGTCGTCCGACGTGCTGGCAGACGTGGGCCACTCTATCTTTGTTAGGCGCTTGCCTTCGGTTTCACGGGCCAGCTCGTCGTAACGCTGCTTTGCCGAGTCGTTAAGGTAGTCATAATCGCCAGATCCATCGACCTTATCGAAGTATTCCTTTCGGCATTGAGCCGCCCAGCCCTCGAGCGCATCAACGATGGCCTGTGTGCGCACCGCTGCGGCAAGGCGCAAGTCGCACTCGGGGCGCCCAAGCTCCTTGAAGTTGGCGCGACGATACTCATTCGCAAACTCCTTAGTGAAATGCATGTCGGCGTCGCGGGCGGCCTTTCTGAGGCCCTCGGCGTCCGTGCGGGCCTCCTCCTGCTCCTGGTCCTCGGTCTCGTTGAGCTTGTCGAGCGTGATCTTGACGGTCTCGGCAACCTCTACGTCGTGTTTGGCTTCGCGGTACTCGTCCTCGTTAGCAACGATGTATCCCTTGAGCTTCTGGACGAACTGTTTTTTCACGTCGGCCGCGGCATTGACATCGAGGCCGGTCTCGACAAGCAGAGTCGCCGTCTTAACCAGGCTCTGGAATTCGTTTCTGGCCTTCTTCGGAATGCGCTGGACGGGTATGGAATCGAAGGCTGTGCGGATGCCCTGCCACTCCTGATGCGTGAAAGACTGCTCGCGTTTGGTGGGCGGCTTGGGCTTTGCCATGGGCACGGGTTTTACGACCGAGACGGGCTGGGTCGGCTCGGTCTGTGTGGAACTTGGCTCAGGTGTCGCAGGTTGCTGCGGGGCAGGCGCTGCAACGTAGTTGCCCGTTGCGGGCTGAGGCGCCGGCTCCGCTTCTGGCGCCGGAACGTCGACGGGCCTGACCGCCGAGGCAAGCGAGGGCTGCGTTCCCTGCATGTCCAACGGCTCTTGAATCGCGATGCCGGCAAGTGACGCCTGGTAGCCGGGTTGTGCCTGCCGCGCCGCCTCAATGGCCTTCTCGTTCTCCTCGTACGCCTTGAGCTCCTGTTGGTAGTCGGCTTCGGACTTGGGCGCAGCCGCCGTGATAGTCACGGGGTTGAGAACGATGTTCTGCTTGCCGATGGAGCTCTCGCCCATGTCGTCCTTGCGGCCCATGAGGTAGTCGACCACGTCCTGAGTGCTCTCGGGATTGAACTGGGGCAGGTAGCAGGCGACGGAGTTCAAAAGATCATCGGATTCGATGCGCCGCGCGAGCGGGGTGCGTACCATACGTCCCACGAGCTGTGCGATATAGGTCGAGTCCGAACGCCTGCGCTGCGAGAAGATGACCTCCGCTCGCGGGCAGTCCCATCCGTTGGAGACAGCCTCCTTGGCGAAGAGCACGCGAATGCGCGAGGTGTCCTGAACGAACTCGGGCTCGACATAGGGGATGAGGTATTTTCCCGCCGCGATGTCCTTATGCTCGCCGAAGACGTTGGCGAACGACATCGCCTCGGAAAGGCCGGGGACCAGGCCCGTGATCTGGTCGCACATCTCAGCCAGGGCCGAGCTGCTCACGTTGTCCGCCGCTTGGATGAGCAGCAGCGGGTTGACGGGGCTCTCGCCCTCGCGGGCACAGTACTCGCCCCACTCGCGGCAGGCCAGGGCATAGCGCTCGCACGCCATAGTGAGGTACTGGTGCTCGACTGGGTCGTCCTTCTCTGGCACGCGCAACTCGATGATGTCCTTGAGCAGACCTGACTCCTGGACCTCGCGAGGGGTCACAGCGACCTTTGGCATACGCACGCGATCGGCGCGCTGGTCCATGGCCGCCTCGAACCTCTGCGGCGTGGCAGAGACCCCGACGACGATGGGCATCGCTGCACGGCCGTCGAGCCCATCAATGAGGCTGGCGTAGATAGTCACCGTGCCGCGCTCGCTCGAGGCATTGGCGCCCAAGCCGCGGTGCGCCTCGTCGATGAACAGATAGAGGTTACGCTCCGGGTCCCTGATGGTGCGGTCAAGGATGTCCCAGAACACGCGGCCGGAGTTGGCCTCACTACCCTTTGTGAGCAGGCCGTTCTTACTGAGTAGGTCCTTGCTGAGGAAATAGACGTGGCGCGGCTCGAGAATGTCGTGCGCGGCTCCGAAGTCGTTGGTAATTGTGACCAGGTGGCGCCTGTCGAGGATGCTGTCTGCCAGCTTGTCCGCCACGTTTGAGAAACGCACGCCCGTCTGCTCGTTCAGGCTCGGGGAATCCGAGAGCCAAAGAACGACGGCATTCTCGTCAGGCATGAGGCTCAGATCGTCGTCTCCGAAGAAGAGCGCTTCGATCGTCGCTGCGCACATGACCGTTTTGCCCGACCCCGTGGGAGATGCGAGGCATATCGAGGACAGCTCGCCGTCCTGCTCGTAGCGTCGGCGCATCGACTGCAACTTGTTCGCCAGGGTCGCGACCGCACCGGCTTGGAAATCCTTAAGTTCGACTCTCATGTTTACCTCACCGCATCCTCGGCGGCAATCTTGAACGATTGCAGGTAGTTCTCGTACAGGCGGACGACGTCGAGCCCAGGCAGTTGTGCCTTGACGGAGGCGTATCGAGCCGTGTCGTCCGTGATCACATAGGCGCACCCTATGCTGGCATTCTGCTTGACGGCGTCTATGAAAGCGCCGACCGAAGCAAAGTCGAAGAGGACGGCGTAGGCGTCGGCCATGGCAAAGCCCGGCTGCTCGTGCTTGATGATGCTGCCACGCGAACCAGCGCGCAGCCAGAGCAGGGGCGCGATCTCCTCGAAGGCCACGCCCAGCTCGACGGCGTCCGGGTCTTCGTAGGTGAGGTCAAAGAAGACGGCGTTTTCCTCGAAGCCGTCGGCCATGGGGAACTCGTCGGTGAACTTGTAGTCACCCTTGATGGAATCGCCCTCGGGCGTCTTGCCCGTGATGGCCGCCGTGACGCGTGGTTTGGTAACGTACTGGCAGATGCCCAGCGCCTCCCATTCGGGGTCGCCCTGGCGAAGACCGCGCTTGGTGAGCTTTTTGGATTCGTCCTCGGAGACCTCGTTATTCGTTACGCTGATGGAGCGCCTGCGCCCGCCGTCCTGATGGTTCAAGCGCATGACGGCATGTGCCGTGGTGCCCGATCCTGAGAAGAAATCGACTACAAGGGCGTCGGGCTTGTCGGCAACAACGGAAGCGATTGAGAGCTCGGTCGCATAAAGGGACTTTGGAAATGTGAAGCGCCTATCGCCGATGAACTTTTTGATATATCGGCTCCCGTATTCACCGGCAGAGAACTGCGTGCCACTCCAAACAGTTGTTGGAATGGCAGAGCGCTCTCCCTGCTCTTCGAGAAGCAAGGACCCATCCTCAGCCTTGCCGATGAGTTTAATTTCTCCATTCTTGAGACGCTCCTCTTGGGAATCTCCTAGGTAAAGGAGGGAGTACCGATCACTCTTTTTGTTGTACTCACCTACTTTTGCGCACCCGCGATCAAGCTTGGCCTGTAGAGCATTCTGGGAAATCCTCCAAGTCGCCTCTCGGCCATCGGTCCTAATAGGCCAAACTGCCCTGAGACCCGTTTTTGTCGGTATCTTTGTCCAGTCTTGTTCAAGGGGGAGAGAAGCGCCGAGCTCCTTAATGGTCGCGGTCTCCTCATCGATATAGATGGGATAGAAGAGGTTCGGCCTTGCGGTGCGAGCGGCATTGGGACCGCCCCTCAGCAGCCGCTCCCAACGTACTTTACGTTGGGAGCGGCTGCTCGACGCGTCATCAGCCACTTTTTCCTCAAGTTCTCCGAACTCAACGGAATAGAGTCTGCGGTCCACTTGGCACGGCGCGGCGGTGCCAAAAAAGCAAAAGACAGCGTACTCGTCAGCTCTCTTGAACTGGTTGCCGCGGGCAACCCCGTTCTTGTTTATGGTGATTGAAACCGTCTGGATACCGGTCGCGTTGGGAAAAACGCTCTCTAAAAGAAGCTCAAGCCTTGCGTACTCCTTCTCGTCGATCGTCACGATGAGTACGGAATCGTTGGGGTTGAGCAGCTGCTTGGCGAGCTTGAGGCGGCGCTCCATGAAGGCAAGCCACTTGGAGTGGCGATAGGCGTCGGAGCCGTCGACGTAATCGTTGTTGTATTTCCAGTCGCGGGCGCCAGTGTTATAGGGTGGGTCAATATATATGCAGTCCACTTTGCCTGCATAGGCAAAGGCCAAGGTTTCAAGAGCATGGTAGTTTTCGCCGTTAATGACTACTTGATAGGGCTTATCGCCAGCGCGCTCGACACGCCCAGTCTCTTTGAGGCCAGCATAAATCGGCTGGTCATATTCAGCAACAGGCACGACATCGTCGACAGCAACGGAGCGGGGCTCACATTCGTTTTCGTCATATGAGGGCGATTGATATGGCTTTAGATCAGCAACCCCCCCCCGAACGGCATTTACCAACCATAGCAGTTGGGAGCTAGAGTCCTCTTTTTTACCACGCTCGGGAAGCACCTGTACGACATCGCCCTCCATGATAGGTTTGCCATAAAGGCGAAGTCGCTCTGGACGGTTGTGTTCAAATACAAGCCCAAACTGGCGCTGCGCAGCAAAGGCGCGGATGTCGGCAGCGAGCTGACGATCGCCCAGCTTGACAGCGCGATCAACAAGGTTCTGAACGACCGCTTGCGCCGTCTGAGACATCACTTCTCCCCCTTGCACTTCTCGTCAATCCATTCGCGCAGGACTTTAGCCACCGTCTTATCCTGGCGCGCGGCATAGGACTTAAGAGCCCGCTTATCCTCGCGGGTTATCGAGAGCGTGAACTTATCTAGCTCCCTTTCGGCATGAACAGCCTGATCTTCCTCCATGATCGCCCCTCCGAATTGACCTGTTCTACGTTCCTTAATTGACCGAAATCATTTTACTTCAGAATACGTAATTACGTAATTACGTATGCCAATTTGAGCCATGCATCACTCAATCACTAGTCAGTATTCGTTGACGAATCGTTGGGGATAACGAATATATCGAGGTAGACAGTCGTTTTTTCCGTCTGTGAGTACCAGCAAATCGATACTCAAAACGTCGTGAGTACATTTTGAGTACCAGTCCGAGCGGCCTCTTGCGGGCGGACGCGATCTGCCGGTCAGCATTAATTGAAATAAATTGATGGCGTTACTTCGGTAATTGAAAACACTTTAAAAAATACCAGCAAACAATAATCCCAGCTAAACAGCTTGAGAGATTGCGTGGCTGGTTTGCATGTACCACATACATCACAATGCACAAGCATCCATGGCACGCAAATAAAAAACGAGGGAGGCCGCATCCGACCTCCCTCGCAAAGAGCTATTTACTATTCCCACTCTTTCGCACTCGTTTGTCATGATGTCATTCCAGTCAACTCCAGTTGAGTTGTCGGTTTTAGCCATCTTGCCGCCGAATCCCGCCGCGTGCCCTCGCGTATGTGTTTGGGACAAATCCTGAGACAAATTCGCAAACTATTTCGAAACCGCGAGCTCGCAGTTTCGTTTTTGTCCCAGGGACAAAAACGAGAAGGTGCTGAAGCCCAAAACCGCTCGAAACGGATGCCAAAACGCCCGTTTTCCCTCATTGACACCCGCTTAGCGAAGTGAATCGTAGCCAGCGGCTTTATCGTCCTGCATTCCCGCAGGTCAGATGTGGTGCGCGAGAGCGATGACTAAAAGAATCGTCGCAGGCGGCTTTGTTTGCAACGTTAAATCCATGTCGCTAACATTTTCCTTATTAAACGCTATAGAAAAATCGTCATCTTCCAGAGACTTCAGTGTTAGGTGAACTGAAAGCAAGGAATGCCTAAGCCCCGTCACGCATTTGAGATGCATGCGTGCCTCAGAGAGCCAGGAGCAGACAAAGACCTCTAAAAGATTGACGCAAACCGAGCAAACCCCAATTTGTCGGGGAACGTGAAACGGTCAAACTGAGCGAAATCGCAAAAATCAAAGCTGGCAACGTAGCGCCTAAAAAAGATGCGTTTACGAAAGACGGCATACCGTTTGTTCGCGCTGGTAGCTTGACGAATCTGCTTGCTGGGGGAAGTCTCGCTGACCTCGAGAAAATTGACGGTGGCACCGCCCAGAAATTGCATCTAACCCTGTTCCCTGCGGGGACGGTTGTCTTCGCAAAAAGTGGAATGTCATGCATGACGGGAAACGTATATGTTCTCCCTAAGCCCTGCTACGTGGTATCACATCTCGCATGCGTAATCCCAAATGGAAACTACGCTTCCTATCTGAAGCATTACTTCCGTTTTAACCGCCCGAACAGATTGATTGAAAACCCGTCGTTCCCATCAATCAAACTAAGTAAGATTCAAGGAATTAAACTCAAGCTTCCCTCGCCTGAAAAGGGCGTTAGGCAAGTTCAGTCGCTTGAGCGCATTGAAAGCCAAATTGGGCAAGCGAAGGCGTTGCTTACATATCTCGATTCCCTCGTCAAATCCCGGTTTGTCGAGATGTTC